>NZ_JAYKBO010000001.1:0-519953 GCF_035282635.1 Parvimonas sp. D2
TAAAGATAATAGAAATTTTGGTAAAGACAAAAAAGATGCTTATAATAAGGATAAAAAGCAAAATTTCAATAAAGATAGTAAGTCATTTAATAAAGATAAAAAAGATTCTTATAATAAAGATAATAGAAATTTTGGTAAAGACAAAAAAGATGCTTATAATAAGGATAAAAAGCAAAATTTCAATAAAGATAATAGACCTTATAATAAAGATAAAAGAGATGGATACAATAAAGACAATAGAAACTTTAGTAAGGATAAAAAAGATTTTGGAAAAAAATTCGACGATAGGAATAGAGAGTTTTTAGATGATGTTGTAGAAGTAGATCCAGCAATAGAAAAGAGAGATGCTAGAAAAACACATTTACAAGGTCAAGAAAAAAACAAAAAAAATAAGTCATTAAATGAACATAAAATGAGAGAAGATAGAAATCCTAATCTTATTTTAAAACCTACTAAAAAGAAGAATAAAGCAAACCATAAAACTAAAAGTGATAGTGACTTAGAATTTGAAAATAAGGTAGAAAATGTTGGAGAAATTAAAATTCCTGAAAGTATTACAGTTAAAGATTTTTCTGAAAGTTTAGGAGTTAATAGTTCTCAAGTTATTTCAAAGCTAATTGCTTTAGGTATAATGGCTGGGCTTAATCAAGAAATTGATTTTGACTGTGCAAGTTTGATTGCAGAAGAGTTTGGAAAAACAGTTGTATTAGAAACACCTGAAATAACTGAAGAAAATGAAATTTTATCATTAGATTATGAAGATAAAAAAGAAGATTTAGTAACAAGACCTCCTGTTGTAACAGTAATGGGTCATGTTGACCACGGTAAGACTTCTTTGTTAGATTATATTAGAAAGTCTAAAGTTACATCTCAAGAGGCTGGTGGGATTACACAACATATAGGAGCTTATACAGTAAATATTAATAATAGTAAAATAGTATTTTTAGATACTCCTGGGCACGAAGCATTTACAGCAATGCGTTCTAGAGGAGCAAAAGTTACTGATATTTCTATTCTTGTAGTTGCTGCAGATGATGGAGTTATGCCTCAAACTATTGAAGCAATTAATCATTCAAAAGATGCTGGAGTACCAATTATAGTAGCCATCAATAAAATAGATAAAGAAGGAGCTAATCCTGAAAGAGTAAAGACTGAACTTGCAGATAATGGATTATTACCTGAAGACTGGGGTGGAGATGTAATTACTATGCCAGTATCAGCAAAAACTGGAGAAGGAATTGATGAATTATTAGAAATGGTATTAATGGTTGCTGAAGTTGAAGAATTAAAAGCAAACCCAAATAGAATGGCTATTGGAACTGTAATTGAAGCACAGCTTGATAAAGGAAGAGGGCCAGTAGCGACAATTTTAGTACAAAAAGGTACTTTAAATTCTGGAGATATAGTTATTTCAGGAACTTCTACAGGAAGAATTAGAGCTATGTTTGATGATAAAGGAAAGAAAATTAAGAAGGCTACACCTTCAATGCCAGCCGTTATTTTAGGACTTTCAGAAGTACCAGAAGCTGGAAGTTTTATATATGCAGTTAAGGATGAAAAAACAGCTAGAGGATATGCTCAAAGAATTATAAATGTTCAAAAAGAAAATATGATTGCTTCAGGAAGTAAAGTATCACTTGATGATTTATTTGATAAGATTCAAGATGGTAATTTAAAAGAAATTAAAATTATTGTTAAAACTGATGTAAGAGGAACTGTTGATGCAGTTAAAAATTCTTTAGAAAAATTGAGTAATGAAGAAGTTAAAGTTAATATAATCCACGGTGCTGTTGGAGGAATCAATGAATCTGATGTAATGTTAGCTGCTGCAAGTAATGCTATAATAATTGGATTTAATGTTAGACCATCACAAGGAGCAATCGACTTATCTAGACATGAAAATGTTGATGTCAGAACATATAGAGTAATATATGATGCAATTGAAGATATTAAATTAGCTGTAAAAGGAATGTTAGCTCCTACTTTTGTTGAAGAAGTAATTGGTAGAGCTGAAGTTAGAGCAACATTTAAAGTTCCAGGAATAGGTACTGTAGCTGGAGTTTATGTATTAAATGGTAAAGTTACTAGAAATGCAAAAGTCAGACTTCTTAGAGATGGAATAATCTTACATGAAGGAGAAATTAGTTCATTGAAAAGATTTAAAGACGATGCAAAAGAACTTTTAACTGGATATGAAGGTGGATTGGGAATTGCAAATTATAATGATTTAAAAGAAACTGATATAATTGAAGCTTATATTGACAAGGAAGTTGAAAGATAGAGGTTTTTTATGAATACAAAAAGACTTGGGAGAATAGAATCTGAAATTAATAGAGTTTTATCAGATGCTATATATAATGGAATTAAAGATAATAGAATAAATCCATCAATAACAAATATAACAAAAGTTAGCGTAACAAATGATTTAGGTATTTGTTACGTTAGCATAGGTATTTTTGGAGATGAAAAAACTAAAGATAAAATTATGAAGGGTTTAGAAAGTGCAACTGGATATATGAAAAAAAGAATTGCAGATGCTTTAGATTTAAGACATACTCCAAAATTAATTTTTAAGTTGGATGAATCTTTTGAAAAAGCAGCTTTAATGAATGAATTAATAATAAAAGTTTCAAAAGAGGATAGAGAAAAGAGAGAATTATATGGTAATGTTGATGAAGAAGAACAATAGCACTGAAGAAATTTTAAACTTAATTAAATCATCTGAAAATATTGGAGTTATTTCTCACAAAAATCCTGATGGAGATAATATAGGCTCTACAATATCTGTAATACTTGGAATAAGAGAGAATTTGGAGAAAAATATTTTTGGAATAAAAGTAGATGATTTTCCAAAAAACTTGTTATTTCTTGATACTATTGATAATATTATAGAAACTGCAGAACAAGATTTAGATTTATTAATTTATGTTGACTGTGGTGAGATAGATAGACCTGGAGATATTGGTGAACTTTTTAGAAAAAGAGTTAAAAAAACTATAAATATAGATCATCATAAGACTAATGATTATTTTGGAGACTTAAACTATGTATTTCCTAATATGAGTTCAACTTGTGAAATAGTTTATAATTTATTCAAAGAATTTGATTTTAAAATTTCAAAAAATATAGCGAATGCTCTATTAGTAGGAATTAATACTGATACATATAGATTTCTATATGAATCATCTACCTCTTCTACTTTAAGAGTATGTGCTAATCTTTATGATTTAGGTGCAGATAAAGACTATATTTATAAAAAACTTTATCAAAATAATATTTTTGAAGTTGAAATGCTAAAAAATAAATTAATAAATAGAGCGAAATTATATTTTGACAATAAAGTTGCAGTAATAGGAATGTTCGAATCTGATTTTGAAGGTACCGATTTAACAATGGATATGGTTGATGATGTTGTAAATTATTATAGAGATATTAATGGATTTGAAGTTTCTATTCTATTTAAAGAAATGAAAGAAAACTTATTTAAAGGTAGCATAAGAAGTAAAGATTTTGTAGATGTTTCTAAGGTATGTAGTCATTTTAACGGTGGAGGGCACACAAGAGCAGCTGGTTGTATTATAGATGGAGATTTTAATACAGTTGTTAATTTATTTTTAGAAAAATTAAAAAGTGAGTATCCTAATGAGTTTTAATGGTATAATAAATGTCTATAAACCAAAAGGATTTACAAGTAGGGATGTAGTAAATATTGTTAGAAAAATATATAAGACCAAAAAGGTCGGACATGCCGGTACACTTGATCCAAATGCAACAGGTGTTTTACCCATAGCTATTGGTAATGCTACAAAGATTGTTGAATATATTCAAAGTATGGGGAAATGTTATGTTGGAGAAATGACTCTGGGAATTGAAACTGATACTTTAGATATTTGGGGTGAAAGTCTTAATTCTAAAGAAATAAATTTAGATAAAAATCAGTTTTTTGGAGTTATAAAAAGATATGATAACAAAACAATTTTGCAAACACCACCAATGTTTTCTGCTTTAAAAAAAGATGGAAAAAGATTATATGAATATGCAAGATTAGGAATTGAAGTAGAAAGAGAAAAAAGAGAGGCTGAAATTTATTCTCTTATAATTCTAAATTTTTATGATAATAAAATACGTTTTGAAGTAAACTGCTCAAAAGGAACATATATCCGCACGTTATTTAATGACATTGCATCAGATACAGATAATTTTGCTTATATGAGTTCTCTATGTAGAAGTAAATATGGAATATTTTCAATTGAAAATGCTTTATCATTAGAACGACTCAAAAACTTTGATGAAATGCAATTAAAAAATTCATTGATTAAGGTAGAAGATGTTTTTGAATATGAAAGCATAAATTTTGATAAAAAATATTTTAAGCATATTTCAAATGGGCTTAGAAAAATATTTAATATTGAACAAGAAGGAATATTTAAAATATACTGTGATAATATTTTTATTGGAATTGGAGAATTTATTCCACAAGAAAATGGAAAACTCTTAAAAATGAGAAATATATTCTATAATCCTAATGATGATATGTGTGATTGAAAAATATAATATAAAAAGTAAAAAATCTAGTGTTTATTCACTAGATTTTTTACGATACGATTTCTAATAATTTTCTATTTAATTTTGAAATAGGAAGCCCAACAATATTAAAATAATCACCATTTATATGTTTTATTAAAAGACTAGCACCATCTTGTATTCCATATCCACCAGCTTTATCATATGGATTTTCATTTTTAATGTATGATTCAATTGTTTCTTTTTGAATTTCGTCCAAGTCATAAAATGATACATAACTTTTTTCTAAAAATGTTGAGAAAGTATTATTAAAGTATATTGTAACTGAGGTTTGGACGATATGTTCTTTTCCAGATAAATATTCTAACATATATTTTGCTTCTTCATAATTGTTTGGCTTTCCAAACAAATACATATCATCATAAACAATTGTATCTGCTGAAATAATTAAAGCACTCTTGTAATCTTTAGCTACATCTTTACATTTTTCAAATGATAGTATATCACATAATTTGCTAAATTTTGACTTGTTATCTTTAGATGTCCTACTTAAAAACTGATGTTCTAAATTTCTCTCATCAATATTAGCAGGAATTACTTTGAATTCTTTATATATGAATTTTAAAAGCTCTTTTCTCCTTTGTGAATTACTAGCTAAAATAATATCATAATTATTCATAAAATACTCCTAACAAATTTTTATAATTAAATTATATCAAAAATAAAAAAACATCTCAATATAAGATGTTTTTTAATCCAGTATTACTCAACTTTTAATAGAATATAAAATTATTCCTTAATAATTTATAATTTATAATTTATATTAAATCAACTTTCCAGTTACTCCATACATTATCATAAAAAAACATGATAAAGTGAAAGTTGTAAAAGTTAACAGTAATTTAAGCATTTCTAGAGTATTAAACTCTGAATTTCTATTTTTTCTTTTTTGCATAATTCTTTCCTCCAATTAATAAATCACTTTTTAAGTTACTTTTATTATACAACACAAAAAATAACTTGTCAAGATACTTTTTAAGAAAAATTTAAAAAAATATAAAATAAATTGCTTTTTAAGTTATTTTGTTGTATAATTATTGTAGAATAGTAGAGGTGATAGTATGACAACAGGAGAAAGATTAAAAGAACTTAGACAAAAAGCTAATCTTACACTGCAAGATGCAGGAGAACTTATTGGCACAAGTAAACAAAATTTATTTAAGTATGAAAATGATATAATAACAAATATTCCAATAGATAGATTATTGAAGTTAGCGGAAATCTATAATTCAAGTCCAATAGAAATTTTAGGATGGGAGCACTATTCAAATTCTCCTAATTCAACAAAGGCATCAGTATATAATTATTTACCTTATGGGGTTTCTGCAGGATTACCTGATGGTCCTAATTATGATGTTGAACTTGAGAAGATAGAAATAAGTGATTCAGTTATGGGACCTTATGCAAATGACGATGATATTCTCATAATGCATGTTAATGGAGAGAGTATGAATAAAGTGATACCAAATGGAAGTTACATTGCGGTTAAACTAAATTATCCTATTTATAATTTAGAAGATGAAGATATTGTAGTCTTTTCTGAAAATGGGGAATATAGTTTAAAGTTATTTTTCAGAGATGGGGAAGATATAATTTTTAGGCCTTGTTCTACTTATCATTCATTTACAGATTTTAAGTTTTCAAAAGATGATGAATTCAGCATTTTAGGAAAGGTTGTTATGTATTGTGTTAATTTATAGTTAAAAAATTTATATAAATGTAAAAAAAGTGTAGATGTTCTATTATTTCATCTACACTTTTTAATATCAAATACTAAATTTTTAAAATAGCTATAGCTAGCATAAAATATATTATTAAACTAGTTGCGTCTACAATAGTTGTTATAAGAGGTGCAGCGGCACTTGCTGGGTCCATTTTAAGTTTTTTTGCAATTAATGGAAGTACTCCACCCGCTAAATTTGCAGAAATTAGCGAAATTGCTATGGTAAGACTAACAACAAAACTTATTGCAAAAGTTGTACTTTTAGATCCAAAAATATATAATCTAATAAAATTAGTAATAAATAATATTAATCCACAAAGTAGCCCAACAGATAATTCTTTTTTTAGAACAATAAAAAAATCTTTAATGTTTAAATCATCTACAGCTATTCCTCTAATTACCATAGTTGAACTTTGTGCTCCAGCATTACCAGCAGTTGACATTATAATAGGAATTGATGCTGATAAGATGGCTAATGCACTAAGTTTATCTTCAAAATATTGTAAAATATATCCTGTAAAAGTTGCAGAAATCATTAAAATTAAAAGCCAGGATATTCTTGATTTTACCATTTCCTTAATTCCTGTTTTTAAGTAAGATCCATCAGTAGGAACAATACCACTCATTTTATGGATATCTTCGGTTGCTTCTTCATTTAAAATGTCCAAAACATCATCAGCAGTAACAATTCCAATTAAGCAATTTTGATCATTTAATACACAAATAGTTGTTAGGTCATATTTACTTAATAAATAAGCAACTTCTTCTTGGTCTGTATTTGTATAAACATAGTGAATATTTTTATCCATTATTTCTGATATCAATTTATCATTTTTTGCAATAATAATATCTCGTAAATTTACTATGCCGACTAAAACTCTTCTTTTATCTATAACAAAGCAGACATTTACAGTTTCCGCAATTTCAGCTTGTTCTTTTATTTTTTTTATTGCTTCTTCAACTGTATCTTCTTCAAAAAGTTCAACAAAGTCAGTACTCATTACTGACCCAGCTGTATTTTCTTCATAACTTAAAAGAGTATTAATTTCCTTTCGGTGCTCTGATGGTACATTATCTAAAATATATTTAATAACATTAGCAGGCATTTCTTCAAGAAAATCTATTATATCATCACTAAACATATTATCTAAAATGCCTTTTACTTCCATAGATGATAGAGCTGAAATTAATCTTTCTTGATGTAGTGGATCTAAATAAGTAAATAACTCAGCGGAAATATCCTTTGGTAAAATTTTAAAAACAAAAATTGCTTCATCAAGTTCTAATTCACTAAATATTTCACTTAAATCAACTATATTATATTCATCAAAAATTTCTCTTATTAATAATACTTTTTTCTCTTTTATTAATTCAGGAAGTAGAGAAGATAATTGTTCTTTACTATATTCTAAAAAGTTATATTCCATAAATTCTACCCCCTAAAAACAAAGAAGCAAGAGCAAAATATACAGTAAGTGATATTGCATCACAAACGGTAGTCAGAATTGGTCCACTCATAGAAGCGGGATCTTGCTTAAGAGTACTTGCCAACAATGGTAAAATTCCACCAATTAAATTTGCAATAGTTATAATTATATAAATCGTTCCTGAAATTAAGATTGCTATAGAAATAGAAATATTTGGCATAAAAATTAAAATTCTTAATATATTTACAGTAAACAATATTGCACCTAAAATCAAGGAATTTAAAAATTCTGTTTTTATTACATATTTAAAATCACTAATACTTAAATTGTCTACAGCAATACCTCTAACGACCATCGCACTAGATTGACTTCCAGCATTTCCTGCAGTATCCATAAGCATTGGAATAAAAATTACTAAAGAAGGAAATTTTAAAGTTAAGTCGGTATTTTTAGCTAGAATAAATCCAGATACTGTTGCAGAAATCATAAGTATTAAAAGCCAAGTTATTCTACTTTTTACCATTTCAATTATAGACATATTTATATAAGATCCTTCTATTGGTGTAATACCACCCATTTTTTGTAAGTCTTCTGTAACTTCTTCTTGAATAATATCATATACATCATCAATAGTTATAATCCCAATTAGCCTATGTTGATCATTTACAACAGGAAGTACCAATAAATCATATTTAGTAAATATTTTTGCTACTTCTTCTTGATCTTCGTCACATTCTACAGATATAACATCTGTTTCCATAATATCAGAAATTAGAGTATTTGAAGAAGCAAGTAATATACTTTTCATTGAAACAAAGCCTAAAAGTATATGTTGATCATTAGTTATATAACAATAAGAAATAGTTTCAGCAAGTCTCTCTTTATCTTTAATCATTTTTAGTGCTTCATCAGCTGTAATCTCTGGATCAAGTTCAACATAATCAGTACTCATTACAGAACCAGCACTATTTTCTTTGAAGTTTAAAATCATATTAATTTCACTTCTTCTTTGATTAGAAGCTGAGTTAAGGACTCTTTTAACAATATTTGCTGGAAGTTCTTCTAAAAAATCACTTATATCATCTGTAAACATATAGTCCAACATAACTTTTATTTCATGATCTTGTAGACCATTTATTACTTGTTGCTTCATATTTTGAGGAAGATAAGCAAAAATTTCAGCAGTTTTTTCTTTTTTTATAACTTTAAACATAAATAGAATTTCTTTTATATCAAAATATTCTTCAAAAATATTTGCAAGAGTTACTTCATTTGTGTCGTAAATTATATCTCTTAAATGAAAAATGTTTTTTTCTTCTAATGCAATTCGTAGTTCATTAGCTATATTTTTGCTTTTTTCCAAAGAATTTTCTTTTAAATTCATATATCTCCTCCTATTAAAAAAATTTATATAATTTATTCAAATACATTATATCATATTTTATGTTTTATAAAAATCTTTTTAAATATAAATTAATTAATACTACAAAATATAATTAAGATATACATTAATAAATTGACTTTTAAAGCTTTTAATGATAGAATAAAAACATAATATAACTTGTAATTAAAACTATATTTTAAGTTTTACTAAAAAAGGGGTGATCTTATGAATAGAAAATTATCTGAAAAGAATAATGTTGAAAAATTTAGAGTTGAAAGTGAACTTTCTCAAAGAGAATTAGCTATTTTAATAGGTGTTTCAACTGAAATGATAGTTTCAATAGAAAATGGTAGTTTTATTCCAGATGTAAGACTTGCTCTGACCATATCAACAGAATTAAATAGAAAATTTGGAGAAGTTTTCTTCTTTAAAAATGAAAGTAAAATATTTTAAGTAAGTGCACTCTTTTCAGTGTGCTTTTTTATTGTGAAACAACAAGGTTCCCGGGAACTTACCCGATTCAAAGCGTCGTGGAAGGGTGGGGTTCTTATTTGTTTTTATATATTAATTTATGATACAATTAAACTTAGTATTAATTAAGGAGTTCTTATGAATAAAAAAGTTATTACAGTTACTGTAAATATAGATATGGATGAAAAAACTTTAGAAGATAAAGTTAATGAATTAGAAAAATTAGTTGAAGCTTTAGATGGAGAAGTAGTTTTAAGTTTGACTCAAAAAAAGTCATATATCGATAAGGCTTTTTACGTTGGGAAAGGAAAAGTAAATGAAATTAAAGACTATTGCGAAAAATTGGATGCTGAATTTGTAGTTTTTAATAATGAATTGACAGGCTCTCAAGTAAAAAACCTAGAAGAAATTATAGGTATTAGGGTTATTGACAGGACTAATTTAATTTTAGATATTTTTAGCGAAAGAGCAAGAACGAAAGAGGCTAAACTTCAAGTTAAACTTGCAAAACTAAAATATACATTACCAAGATTATCTGCACTTAGAAGTGGTTTTTCTAGACAGCAGGGAGGAATTGGTGGTAAAGGAATTGGCGAACAACAAATTGAATTGGATAGAAGAACTATAAATAGAGAAATATCAAATATCACTTTGCAACTTAAAGAGATTGAGAAAAATAGAAATGAAATTAGAAAAAAGAGAATTAATTCAATAGAGCCAATTATTTCTCTTGTTGGATATACAAATGCTGGGAAGTCAACTTTAATAAATAAGTTAATTTCATATGGAAAAGATGAAAATTCTGAAATTAAAGAAGTTTTTGTTAAGGATATGTTGTTTGCTACATTAGATACATTTGTGCGAGAAGGATTACTTTTAAATGGTTCAAAAGTAATGTATGTAGATACTGTAGGTTTTGTTTCTGATATTCCACATAATTTAGTTGAAAGTTTTAAAGGAACACTTGAAGAAATAAAATACTCTGATTTAATTTTACATGTTATTGATATCTCAAATAGAAATGTTGATGAACAAATAAAAATAACAAATGATATGATAAAAAAACTTGAATGTAACGATAAAAAATTAATTTATGTTTTCAATAAATTAGATAAAATAACTGATGAAAATATTAAATTAGAATATGCAAATATTGAAGATAAAGTTTTTATTAGCGCAAAAAGTGATGAAGATATTATTATACTTTTAAACGAAATTGAGAAAAAACTATTTTCATCATTAGTAAAAACAAGGCTGTTAATTCCTTATGATAGTCAGAAAATTTTGAGTAATATTTTAAATAATTATTCACCGAAATTTATTGAGCATATTGCAAATGGCTGTTTTTTGGAAGTCTTTTTAAAACCAGAAGACTATTTAATATATAAAGGATATGAAGTAAATGAAAAATAACGAAGCATTTTTAAGCATTCATAGTAATCAATCGTATAGTTTCATTATTAATAAATCAGAGTTTATTGGCCATTCTTTCTATATAGAAAGTGTTGATGAGGCTGAAAAATATATTTTAAAAATAAGAGAGAAATATAAAGATGCTACGCATAATTGTTTTGCATATATTATTGGAGTGGATAAGTTAATACAAAAATATTCAGATGATGGTGAGCCATCAGGAACTGCGGGAATTCCAATGCTTGAAGTGCTCCGAAAAAAAGATTTAACTAATTGTTTAGTAGTTTCTACAAGATATTTTGGTGGTATTTTATTAGGTGCAGGCGGCCTTGTTAGAGCATATACAAAATCAATAGTTGGAGTACTAGAAAAGTCAAAAATTGTTAAAAAAGAACTTTTTTATGATTTGGATATTGTATTAGACTATGTTTATTGGGGAAAAATTGAGAACATTATAAATAATTTAGGTTTAGATGTACTAAATATAGAGTATTTAGAAAAAGTAAAAATCAATTTATCAATTAAAAAAGAAAACTATAAATTAATAGAAAGTATTATTATTAATGAAACATCAAACAATTGTTTAATTAAGATTAATGGTGAGAAATATGGGTCTGTATTTGTTGATTAGTTCAAATAATTATTATAATGCTATTAAAATAATAGTAAATTTTATATAGTTTTTTATGAAATTTACATTTTTATTTCTTGTATTAAGATAGTTTTTATTGTATAATATTTAGTAATGGTATAAAAAATACAAACAATTTAGAGGAGGGCTTTGACTTGTCTGATTGCAAAACTAATGACAGTATAGTAGTTATGAAGGGCATCACTAAAATTTTTGGAAAAAATAAAGTTTTAGATGAAGTAGACTTTGAATTAAAAAAGGGAGAAATACATGCTCTGTTGGGAGAAAATGGTGCTGGAAAAACTACCTTAATGAATATACTTTATGGGTTATATTCACCAAATTCTGGAGAAATTTTTATTAATTCCAAACGATATACAAATATGACACCAAAAATAGCAGTTGAGAATGGTATTGGTATGGTTCACCAACATTTTATGTTGATAGAACCTTTTAGTGTTATTCAAAATATTGTATTAGGAACGGAGGATACTAAAGGTTTACTTATTGATCTTGATAAATCACGTAAAAAAGTACTTTCTATAATTGAAAAATATGGATTCAATATAGACTTAGATGAAAAAATTCAAGATATTACAGTTGGTTCTCAACAAAAAGTTGAAATTTTAAAAGCATTATATAAAGGTGCCGAAATAATTATTTTTGATGAACCTACAGCGGTATTAACTCCTCAAGAAATTGAAGAATTTATTAATATCTGTAATAATTTAAGAAATGAAGGAAAATCTATCATAATAATTACACATAAATTAGATGAAATTAAAAAAATGGCAGATTATTGTACTATTATTCGTCGTGGAAAGTTTATTGATAAAGTTACTGTTGCTAACTCATCACAAAAAGAGTTAGCTGAGAAAATGGTTGGTAGAGAAGTTAGTTTTAGTGTAAATAAAAAAGATAACGAAATTGGTGAGATTGTATTAGATATCAAAGATATTAATGTTCTTAATAATAGATATTTACCAGCTTTAAAAGGCTTGAGTCTTAATGTAAGAAAAGGTGAAATTTTAGGTATTGCTGGAGTTGACGGAAATGGTCAATCAGAACTTATTGAAGCTATTACAGGCCTTAGAAAAGTTGAGTCAGGGAATATTACCATCCTTGGTAAAGATATAACTAATAAATCAGTTTATGAAATTATTGAAAGTGGAATCAGTACAATTCCTGAGGATAGACATAAACATGGTTTAGTGCTAGATTTTTCAGTATCAGAAAATATGATTTTAGAAAAAAGAGGTAAAGCTCCTTTTTCTAAAAAAGGTATATTAAATTTTAAAGAGATAGAATCATATACACAAAAGATGATTGATAAATTTGATATAAGACCAAATGATATTCATGCTACTGCCAGAGGACTTTCTGGTGGAAATCAACAGAAAGTAATTTTAGCAAGAGAGATTGATAACAATCCTGATTTATTGATAGCTGCACAACCTACAAGAGGACTAGATGTTGGTGCTATTGAAATAATCCATAAATATATTGTAGAGCAACGTGATAAAGGAAAAGCTGTATTATTAATTTCCTTTGAATTAGACGAAGTAATGGATTTATCTGATAGAATAGCTGTTATCTACAAAGGCAATATTGTTGGGGAAAAATTAGCAAAAGATGCCAACGAAAATGAATTAGGACTTATGATGGCGGGAGGTGTTATTAATAATGAATAGTAGAAAAAAAATACTATTACTTTTATTCTCTGTATTAATCGGATTTGTTGTAGGTTCTATGGTTATTATGATAGCAGGATTTAATCCTATTAATTATTATAAAATAATGATAGAAACTACTTTTTCAAGACCAAAATTTTTTGCTAGAACATTAGTTGATGCAGTTCCATTAATCATAGGAAGTATTGGAGTTTCGCTAGCGTTTAAAACTGGAGCATTTAATATTGGAGCTGAAGGTCAATTTATAATTGGTTCTTTGACAGCTGCATTTTTTGGATACTTTTTAAAATTACCTCCAATTATTCATCCAATAGTTTGTATTATACTAGCTGCTTTGGCAGGAATGGCTTGGGGTGGATTTGCAGGTTGGATTAAATCAAAGTTTGGCGTTCATGAAGTAATTACAACAATTATGTTAAATTGGATAGCTTTATATTTTTCAAATTTAGTAGTGACATTTGGAAAGTTTTATAATGAAACTGGACAAACTTCAAACGATATTCAATCTACAGCAAGTATAAAAATGTTTCAAGGATTAAGAAATTCTTCTATTCCTTTCGTAAAAGATTTCTTTTCTGCTGATATAAATTTTGGAATTATATTGGCAATAATTTTAGCATTTTTAGTTTATTATTTATTAAATAAAACATCCAAAGGATATGAACTAAAAGCAGTTGGATTAAATCCAAATGCTGCAGAATTTGGTGGTATAAACGTTGGTAAGAATCTTGTATTATCAATGGGATTATCAGGTGCACTATGTGCGGTTGCAGGAGCTGTAAAAGTTTTAGGGTTTGCAGGAAATGTTGCAAGATTAACTGTAGCTGAAGGTAATGGTTTTGATGCCATGTCTGTTGCACTTTTAGCTAACAGTCATCCTATTGGGTCAATATTTTCCGGTTTCTTTTTTAGTGTTTTAAAAAGAGGCGGATTTAGGGTTCAACAACTACTTGGAGTTCCTTATGAAATTGTGCAAATTATTATAGGTATAATTGTTTTATTTATTTCGATGCCTTTAGTTATAAAAATCATTTCAAGTAAATTTAAGAAAGTTGGAGGTAAAAAGTAATGAGTTTATTAAAAATAGCTTTATTTATATCTGATACATTATTATTTGCTACTCCATTATTATTTACTGCTTTAGGTGGAATGTTTACAGAAAAAGCAGGTGTTACAAATATCGGATTAGAAGGCATGATGACTATAGGTGCTTTTGCAGGCGCTGCAGTAGGATATTTTACAAAAAGTGCATTATTAGGATTTTTAGCAGGAGGTATCGCAGCATCTCTAGTAGCACTTATCCACGCAATTGTTAGTATAACATTTGGGGCGGATCAAGTTGTTTCTGGTATTGCTATTAACTTTATTGGACCTGGTGTGGCTTTATTTATATGTTCACTTTTGTTTGATGGAGCAAAACAAACTATTCCTGTTGCCGAAGGTGAAGGAAAAATGTTAAAAATATTTGATAATTTAACAGGTGTTGATTTTATAGATAAAATTCTAGGACAATATGTTACAACTTATGTAGCTATAGCTTTAGTTATATTAATGTCAATTTACTTATATAAAACTAAATTTGGGTTAAGATTAATCGCAGTAGGCGAACATCCTAAAGCTGCAGAAACTCTAAATGTAAATGTTTATTTATATAGATATTTTGCTGTAATAATATCTGGATTGTTAGCTGGTTTTGGTGGCGCAACTATGAGTTTAGCTACTGTATCAAATTTTTCACAGTCTTTAGTTTCTGGACATGGTTTTATAGCATTAGTAGCAGTTATTTTTGGAAAATGGAAACCATATGGTGTTTTGGGAGCATGTTTATTCTTTGGAGCAGCTCAAGAGTTAGCAATTTTATTACCAAGTTTGAATATTAATATTCCTGAATCAATTTTGCCAATGGTACCATATATTAGTACATTATTAGTACTCATTTTCTTTGTAGGAAAATCAAAGGGGCCATCTTCAGCAGGTGTTCCATATATAAAATTAGAAGATTAATAAATAAAGGCATACTTTTTGGTATGTCTTTTTGTTGTGAAATATAAATATTTATATTTATATAATATTTATATTTAATAAAAATTGTTTATAGTTTATAAAAAACAAGGAGATAATTATGATAACAATAAAAAGTAAACATGAAATAGAAGGTATGAAAAAATCAGGGGAAATTTTGTCAAAAATTCATATTGGTTTGAGAGATATCATAAAACCTGGTATTACAACTTTAGAAATAGATAAATTTTGTCATGATTTTATGTTAAAACATGGAGCAAAACCTAAACAAATAGGATATCACGGATATCCTTATGCAACATGTACTTCTGTTAACGACGTAATTTGCCATGGATTTCCAAGCAAACAAGTGTTAAAATCTGGTGATTTGATAACTGTAGATATGGTTGTAGATTTAAATGGATATTTATCAGATAGTGCTTGGAGTTATGCTGTTGGTGAAGTTTCAGATGAAGTTAAAAATCTTATGGAAGTAACAAAAGAAGCAATGTATAAGGGTATTAATGCAGCAATAATAGGAAATAGAATTGTTGATATAGGAAAGGCGATTCAAAATTATGTTGAGCCCAAAGGATATTCCATAGTCAGAGATTTTTGTGGACATGGAATTGGTGCTGAAATGCACGAAGATCCACAAGTTCCTCATTATATTACTGCAACAAAAGGTGTTAGACTTGTTGAAGGTATGGTAATAACAGTTGAACCTATGATTAATACAGGTGACTGGAGATGTACAATTGATGATGATGGCTGGACAGCTAGAACAATTGATGGAGGACTTTCTTGTCAATATGAACATACTTTTGTTATTACAAAAGATGGGCCTTTAATTTTAACAGATCAATCATTGTATGAATAGTATAATTATAACTTAAAATTATAAAATTTTATTATTTTTTTATTGCATTTTTTATTAAATAATAGTATAATCATAACATAAAGATTGTAAAATTATGGGAAAAAATAAATATAGGGACAAATAGTATATAACGGGACAAAAATGAATGATATAGATTATTTAAAAAAGTTTGTTCCAGATTTGATTGAAAAATTTGTTTTTAGATATAAAATTCTAGAATACATTTCCATGAATGCCCCTGTCGGGAGAAGAAATATTTCGTCATATTTAGGTGTTGGAGAGCGCCTAGTAAGAAATGAATTAGAATTTTTTACTGAAGAAAAGTTTGTTGAGGTAATTAAATCCGGAACTTTTATAACTGATCTTGGAGAGTCTATGTTAATAGAACTTAGAGATTTGGTTAATAATTTTAATGAAAACCAAGATATTGCAGATAAGTTAAAGCTAAAATTAGGAATAAAAAAAGTTATAGTTAGTGATTCGTTTGGTGATGAATCTTTGGGAAAGGAACAAATTGCAAAGGTTGCAGCGGAGTATTTTTTAAATACAATTTCTGAGAATGATGTAATTGGAATATCAGGAGGTACAACAGTTAAAACATTTGTAGATATAATGAATGTTAAAAAATCATATGATAAAATTGCTGTTATACCTGCTAGAGGAAGTTTAGGTAATGGCTTAGAATACCAGTCAAATGTTGTGGCTAATAATTTATCAAAAAAACTTAGGGCAAATTTTTTCGGAACTTTTTTACCAGATTATTTAGATGATTTAACATTTGATAGATTAAAGGACTTAGAAGAAGTAAAAACGCTAATTGAATATTTAAATAAGATAAATGTATTAGTTTTTGGTATTGGACGATCTGATGCTATGGCAAAAAGACGTTCATTAACTGAAGATGAAATAAAAATATTAAATGAAAAAAATGCAGTTAGTGAAGCATTTGGAAATTACTTTGATATTAGTGGAAACATTGTGTATAGTTCGAATACTATAGGATTAGATATGGATCAGTATTTAAAGATTAAAGAAGTAATTGCAATTGCGGGTTATGGAGAAAAGTATAAGGCGATTATTTCTATTTGTAACATTAGAAAAGATATGACTTTAGTTACAGATAAAGAATCAGCTAAAAAGATTTTAAATATATTATAAGCGAAAGCTTTTTATAAAATTTTAAGGAGGAATCGAAATGAAAGTTGCGATTAACGGTTTTGGAAGAATAGGTAGATTGGCATTTAGATTAATGCACGATTTGGAAGGAGTTGAAGTAGTAGCTATAAATGATTTAACAGATGCAAATATGTTAGCTCATTTGTTAAAATATGATTCAACTCAAGGAAGATTTGAAAAAGAAGTAATTGTAAAAGAAGGATGTTTTTCTATAGATGGGAAAGAAATAAAAGTTTTCTCAGATGCAGATCCTAAGAATTTACCTTGGAAAGAATTAGATATAGATGTTGTATTAGAATGTACAGGTTTCTTTGTTGCAAAGGAAAAAGCACAATTCCATATTGATGCTGGTGCTAAAAGAGTAATTATATCAGCACCGGGGAAAGGTGACATGAAAACAGTAGTTTATGGTGTAAATCATGACATATTGGATGGAACAGAACAAATTTTATCAGGAGCTTCTTGCACTACTAACTGTTTAGCACCAATGGCTAAAGTTTTACAAGATAAATTTGGAATTGTTCAAGGTATTATGACTACTATTCATGCATATACAGGCGACCAAAATACTTTAGATGCTCCACATAGAAAAGGTGATATGAGAAGAGCTAGATCTGCTGCAATAAATATAGTTCCAAATACAACAGGCGCAGCTAAAGCTATTGGACTTGTTATTCCTGAATTAAAAGGAAAACTAGACGGTTCTGCCCAAAGAGTACCTGTTGCTACAGGATCATTGACAGAATTGGTAACAGTTTTAGAAAAAACTGTTACAGTTGAAGAAATTAACAATGCAATGAAAGAAGCATCAAGTGAATCATTTGGGTATACTGAAGATCCTATAGTTTCTACAGATGTAATAGGAATAAAATTTGGTTCTTTATTTGATGCTACTCAAACTAGAATAGTTGAAGTTGATGGTAAACAATTAGTTAAAACAGTTGCGTGGTATGATAATGAAATGTCATATACTGCAAACTTGATACGTACTTTCCAATATTTAGTTAATCTTTCAAAATAGTCTATAAATAAGAATTTCCAAAATTGGAATCTTATTATTTAATAATAATATGAGGTGGAGATTTTCACCTCATATTGTATAGTAAGGAGTAATTATGAATAAAAAAGTTATTACTGATTTAGAAGTGACCTCAAAAAGAGTTATTGTAAGAGTTGATTTTAACGTTCCAATGTCAAAAACAGAAGAAGGTAAAATTACTGATAATGCTAGAATAGTAGCAGCATTACCTACAATCAAATATTTAATTGAAAATAATGCAAAAATAATTTTATTATCTCATCTAGGTAGGCCAAAGGGAGAAGCTAAGAAAGAATTTTCATTAGCACCAGTAGCTAAAGAATTATCTAAACTTTTAAATAAAGATGTTAAATTTTTACAAAGTAATTTAGTAGTGGATGATAATGTAAAAAATGAAGTTTTAAAATTAAAAGATGGAGAAGTTGCTTTATTAGAAAATACAAGATTTAGAAACGAAGAAACAAAAAATATCGATGATTTTTCTAAAGAATTGGCTGAGCTGGGTGAATTATATATAAATGATGCTTTTGGTACAAGTCATAGGGCTCATTGTTCAAATGTTGGACTTTGTAAGTTTTTACCATCAGCTGTGGGATTTTTAGTGGAAAAGGAAATTTCTATAATGGGAAAAGCGCTTTCTAATCCTGAAAGACCTTTTGTAGCAATTTTAGGAGGGGCAAAAGTATCTGATAAAATTACTGTTATTGAAAATTTGATTGAAAAAGTAGACAGTATAATAATCGGAGGAGGAATGGCATTTACATTCTTAAAATCTTTAGGCTATTCAGTAGGTAAAAGTTTATTGGAAGAAGATAAAATTGATTTAGCAAAAGAGTTGATTGAAAAAGCAAAAAGTAAAAATGTTAAGATGTTATTACCTATAGATGTGGTTGTTTGTAAAGAATTTTCTAATGATTCTGAATTTAAAACAGTTAATATAGATTCAATAGAAGATGATTATATGGGATTAGATATTGGAGAAAAGACAGTTAAACTATTTTCAGATGAAATTAATAATGCAAAAACTGTTGTTTGGAATGGTCCAATGGGAGTTTTTGAAATGTCAAATTTTGCAAAGGGTACATTTGAAATTGCAAAGTCTATTGCAGAAAGTGAAGCGATTAGTATTATTGGTGGAGGAGATAGTGCATCTGCTGCTGAAAAATCAGGTTATAAAGATAAAATAACACATATTTCAACAGGTGGAGGCGCATCTTTAGAATTCTTAGAAGGTAAGATTTTACCAGGAATTGACTCAATAGATAATAAATAATTGGAGGTAGTATGAGAAAACCTGTTATTATTGGAAACTGGAAAATGAATAAAGATTTAGATGAAGCCAAGAAATTAGTAAAAGAAATTGTATCAGAGAAGTTAGATAATAATGTTGAGAAAGTAGTATGTGTTCCTTTTGTTTATGTTACAGAAGTTAATAAACTGTTAGAAGGTTCTGATGTAGGTTTAGGGGTTCAAAATATGTACTTTGAAAACAAAGGTGCATTTACAGGTGAAATTTCTCCTTTAATGTTAAAAAGCTGTGGAGTGTCATATGTAATATTAGGGCATTCAGAAAGAAGAACTATTTTTAACGAAACTGATGAAATGATTAATAAAAAAGTAAAATCTGCATTACAAAATAAATTGATTCCAATATTATGTTGTGGTGAAACTCTTGAAGAAAGAAATTCAGGAGTAGAAAAAGAAGTTGTTGAAAAACAGATAAGAAATACTCTAGAAGGTATTAGTGAAACTGATATTGAAAAAGTAATAATTGCTTATGAGCCAATATGGGCAATAGGAACAGGCTTAACTGCATCTTCCGATGATGCTGAAAATATGATTAAATTTATTAGAGAAATTTTATTTGATATTTATGGAAATTTATCTGAAAATATAAGAATTCAATATGGAGGCAGTGTTAAACCAAACAATATAAAAGATTTAATGCAAAAAGAGAATGTAGATGGTGCTTTAGTTGGTGGAGCTTGCTTAGAAAGTGCTAGTTTTTGTGCATTAATAAATTATAAATAATAAGGAGAATATTATGAGCTTAATAGTTGAAATTTATGCAAGAGAAGTTTTAGATTCAAGAGGAAATCCTACTGTTGAAGTTGAGGTTACAACTGAAAACGGTACAGTTGGAAGTGCGATTGTCCCTTCAGGGGCATCAACAGGAGTACATGAAGCTGTTGAACTTAGAGATGGTGACAAATCTAGATATTTAGGAAAAGGAACATTAAATGCAGTTAATAATGTTAATGAAATTATAGCAGATGAATTGATTGGATTTGATATTTTTGATCAAGTTGGAATTGATAGAGCTTTAATTCAAATTGATGGAACTGAAAACAAATCAAAATTAGGTGCAAATGCAATTTTAGGAGTTTCCATGGCAGTTGCAAGAGCTGCAGCAATTGAATCAGATACCCCTCTTTACGAATATATAGGTGGAGTTAACGCAAAAACTTTACCTGTTCCGATGATGAATATTTTAAATGGTGGAGAACATGCTGATAATAATGTAGACATTCAAGAATTTATGGTTATGCCTGCAGGAGCTTGTTCATTTAAAGAAGCTCTAAGAATGGGAACAGAAGTTTTCCATAACTTAAAATCTGTTTTAAAGTCAAAAGGATATAATACAGCAGTTGGTGACGAAGGTGGATTCGCCCCTAATTTAAATTCTAATGAAGAAGCCCTACAAACAATTATGGAAGCCATTGAAAAAGCTGGCTATAAAGCAGGAAAAGATATATTTTTAGCTTTGGATGTAGCATCAAGTGAAATGTATGAAAATGGAAAATATAATTTTAAAGGAGAAGGAAAAATTTATTCCTCAGAAGAATTAGTAAATTATTATTGTGATTTAGTTGAAAAATATCCTATTATTTCAATTGAAGATGGATTATCTGAAGATGATTGGGATGGATGGAAACTTTTAACTGAAAAAATTGGAAAAAAAGTTCAATTAGTTGGTGATGACTTATTTGTTACTAATTACTCAAGATTAAATATGGGAATAGAAAAAGGAATTGCTAATTCAATATTGATTAAATTAAATCAAATTGGAACAATAACTGAAACACTTGATGCAATAGAGCTTGCTAAAACTCATGGTTATACTTGTGTAATTTCTCATAGATCTGGAGAAACAGAAGATACAACTATTGCTGATTTAGCTGTTGCTGTTAATGCTGGTCAAATAAAAACAGGATCAGCATCTAGAACTGATAGAATTTGTAAATATAATCAATTATTGAGAATTGAGGACAGACTTGGAGAAAATTCTAAATTTTTAGGATTATCTGCATTTTATAATATTAAATAGAGTATAATAATTTTTGATTAGCTCATTATTTATATAAATTTTAAGATTAATTTATTGAATTGTTTGAAATAAATATTATTTTTATTTCATTTTATGGTATACTATTATTGATAAGTTTATATATAATATATGAGCTAATATTTTGATTTTTTTTATAATTTTTGGAGGAAATATGTCTATTTTCATTTCTGTCTTAGGCGGTTTAGGTTTATTTTTATATGGAATGAATTTAATGGGTGCAGGACTACAAAAGTCTTGTGGTGAAAGATTGAAAGGAATAATCGCTGCAATAACAAAAAATAAAATATATGCAGTATTGGTTGGTATTTTTGTTACAATGATTATTCAATCTAGTTCTGCTACTACTATAATGGCTATAGGTTTTGTAAACGCTGGATTTATGACTTTAGCTCAATCTGTTGGAATAATAATAGGTGCAAATGTTGGGACTACTATAACTGCACAAATTATTGCTTTTGATATTTCAAAATATGCACCATTAGTTATCGCTATAGGTGTTTTTATGTGGATGAGAGCAAAGAACGATAGAAAAAAAGATATATCTGAAATATTAATTGGTTTTGGAATATTATTTTTAGGTATGTCTATTATGAGTAGTGGATTAGAACCTCTTGCACAAGAAGAATGGTTTAAGAATATACTTGTAAAATTAAATAACCCATTTATTGGAGTTTTAGCCGGATTCTTATTAACTACTGTACTTCAATCATCATCTGCCTCAATAGGATTGTTGGAAGCATTGGGAATGCAAGGAGCAATTAATATAAACCAGGCTTTTGGAGTTCTTTTTGGTGATAACATTGGGACAACAACAACCGCTATGATTGCTGGAATAGGAGCAAGTAAAAATGCAAAGAGAGCTGCTTTTATTCATTTTCTATTCAATTTAATAGGAACTATAATATTTATGACTGTTCTAAGAATTCCAGTTCAATATTTAGTTGAATATATTTCTCCAGGAAATGTTCAAAGGCAAATTGCTAATGCTCATACATTTTTTAATATAATAAATGTTTTAATTCAATTGCCATTTTCTAGTCTTTTAGTTAAAATATCACAATTAGTAATAAAAGGAGATGATGTCGTAGAAGAACATTATTCTGAAAATTTGG
This sequence comes from Parvimonas sp. D2, assembly GCF_035282635.1. Classification (NCBI taxonomy): domain Bacteria; kingdom Bacillati; phylum Bacillota; class Tissierellia; order Tissierellales; family Peptoniphilaceae; genus Parvimonas; species Parvimonas sp. D2. Next base: position 22,882 of record NZ_JAYKBO010000001.1, read on the forward strand.
ATAAAAGATTTTTTGAAACACCAAGTATTGCAATTATTCAAGCTCAAAAAGAGGTTGCTAGAATGGGAGAAATTGTCATTGAATCTCTTGAAAAGACAATTGAGGCATTTAAGACTAAAAGTGGCAAGAATATAGAATTTGTTTTTAATAGAGAAAAAATGATTAATGGATTAGAAAAGGAAATTATTGACTATTTAGTTCCCTTAGCTGATAAAAATTTATCTGATGAAGAAAAACATAAAGTATTTGTTATGATGTACGCTATAAATGATTATGAAAGAATTGGAGATCATTGCGAAAATATAATAGAATTGATTCAAGAAATTAAAGATGAAAATTCTGTATTTAGTAAAACAGCTTTTGATGAATATGAAAAAATATCTTCAGATGTTATGAAAATTGTAATTGATACAACTATTGCATATAAAGATAATAATCTTGAGTTAGCAAAAAATTGTATTAATATTGAGGAAGAAGTAGACATATTAGAAGAAAGTTATAGAAGAAACCATATGGATAGAATTAATAAAGGCATTTGCGATACAAATGCTGGAGTTAAATTTCTTGACATATTATCAAATTTTGAAAGAATTGCAGACCATAGTGTGAATATTGCAAATTACACATTAGGAAAGGAACTTTAAAAAGATTGTGAATTTTATATACAAATACTTAAAGTTATAAAAAAGTTTTATTATGATTTTATCAAAAAATGCTTTACAATTGGGTAAACTTAATATATAATAATAAACGAATGTGTTTTCATTACAGTTTATTATTTTGATACTGTAATTGGGGGTAAATTATGTATGATTGTATTATAATTGGAGCTGGTCCTGCGGGAATAAGTGCAGGAATTTATGCTGCAAGAGCTAGTATGAAAACAATAATTATTGAAAAGGGAACACCAGGTGGATTAATAGCTAAGACTGACGAAATAGCAAATTATCCAGGGGCAGAAGATGTCCCAACAGGTCCTGAATTAATTGAAAGAATGGTTAAACAAGCCAAATCGTTTGGAGCAGAATTTGTAACAGATACAGTGATTAATGTTGATTTTTCTGGGAACATAAAGGTAGTTCAAGGGGAAAATGCTACTTATGAAGGAAAGTCTGTGATAATTGCAACTGGATCAAATCCAAGATTACTTAATGTTCCGGGTGAAAAAGAATTTACTGGTAAAGGAATAGCATATTGTGCAACTTGTGATGCACCTTTTTTCCAAGATTTGGATATTTATGTTGTTGGCTCAGGAGAAGCTGCAGTTGAAGAAGCGATGTATCTTACAAAATTTGGACGAAATGTTACATTACTAGTAAGAAAAGATAAATTATCAGTGGCTAAATCAATAGAAGAAAAAGCTTTAAAATGTGAAAAACTGAAGATTATGTGGAACGTTGAGGTAGAAAGTTTTGAAGGCGCTAGTTTGTTAGGAGCTATGAATATAGTAAATAATAAAACTGGAGAAAAAACTAAGATAGTTCCAAGAGAAGGCGATATGATTTTTGGCGTTTTTATTTTCGTAGGTTATATACCTGAAAGTTCATTATTTGAAGGAAAGATTGAAACTGATAGAAATTATATAGTCTCAGATGAAACTATGAGAACTAATGTTGAAGGTGTTTTTGTTGCTGGAGATGTTAGAGTAAAAGAACTTAGACAAGTGGTTACTGCTGTTAATGATGGTGCAATAGCTGCAATAAATGCTAGAAAATATGTCGAAAGTTTTGAATAAATGAATTTAATTCCGAAAGGATTAAATATATAAATTTTAAGGAGGTGAGTATATGCGTCTAGAATTAGGAAAAATCTTAATTAACGATGTTAAATTTTGTTCAGAAACAAAAGTTGACAAAGGTGTTTTATACATTAATAAGGAAGAATTAATAGCTCATTTAATGGATGATGAACACTTAAAATCAGTAGACGTAGATCTTGCAAAACCAGGTGAAAGTGTAAGAATTACTCCAATTAAGGATGTTGTAGAACCAAGAGTAAAGGTTAACGGAGCAGGCGGAGTATTCCCTGGAATGATTTCAAAAGTTGATGTAGTTGGTTCAGGAAGAACTCATGTTCTTAAAGGAGCCGCAGTAATGACAGTTGGTAAAATAGTAGGCTTCCAAGAAGGTATTGTTGATATGCAAGGACCTGGAGCTGAATATACACCATTCTCTAAAACTAATAATATAGTTTTAATTGTGGAACCAGCTGAAGGTGTTGAAGCTCATGCTTACGAAAAAGCTGTTAGAATGGCAGGATTAAAAGCTGCTACTTATTTAGGATTAGCTGGTAAAGAAGTTGAACCTGATGAAGTAGAAGTATTCGAAACTAAGCCATTATTCGAACAAGCTGAAGAATTAAAACATTTACCAAAAGTTGCTTATGTTCAAATGTTACAATCTCAAGGATTATTACATGATACATATGTTTACGGTGTAGATGCAAAACAAATAGTTCCAACACTATTATATCCAACAGAATTGATGGATGGAGCTATATTAAGTGGTAACTGTGTATCTGCTTGTGATAAGAATACAACTTATCATCACTTAAACAACCCAGTTGTTAGAGCAATGTATGAAAAGCATGGAAAAGAAATCAACTTTGTTGGTGTTATTATCACTAACGAAAATGTATATTTAGCAGATAAAGAAAGATCATCAAACTGGACTGCTAAATTATGTGAATTTTTAAATCTTGATGGAGCTATCGTATCACAAGAAGGATTTGGTAACCCGGATACAGATTTAATTATGAACTGTAAAAAAATCGAAGGTAAAGGCGTTAAAACAGTTATCATTACTGATGAATATGCTGGTAGAGATGGTGCAAGTCAATCTTTAGCTGATGCTGATGTTGCTGCAAATGCGGTAGTAACTGGTGGTAATGCTAACGAAACTATTGTATTACCTAAGATGGACAAAGTTATTGGAACTTTAGATTATGTTGACATTATTGCAGGTGGATTCGATGGATCATTAAGAGAAGATGGTTCAATTATGGTTGAATTACAAGCAATTACAGGTGCAACAAATGAATTAGGATTTAATAGATTATCAGCTACTGGCTATTAAAATTTATTAAATACACGGAATATTATATAAAATTAAACGAAAATAAAATATATAGAAAGGATGTGTTAGCGATATGGCACTTTTTACAGAAAATACAAAAGTAATCATAATCGGTGATAGAGATGGTATACCAGGACCAGCTATGGAAGAATGTGTCGCTACAACTCCTGCAGAAATAGTATTTTCAGCAACTGAATGTTTTGTCTGAACTGCAGCAGGAGCAATGGACTTAGAAAATCAAAGAAGGGTAAAAGAATTAGCAGAAAAATACGGAGCAGAAAATTGTTTAGTTCTTTTAGGAGCATCTGAAGCAGAATCAGCAGCATTAGCAGCTGAAACTGTAACTACAGGAGACCCTACTTTTGCAGGTCCATTAGCAGGAGTTCAGTTAGGACTTAAAGTATATCACGCAGTTGAACCTGAATTTAAAGCAGAAGTTGATGAATCAGTTTATGATGACCAAATTGGTATGATGGAAATGGTTCTTGACTGTGATGCTATCATTGAAGCTGTAAGTGAAATTAGAAATTCATTATAATTTGTAATTAAGAAAAAAATCATATATAAATATATGATAGAGAGGTGATTAGTGTGGAAAAATTAAGAGTAGTTCACTATATAAACCAATTCTTTGCTGGTATAGGTGGAGAAGAAAAGGCAGATTATAAACCAGAAGTCAGAGAAGAAAAAATTGGACCTGGTTTAGCATTAAATGCCGGTTTTAAGGGTGAAGCTGAAATAGTTGCTACAGTTATTTGCGGAGACAGCTATTTTGGTGAAAATATGGACCAAGCTAAAGCAGAAGTTTTAGAAATGGTTAAAAAGTACAATCCAGATTTATTCATAGCAGGTCCTGCATTTAATGCTGGTCGTTATGGAGTTGCTGCTGGTACAATTACTGAAGCTGTTCAAAATGAATTGGGTATTCCGGCTTTAACTGGTATGTATATTGAAAACCCAGGTGCAGATATGTTCAAAAAGAGCATATATATAGTTTCAACTAAAAATAGTGCTGCAGGTATGAAAGATGCTGTAAGCAAAATGGTTCCACTTGCAATGAAACTTGTTAAAGGAGAAGAAATTGGTTCTCCAGCTAAAGAAGGTTACATTGAAAGAGGAGTTAGAAAGAACATATTTAGAGAAGATTTCGGTGGTAAAAGAGCTGTAAATATGATGATTAAAAAGTTAAAAGGTGAGGAATTCGAAACAGAATTTCCAATGCCACACTTTGACAGAGTAGATCCAAATCCAGCTGTTAAAGATATTACAAAAGCTAAGATTGCTTTGGTAACATCAGGTGGTATTGTTCCTCATGGAAATCCTGATCATATTGAGTCTTCATCAGCTTCAAAATATGGTAAATATGATATTGAAGGTGTAATGGATCTTAAAGAAGGCGAATGGGAAACAGCGCATGGTGGTTATGATCCTGTTTATGCTAATCAAGATGCAGATAGAGTTTTACCTGTTGATGTTTTAAGAGAACTTGAAAAGAAGGGTGAAATTGGAAGTCTTCATAGATATTTCTATACTACAGTAGGAAATGGTACAGCTGTAGCTTCTGCAAAAGCATTTGCAGAAAAATACAGCAAAGAATTGGTTGCTGATGGAGTAGATGCAGTTATATTAACATCTACCTGAGGTACTTGTACACGTTGCGGTGCAACGATGGTTAAAGAAATTGAGAGAGCTGGAATCCCAGTAGTACATGTATGTACTGTAACTCCAATTTCAATGACAGTAGGAGCTAATAGAATTGTTCCTGCTATAGCAATTCCTCACCCATTAGGTAATCCTAAATTAACTGCTGAGGAAGAATATTCTTTAAGAATGAATATTGTTAAAAAAGCATTAAATGCTTTATCAACAGAAGTTGAAGGACAAACAATATTTGAATAATTTTTTAGTAAAAAAGGTGTCAGGTATTGACACCTTTTTAATTTAATGGTATTCTATTAGATGAGGGTAGTTGGCTTATATGCAATACATACTATGCTATCTGTTTTTTATATTAAAGGAGGTAATTAAGATGAATTTTCCTGTATTAAAAGGAACTTCTTACGTATTAGTTCATGCACCAGACATGATAATTCAAAATGGAACAACTCAAACTACTGAAAAGGCTTTAAATCCTGATTCAGAATATTTAAAGGAAATACCAAATCATATTAGAAAATATGAAGAAGTATTAAATTATTTACCAAACCAAGTTTACATTGGAAACAAAAGACCAGAAGATTTAAAGGCTGTGCCACAACCATGGTCAGATGCAGATAAATATTTATCTGGAGCTCCAAGAGATGGTAAATATGGTGAAATAATGCCAGAACATGAATTTGTTGGTCTTATGAAAATTTGTGATGCCTTTGATTTAGTTTATCTTAACAAAGAGTTTACTGAATCTGTTAAAGCTGATTTGGAAAAACATCCACTAATTAGCGAAGGATTAGTTGCAAGATTAAAAGAAGGTGTTGATCAATCAGTTCTTGAAGGACATATGAATAATCATGCTGAAGGTTTATACTTTGAAGATAAATTAGTAGGTGTAGTTACTAGAGCTCATGATGTTGATGTTAACTTATCAGCTCATGTTATGTTAGAAAATTTGGTTACAAAAGCTTCTGGATTGTTAGCTGCTTTACATTTAGTTGCAAAGAATAATTTAGATCCTAATGATGTAGAATATGTTATTGAATGTTCAGAAGAAGCATGTGGAGATATGAACCAAAGAGGTGGTGGTAACTTTGCAAAATCTATAGCTGAATTAGCTGGATTTGACAATGCTTCAGGTTCTGATATAAGAGGATTCTGTGCTGCTCCAACTCATACTTTAATTGCTGCATCATCTCATGTTCATTCTGGAACTTTCAAAAATGTTGTTATAGTTGCAGGTGGATGTACAGCTAAATTAGGAATGAACGGTAAAGACCACCTTAAGAAAGGATTACCTATATTAGAAGATTGTATTGGTGGATTTGCTGCGTTAATTTCAGAAAATGATGGAGTTAACCCAGTATTAAGAACTGACATAGTTGGTAGACATACAGTAGGAACTGGTTCATCACCACAAGCCGTTATGTCAGCATTAGTTACTGCGCCATTGGAAAAAGCTAATTTAACAGTAAAAGATGTTGATAAATACTCAGCTGAAATGCAAAATCCTGACATAACTAAACCTGCTGGAGCTGGAGATGTTCCAAATGCTAACTTCAAGATGATTGGTGCTTTAGGAGTAATGAAAAAACAATTAGAAAAAGCTGAAATTGCTAGCTTTATTGAAGATCATGGTATGGAAGGATGGGCTCCAACTCAAGGACATATTCCTTCAGGAGTACCTTATTTAGGATTCTGCCGTGAAGATTTAACATCAGGTGAATTAAATAGAGCTATGATTATTGGTAAGGGTTCTTTATTCTTAGGAAGAATGACTAACTTATTTGATGGTGTATCAATTGTTTTAGAAAGAAATTCAGGTAAATTAGAAGACAACTCTGGAGTTTCTAAGGAAGAAGTTAAGAAATTAGTTGCTGAAGCAATGAGAAATTTTGCATCTTCTTTAATTGAAGAATAGAGGTGATTTCATGTCTGATATAAAAAAAGTAATAGGTAATGTCTTTGAAGAAATTGCTACTGGTTTAGAAACAGGTGCATTTGGAACAAGACCAAGGATTGCTGTTACAACTTTAGGCAGTGAACATGGATTAGATAATGTTGTAAAAGGAGCTGAGCTTGCTCAATCAAGAGATAATAGTGTAGAATATTGCATTATTGGACCAGAAGTAAATACTTCATTAAAGCAATATGTTGTTGCTAATGAAGAAGAAGGTTACAAAAAAATGGAATCACTTTTAGATAGTGGTGAAATTGATGGTTGTGTAACTATGCATTATAGTTTTCCAATTGGAGTTTCTACTGTAGGTAGAGTTATTACTCCAGCTGCTGCAAAGGAAATGATTATTGCGACAACTACTGGTACTTCTTCTGCACATAGAGTAGAAGGTATGGTTAAAAATGGTATCTATGGAGTTATTGTTGCAAAAGCATTAGGTATTCAAAATCCTACAGTAGGTATATTGAATGTAGATAATGCGGTTTCTGTTGAAAGAGCATTTAAAGAATTAAAAGAAAATGGTTATGATATGAACTTTGCTGAGTCTAACAGAGCTGATGGTGGAGTATTAATGAGAGGAAATGACTTATTGCAAGGAGTCCCAGATGTAATGGTAAATGATACATTAACTGGAAATCTTTTGATGAAAGTTTTCTCATCATACACTACTGGTGGTGGATTTGAAGCTATGGGTTATGGTTATGGACCAGGAATTGGTGAAGGATATGATAGACTTGTTCTTATAGTATCAAGAGCTTCAGGATTCCCTGTTATTGCAAATGCTATGACTTATGCAGGACAATTAGTTAAAGGAAATATTAAAGAAGTTTCAAAGAAAGAATTTGAAAAAGCTAATAAAGCTGGTCTAAAAGCTATTTTAGAAAAGATTACTTCTGCTGGTGCAAAAAAAGCTGAACCAGAAGAAGAAGTTAAATGTCCTGCAGAAGAACAAGCTACTGCAACTATTGGTGGAATTGATATTCTTGAACTTGAAGATGCTAAGGTTGCTTTGTGGAAAAATAATATATTTGCAAAAACTGGAATGGGTTGTACTGGACCTGTAGTAATGGTCAATGATGCAAATCTAGAAAAATCTAAAGAAATCTTGTCAAATAAAGGATATATTTCATAATTATAAATTTAAAGAGAGCTTTTTGCTCTCTTTTTTGTTTGAATGAATAGAAAAGTGGTATAATATGAATGTCTTAGTAAAAAAGGCAAATATAGGAGGTATTAGTATGAGTTTAATTGGGAAAAAAATTGAAGAATTTGAAGTTCCTGCATATTATGATGGGGATTTAATCACAGTATCAAACAAAGATTTAGAAGGTAAATGGAGTGTCTTCTTCTTTTATCCAGGAGATTTTACATTTGTGTGTCCAACTGAATTAGAAGATTTAGCTTTAAGTTATGATAAATTCAAAGCAATAGGTTGTGAAATTTATTCAGTGTCAACAGATTCTGAATTTGTTCATAAAGCTTGGTGGGATGCTTCTGAAACAATCAGAAAAATTCAATATCCAATGATTTCAGACAGAGCTCTTTCTCTTTCAGAACAATTTGGCGTATTAATTGAAGGCGAAGGACAAGCTTTAAGAGGAACTTTCGTTGTAAATCCTCAAGGTGAAATAGTTCTTTATGAAGTAAATGCTAATGGAATTGGAAGAAATGCTAAAGAATTGTTAAGAAAAGTTCAAGCTGCACAATTTGTAGCTAAACATGGGGATAAGGTATGTCCAGCAAGATGGGAACCAGGCGATGAAACTTTAACTCCAGGATTAGATTTAGTTGGTAAAATTTAATTTAATAATAAATTGGCCGAAATTAGTTTTCGGTCTTTTTTTTATTTATATAAATTAAATTTTTATAAATATATTATATGTTAATTAGATTTGAAGGTAAAAATCCTATTAATAAATTTAGGGGACAGATAATGATAAGAAAGTATAAATAAAATTCTTAATTTTTATTGAAATTTAATATTTTTCGTGTTATAATATATCTAATATTTTTATCTAAAAATTAAATATAGGCATATAAAAGAGGAGTAACATAAAAAGAATTTTCAGAGAGAATTTGTTCGGTGTAAAAATTTAATTCATTTTTTGTGAAGGTAGCTTTTTAGCTTTGAAAAACGGGTAATTACGTTATAAATTTAGAGAGTCATTTTTTATGAAAATTAGGTGGTACCGCGATAACTTCGTCCTATATATGGGATGAAGTTTTTTTATTGTGAAATTATAACAATATGTTACAATTCAAAGTATTAATATTATAATTATATAAATTATAATATTACAACAAGTAAAAGTGTTTAATTGATTAATTAGATAATACGAATATTTTATATTATTTTATATGAGGAGGTTTTATGAAAAATTTAGAAAAGACTTATAGTCCAAAAGACTTTGAAAATAAAATATATAATAGTTGGTTAGAAGATCAAGATTTTGTTGCACATATAAATACAGATAAAAAACCATATACTATTGTAATGCCACCACCTAATGTAACGGGTAATTTACATTTAGGACATGCTCTTAATAATACTATTCAAGATATTTTAATTCGTTGGAAAAGAATGAGTGGTTATGAGGCTCTTTGGGTTCCAGGAACTGACCATGCATCAATATCAACAGAGGCAAAAGTTGTTGAAAAAATAAATAAAGAAGGTAATTCTAAAGAAAAACTTGGAAGAGATGGTTTTTTAAAAGAAGCATGGGACTGGACTGAAAAATATGGAGGAAATATTAAAAATCAATTAAAAACACTAGGCGTGTCTTGTGATTGGTCAAGAGATGCATTTACTTTAGATAAGAATCTTTCTAAGGCAGTAGAAGAAGTTTTTATAAAAATGTACAATGATGGATTAATTTATAGAGGAGACAGAATTGTAAACTGGTGTTGTAATTGTGGTACTGCTATTTCTGATGCTGAAGTTGAACATAATGATGAAGATGGAAATTTTTATCATATTAAATACTTTTTTAAAGATAGTGAAGAGTATTTAACAATTGCAACAACAAGACCTGAAACAATGCTTGGTGATCTAGCTGTTGCAGTACACCCAGATGATGAGAGATATAAAGATAAGGTAGGAAAGACTTTAATTTTACCCATTTTAAATATTGAAATTCCTATTATAGCAGATGATTATGTTGATATGGAATTTGGTACAGGTTGTGTTAAGATTACTCCATCACACGATCCGAATGACTTTGAAGTTGGAAGTAGACATAATTTAGGACAAAAGCTTATTATGGATTATGATGGCAAAATTGCTAAAGGATTCGGAAAATTTTCTGGATTAGAAAGAGAAGTTGCAAGGAAAGAAATAGTAAAAGAACTTAAAGAAAATGGATATTTGATTAAAATTGAACCACATAATCATGCTGTAGGACATTGCGAGAGATGTAAGACGATTATTGAACCAATTATATCAAAACAATGGTTTGTTAGAATGGAAGAATTAGCAAAACCTGCTAAGCAAGCTTATTTAGATGGAAAGTTAAACATTATTCCAGAGAGATTTGGAAAAGTTTATATAAATTGGTTAGATAATATTAAAGATTGGTGTATTTCTCGTCAATTATGGTGGGGACATAGACTTCCTGTTTATTATTGTAAAGAAACAGGAGAAGTTGTTGTAAGTAAAAAAGAACCAAAAGAAGAAGGAAAAACATTTATTAGAGATGAGGATACTTTAGATACTTGGTTTTCTTCTGCATTATGGCCATTTTCAACATTAGGTTGGCCTGATAAAACGGAAGATTTAAAATACTTTTTTCCAACTAATACTTTAGTTACAGGTTATGATATTTTATTTTTCTGGGTTATTAGAATGGTTTTTTCAAGTTTATATAATCTAAATGAAATTCCCTTTAAAGATGTCTATTTTACAGGATTGATTAGAGATGAACTTGGAAGAAAGATGAGTAAATCTTTAGGAAATGGAATTGATCCGATTGAAATAATAGATAAATATGGTGCAGATGCATTAAGATTTACATTAGTTGGAGGAAATACTCCTGGAAATGACATGAGATTTTATGAAAAAAGAGTAGAATCCAACAGAAATTTTGCAAACAAACTTTGGAATGCATCAAGATTTGTACTTATGAATTTAAATGATGAAGAGAAATATGATGTTGATTTAAGTAAGATAGAAATTGAAGATAAGTGGATTTTAACAAGATTAAATAGAACAATTAAAGAATTAACAGAAAATCTATCAAAATTTGAATTTGGGTTAGCTTCAGCAAAAATTTATGACTTTATATGGAATGAATTTTGTGATTGGTATATTGAGTTTTCTAAAACAAGATTGTATGGAGATAATGTTGAGAAAAAATTAGTTGCTAAGTCTGTTTTAATTTATGTTTTAAATAATATTCTAAAATTATTACATCCTTTTATGCCTTTTATAACAGAAGAAATTTATTCTTTTATGCCTAGCATTAATGAAAAGCTTATTAATTCAAGTTTTCCTGAATATGATGAGAGTAGTATGTTTATAGAAGAAGAAGGTGAAGTTGAAAACTTAATTGAAACTATTACTGCTATTAGAAATAAGAGAAGCGAAAAGAATATTCCGCCTTCAAAGAAATCTGAATTATATTTTGTTTCAAATAGTGAAATTACAAAAGTTTATACTTCATCATTAGAACATTTATACAGATTTTTGGCATCATGTTCTAGAGTAATAGTTATGGATAAAGATGAAGAAATTTCTAATTCTCTGGTTGTTATCTGTAATAATCAAAAAATTTATATTCCTTTAGATGGGCTTGTAGATTATAAGAAGGAATTGGAAAAATTAAATACTGATTTACAGAAATATGAATCAGAAATAAAAAGGGCATCTTCTAAACTTTCAAACGAAAAGTTTGTAAATAATGCTCCTGAAAAAGTTGTTAATGAGGAAAGAGAAAAATTAAAGAAATATCAAAATATCTATGATGAAATTATATCAAGCATTGAGAAAATAAAAAATAATTAGGTGATTTTATATGAATATAGATTTTAATGTTATATTTATGACTTTTTTGATTATAATACTTGTTAGTATTCAATATACTTTGAATAAAATATTAATGATTTTAAAGGAAATTAAAGACTCTGAAAAGAAAAGAATTGAATTTGAAAAAAATAAAAATAGTAAAAAAGTAGCGAAGGAGGACTATTTTGATGAACAAAAGAGAGGTTACTAGATTTACAAGAGAAGAAATTTCCAATAGAGTAAAAGAACTTGGAAAACAAATTTCAAAAGACTATGTTGGTAAAAACTTAGTTGCTATTGGCCTTTTGAGAGGTAGTTTTGTTTTTCTTGCAGATTTAGTTAGAGAGATAAATGAACCTATAGTTGTAGATTTTATTACAACATCATCTTATGAACATTCTGAAATTTCAACTGGTAAAGTTAATATTATTTCTGATCTTAGAGAAGATATTGAAGGGAAAGATGTGCTAATAGTAGATGATATTATGGATTCAGGAAATACTCTAAAAAATATTAAAGAATATCTCTTAAATAAAAATCCAAAAAGTATTAAAACTTGTGTTATGCTTGATAAACCTTGTAGAAGAGAAGTCGATATAGTTCCTGATTATTTTGGTTTCGAAATTGAAGATTGGTTTATAGTTGGATATGGACTTAACTATGGTAATAAATATAGAAATATTCCTTATATTTTTTCGTATGAGGACTAATATGTACGATAAATTTTCTTATATTTATGATGAATTAATGAAAAGGCAAGTAGATTATGATTTACTTGCCTCTAATGTTATACAAATTTGTATAAATAATAATGTGGAAGTAAAAAATATTTTAGAATGTGGAATGGGTAGTGGAAATTTAACAGAACAATTTTTGAAAAGAGGAATTTATGTTGATGGTTTTGATATTTCTGACAATATGTTATCCATTGCTTATAATAAATTGATACTTTATGATAACATTAATATCTTAAAAGGAGATATTAGAACTTTTTATTCTAATAGGAAATATAACTTAATATGTTGTTTTTTTGATGTTTTAAACTATTTGAAAAATATAAACGAAATTGATATGTTTTTAAATAATTGTAAAAATCAAATGGATGAAAACTCAATTTTAATGTTTGATATAAACTCTGAGTATAAACTAAGAGAATATTTAGGAAATAATATTTTTGTAGATGAAGAAGATGAACTATTTTATGTTTGGAGAAATTATCTTCATAATAAATATATAGATTTTGATATTGATTTTTTCTTAAAGACTGAGTATGGCACATATGAAAAAATTAAAGAAATACAAAGACAATATATATATTCTGAAAATGATATTTTAAATGTAATAAAAAAGAATAATTTTCAAATTATAGAAATTATTGATTTTGAAAATTTTAAGAATAAGACAGATAAGACATTTAGAACACTATATGTTTTAAAAATATAAGTTTGACAAATTTAAAGAGTGAGTATATAATAAATTATGATGTGAAAAGCATTACATATTTTTAAAGGAGGTATTTTTATGTTATATTTTGCTCAAGAAGTGGCAAAACAGAAATATTGGTCACTTATTAAGGTAGATAATACTTTGGTATTACTAGCTATTTTATGTGCTATAGCTGCATTTAGTATTTACTTAGAACAAACTTATAGTTGGGCTGGGAAAATTACAGGATGTATTCTTGCACTAGCTTTCACCATGGTTTTATCAAATTTTAGGATTATCCCTGCTGAAGATACAAAAGCATATGATATAGTATGGGGTTGGGTAGTTCCTCTTGCAATTCCTATGTTACTTTTTAAGGCTGACTTAAAAAAGGTTTGGAAAGAATCAGGAAGGCTTATTGGAATTTATTTATTAAGTGGTTTAGGTACAATTTTAGGTGCATTCGTAGCATTTTTCTTATTAAAGAATTTTATTCCAGAACTTTATAAATTAAGTGCAATGATGGTTGGAACTTATACTGGGGGTAGTATGAACTTAACTGCAATGGCTGATGCATTTCCTTTGGATGATAAAGGATTAGTTGGTTCTGCTGTAGTAGCTGATAACTTATTTATGGGAATTTATTTTGTAAGTTTAACTATTATACCTACGATGAAATTCTTTAGAAAACATTATAGCCATCCTTATGAGGATGAAATGGAAAAGTTAGGTTCAGTTGGAGAAAATAAAGCTGCACAATTCTGGGCAAAGAAAGATGTTTCTCTATTAGATGTAGCAAAAGTTATTTCATTCTCTTTTGTAATTGTTGCGGTATCTACAGAATTAGGCACTTATATTTCAGGATTTAAACCTAATACTGACAATATGGGAACTGCGTTAAGATTTCTTGTTGATTTATTCTTCGGTCTAGTTGGTAGTAAATATTTATTAATGACTACAATAACTGTTATTTTAGCAACTTATACAAAAATTTTAGCAAAAGTTTCAGGTGCAGAAGAAATAGGTACATTTTTAATTCATATTTTCTTTGGCGCCATTGGAGCACCTGCATCTATTGAGATAATATTAAAGAAAGCACCATGGTTATTAGTATTTTGTGTACTTATCGTTGTAATAAACATGATTGTTTCATTTATTTTCGGTAAGATTTTCAAATATTCAATTGAAGAAGTATGTATTGCTTCAAATGCTAATATTGGGGGACCAACAACTGCTGCAGCATTAGCTATTGCTAGAGGTTGGAATCAATTAGTTGTTCCTGGAATGTTAGTTGGTATTTTAGGATATGTTATTGGTAATTATTACGGTGTATTTATCGGTAATATATTGAAGTTATTTTAGCTATGATTTGTAATATAAGATTAGAAAAAAATGGAGATATGATTTTATCCAGTAATGGACAGGAGATAATAACGCATAGTTTAAAATGTAAGGAAGTAAATTCTGGATATATGTCACCAGGAGCTATGTTCATGGGGGCTCTTGCTGGATGTAAAGTTTTAACTTTTATTAAATCTGCAAAATATTATAAAATAAAATTTGAAGAATTAAATATTGAAGTTGAAGCTGACGTTTTAAGTACTGATAATATAGGAGAAACTCCATTTAAAAATCAAGAGTATTCAGAAATAAGGACAAAATATTCTTTAAAAACTGATGCAAGTATTGATAAAATTGATAAGGTAATTGATCTTGCAAATAAAATATGTACCGTAAATATAGCAGTTGATAAGAATATAAAACAGTCACATAAAATTGAATTATTATAATTTATTTTAAATCACAGATAAATCTATCTGTGATTTTTTCTTTATAGTCCATAATCTTTACAACCTAAATAAGAAATGGTATAATAGCTCATATAAAAAGTCGGAGGAAAATATGAAAAATAAAATTTTACTCACGTTAACGATATTTTGTTTTTTTATGGGAAACACGTTTAGAAATAATGCGGAAGAAAATACTTTAACTGATAATTATAGAATATATGAGCCTTTTAACTTATCTGATACTAAAAATATAGAGCTATCTGGAGAATCTGTAATAGATTTTTCAAATGCTAGTCCAACTGAAAATAAATTAGATGGAGTTTATAAAGCGAATTACGCTCTAAAGAGCTCTAATGCTGATAATAGTACAGTTAAGATGGGCATAACATTTAATAGTAGCATAGAAAAATTAAGTGATTTTTCAATTAAAATGGATGGAGCAGATGTTCCATATACCCTTAAATTTTTGAACGATAAATTTAAGTCTCCAACAGGTAGTGAATTTTATCGAGAAATTATAAATAATATTGATTCTCCAACCTATGAACCAGTAAATTTTAAAAAGGAAGATGTAGGAACTCTAAGAAAATTTAATTTAGAATCTAATAATATTGAAAATTTAAAATATGAGATTACAATTAAGTATTCTACAGATAAAACAAAATTATTTTTATCAGGTGGAGAAAATGTAAAGGTTGAAGAAAATAAAAATTCTAAAACTATTGTTTTAACTCATGAATTTAGTGGAAAGAGTAAAACACCAGTTTTATATACAATCGGGAATGATGTAAGCATAAGAACTAAAATTTATTTAGGTGATAAACAAATTAATTCTGGTTATAAAGAAAATATTGAAAAGACATCTATGAATGTTGAGAACTTTTTAAAGAATTTATTTCTAGGGGACATTCCCGATAATGTTAAACAAAGATTCTCAGAAGATAATCTTTATGAGATTTTTGTTGAAAATTTTGATAAAATATTGGGTGGTTCAGGTTATGATAGCCTAGGAGTTTTAAAATCAACAACAGATAAACAAATTGTTGCAATTTTTGAAATTCAAACCGATAGCAAAGTTGAAAAGCATTTAACTGTTGAGTATCCAATATCTTCATCACTAACAACAGTAAATAATATTAATGTAATGAAGCTAAATATAGAAAGTTCTTCATTTTCTACTTTTGATAATTTTAAGAGTTTTAAATATAAGTTTAATGGAAATGAAGATTACAAATATATTATTAATTCAAATTCAAAATATATTAATACAAAAAAAGGTTCTGAAATAACATTAACAAATGCTCCTAATA
Organism: Parvimonas sp. D2; assembly: GCF_035282635.1. Taxonomy (NCBI): domain Bacteria; kingdom Bacillati; phylum Bacillota; class Tissierellia; order Tissierellales; family Peptoniphilaceae; genus Parvimonas; species Parvimonas sp. D2. The sequence goes on from NZ_JAYKBO010000001.1 coordinate 39,090, forward strand.
ACCTTATAACAAATTTAATATATAAAGAGAAGTATGTAAAAGGAATAAGTGAAAAAGAAGCAAAATCTTATACTAATCTTGCAATTATAGTAATAGGAATTGTAGAAATTGTTGGTGTGATATATTTAAAAAATTTATATTTTAAAGAGAAACAAATTAATAGAAGGAAAAAATAAAATCGAAAATTATTTTCGATTTTATTTTTTTATATTGCATTTGCAACATACATAATCAAAAAATTATTATAATATTATTGTGTAGTTAGGAGGTAGTTATGAGTAAAATAGATTTTGATGATAAATTATATAACATATTAAATGGTAATGAAAAACTATTACAATTTTTTATAAATAATGGTTTTGATCAATTAAAAAACGAAAAAATGTTGAAAACTATGGGTAAAATGGTTTCATTAAATATGGCTTTAAAAGTTAGAGGTATAAATAAGTCAGCATTCGAAGAAAAGTTAGATTTATTCTTGAATAATGAACATAGTACAGTTGATAAATCTCTTGAAGAAGAAAAAGTTGTAACTGGAGATGTTATTGTTAAAGGTGTTTTACCGTGTCCTTTAAAAATACCAATTATAGAATCTTTTGATAAATTTGTTGAAGAGGAAAAAACAAAAGGTCTGACTATTGGTTATGAATTAAAATCTGCAAATCTAGGTATAGATTGGATTGAAAATGATATAGATTCGGAAGATATTAATAAAGTTGCTGATATAATGATTTCAGCAGGATTTGAATTATTTTTTGATAAAAACAAATTCGGAAAATTTTTCGATAAGAATAAATTTTATGTTGAAAATAAGAAGATGAATAAAGACTTTGACAATAAAAAAATCTGTTTAAGAGATCCTAAAAATATTTATAATATTATTGCAGTAGTTCCTTGCGTATTTTTAATAAATGAAAATAATTTAAACGGGAGAAAAATTCCTACTTCATGGGATGATTTGCTTTTTAGTGGAAATTACACTGACAGTGTTGCAATTCCGTTATCTGATTTAGATATGTTCAATGCTTTAGTTGTGAACATTTTTGCAAAATGGGGAATCAAAGGTATTAAAGCGTTAGCAAGAATATATAAAAAGAGTTTACATCCTGCTGAAATGGTTAAGAAAAAAGGTGATTCAAAGAACAATCCACTTGTTAGTATTACTCCATATTTTTTCACACAAATGGTGTCAAGAAGTTCAGCACTTAAGGTTGTTTGGCCAAAAGATGGGGCAATAATAAGTCCTGTATTTATAATGGCTAAAAAAGATAATGAAAAGGCTCAAAAAGTTGTTGAATTTTTTAGAAATGAAAATGTTGGAAAATTACTTTCATCAAATGGAAAATTTCCTACTACAATTTATGGTGTAGATAATATGTTGGATGAAGATTTTGGGTTTTTATTCTGTGGCTGGGATTATATTCATAATAATGATATAGTAAAAATTATGAAAGAATCTGAAAGAATTTTTAATGAAGAAATTTTAAAATAGAGGTTTATATGAATTTAGTAGTATTTTCAGGTCCTCCTTCATCAGGAAAGACCAGTGTAATAGTAAAGACAATTGACAACTTAAAAAATAGAGGTATTAAAGCAGGAGTAGTTAAGTTTGACTGTTTATATACTGATGACGATTTAATTTATAAAAAAAATAATATTTTAGTCAGAAAAGGACTATCTGGTGCTTTGTGTCCAGATCACTTCTTTGTTTCAAATATTGAAGAGGTTGTTCAATGGGGAATTAGTAATGAATTGGACATTTTAATAACAGAATCAGCTGGACTTTGCAATAGATGTTCACCATATATTAAAAATATAAAAGCTGTTTGCGTTATTGATAATTTATCTGGTATAAATACACCTAAAAAAATTGGTCCAATGTTAAAAAGTGCGGATTATGTTGTTATAACAAAAGGAGATATTGTTTCCCAGGCTGAAAGGGAAGTTTTTTCTTCAAGAGTTGCTTCTGTTAATCCAAGTTCTATAGTTATGAATATAAATGGACTTACAGGACAAGGAACTTATGAATTAAGTACTTTATTGTATGATGAAAAGAATTCAATAAATACTGTTAATGGTATGGAATTAAAATTTGCGATGCCAACTGCATTATGTTCTTACTGCTTGGGAGAAAAGAAAATCGGAGCAAAATATCAAATGGGAAATATCAAAAAAATGAAATTGGAGGATAAAAATGCGTAATCTAAAAATTGAAAAATTAATTGAAAAATATCCTTTTGTTGAAGTTTTTTTTGAAGAAAATAACTTTGATATTTCAAATAGTAAACATTTATCATTTGCAGAGTATTTACATTCATTTTCTGAAGAAGAAAAAGAAGAACTTGCAATAGATGAAGAATTGCTTTGTGATTCATTAGAAATATATATAAATCAAATGAAAAGTTTTTTAGGACTAGAAGATGATGAAGTAAATTCAATAACTTTACTAGCTGGTACAGATAAATTTGGTAATAAAGAAAATTACGATGAATTTATAGTAAATAAATCAGAAATAATTTCAATAGTTGGTCCTACAGGAAGTGGAAAGTCAAGATTATTAGGAGATATTGAGTGGGTGGCAGATAGAGATACTCCTACTAATAGAAAAATTTTAATAAATGGAAAAGATGCTGATAAGAAATGGCGATTAAGTGCAAATAATAAATTAGTTTCCCAACTTTCCCAAAATATGAATTTTGTTATGGATTTATCAGCATATGAGTTTATAGAACTTCATGCAAAAAGCAGAATGGTTGAAAATGAAGAAGAAATAATTAATAAAATTATTGTAGAAGCAAATAAACTTGCTGGAGAAAAATTTGACTTAAACACTCCTATAACATCATTGAGTGGTGGACAGTCAAGGGCTTTAATGATTGCAGATACAGCTATTTTAAGTTCATCGCCTATTGTTTTGATTGATGAGATTGAAAACGCAGGAATTGATAGAAAAAAAGCATTAGATTTATTAGTTAGTGAAAATAAAATTGTATTAATGGCAACACACGATCCAATACTTGCATTAATTGCTGATAAGAGAATTGTAATAAATAATGGAGCTATTGTTGCGATACATGAAACAACTGAAAAGGAAAAGGAATTACTTATAGAGCTTGAGAAAATGGATAATATTATTCAGGATTTAAGAAAGGAATTAAGATATGGTAACTCACTTTCCAATTTTGAAATAAATTCTAAATGATTGACTTTTTTAATTTGCTGTATTATAATACTTTTATAAAGTATATATTGTACAGTGAAATAGGAGAAAATTATTATGAAATCGAGAACAATTTCTATTTTAAGTATATTTTTGTTTATAATATCATTTTTTCTTTTAGAAAATATAATGTTAAATCAAGAGTTTACATTTAATTATTACAGATATATATTAATTAATATTTTTAGAGTGAATAAGATATTATCACCCCCTGAATATGGTTTGACTCATATATTTTTTTACAGCATATTACTTTATTCGATTTTAAATTTAATTTTTTGTTCTAATAGAATATATCTAATTATAAATCAAATATTTTTGAGTATATATTTTTTTCTAAATATATATCCAATAACAATAGGACGTTCAGGTTTTGAAAATGGTATTTCAATGATGTACTTTATTATAAATATATTTATAATAATTTTGCTACATCTTATTAATTTATACCAATTTAAACATCTTAAAAATTAAGTTTTAATAAATAACAGATTTTATATTATATTGAGGTGTTGGTTATGAATATTGCTAAAAAATATTTTATAAATTATTTATGGATTGTAAATTTTGTTATATTTACTTTACTTATGTTTATGTTGGATTATGTCGATTTAAATCATGAGTATATATACAGTATTGATAAATATTTATTTTTAAAGGTTTTGCCTATAATTGATGAATTAAATGGAGGAACATTCATTATAGTATTCATATTATATATGACATTTTCTATTTTGTATAAGATAAATTATAAATTTTTAATTATAAATTTATCCTATGTAATATTTCAATTATTAGCAATATTGTATCCAGTTGTATTTGAGAAAGTTGAATTATTAGGTTCTAAATCAATATTATTGTTTATAATTATAATAATAATTCATTTTATATTGATTTTTATTAATACATTTCTTATAAAATTTAAATATGATTGAATATTTTAAAAGGAGGAATTTTATAATTTCTCCTTTTTTATTGTAAAAATTATGGTATAATAGAATATATCTTTATACATTTTATAAAGATATATTTTTTATTGTGAGGAATATTATGTTTGAACTTTTATCTCCGGCGGGGTCTATGGAATCCTTGAAAGCCGGAATTCAAAATGGAGCAGATGCTATTTATCTAGGTGGTAGCAGTTTTGGAGCAAGAGCTTCTGCAACAAATTTTGACAATGATGAGCTTGTAGAAGCTGTAAAATATGCAAAACTTAGAAATGTAAATATATTTGTTACTGTAAATACATCTATAAAAGAAAAAGAAATTGAAGAATTGATTTCTTATACAGATTTTTTATATAAAATTGGTGTGGATGCAATAATTTTGTCTGATATTGGAGTTGCAGAAGTTTTAAGAAATAGATATCCAAATATGGAACTTCATGCATCAACTCAAATATCTGCACATTCATTAAATGACGTTTTAGAATTAAAAAAAGTTGGATTTAACAGAGTAGTTCTTGCAAGAGAACTTAGTATAGAAGAAATTAAGGAAATCTGTGATAATGTTGATATAGACATTGAGGTATTCATCCACGGAGCTATCTGTGTAAGTTACTCAGGACAATGCCTTATGAGCTCAATGCTTGGAGATCGTTCAGGAAACAGAGGTCGTTGTGCTCAACCTTGTAGACAAAGTTATAAATTGATTAACAAAACAACAGGAAAGACAATTGATGTAAATGGAAGTTACTTATTGAGTCCAAAAGATTTATGTAGTATAGAAAATATCGAAAAAATATTGGATACGGGTGTTAAATCCTTAAAAATTGAAGGAAGAATGAAAAGACCAGAATATGTAGCAGTTGTTATATCAAGATATAGAAAAACTATAGACAATTACATAAATAATAAAATTACAGATGATAAAAAGGCTTTAAAAGAAGATTTAGAAGCTATTTTTAATAGAAAATTCACATCAGGATACCTTATGAGTAAAAACGGTTCTGATATTATTAATTTAGATAAGCCTAATAATGTTGGAGTTAAAGTAGGAGAAGTTTTAAGTTTCAATACCAAAAAAAAGAAATTGAAAATAATATTATCTGGTAAACTTTCAAAGGGAGACGGCATTAATTTAGGTGGTGGAAACATTGGTAGAATAATTAAAAATGGAGAAATTTTTGATTCTGGACTAGCCGGAGAAATTATAGAAATTGATTTTTTAAAAGATATAAAACCCAAAACTCCTGTTTACAAAACTTCTGATAAATTATTGGTAGATAATGCCAATAAATCATTTAGAGAAGGAATTGAGAATAAAAAGATAAATTTAAAATGTGAAATTTTTATTAAAGTTGGACAGAAAGCTAAGTTTATTTTAGAAAATATCGAAGTTTATTCAGACGAAAAAATAGAAAAAGCAAAGAATAAAGAAGTTGAGATTTATAAGATTGTTGAAAAATTGTCTAAAACTGGAGGAACGCCATATAATTTTGTTTTTAAAAATATTTTTATTGATAAAGATGCCTTTATTCCGGTCTCAGTTTTAAATAATATGAGAAGAAAAGCTATAGTAAAATATGAGGAATATAAACTAGATTTTTCAGAAAAAAGAATCGTATGTCCTTTTAAAAATTTTAGTTATCAAAATGGTAAAAAAGTATTTAATGGAAAGATTACATTAAAAGTACATCAAAATTCTCAACTGGATAAAATTTTAGAATATCCAAATATATCAGAGTTTATAAGAGAAATTTACACTGAGGATTTTAATTTACTTGAAAAATATTATAATAATCTAAAAGCCATTGGAATAAAATTAATTTATAGTGCGTTAGGTGTTATAAGAAATGAAGAGTATTCTGTATTAGAAAAATATTTATCCAAATTAAATGATGAAATTTTTAATAAAGTTCAAATATCAACTTGGGGGTCAAAAAGCTTTTTTAAATCAAAATTTGATACCAAAAAATTCAATATAGATACATATTTTAATATCTATAATTCATATTCATTGAAATTTTTTGAAAAATATTTTAATGCTGAAGATATAACACTTTCACAAGAAATAAATAAATTTGAAATAAAAAACATATTGGATAAATTAAAAGAAAGAAATTCAAATGTTGACATGATAATATACGGCCATACTAGATCAATGCTTACAGAATACTGTGCAATGGGAGTTTTAACAAAGGATTGTCACAAAGATAGACGTTGTGCGGAATGTGCAAGAAGTGATTATGCTTTAAAAGATATGGAAAATAGAGAGTTTAGACTATTTCAAGATATGTTTTGTAGAACTGAAATAAGAAACCATATTGCTCTTGATTTAAGAACTGATATAAAAGAAATATTTGAATTAGGAGTTGACAGAGTAAGACTTGATTTTACTTATGAAAATTCGATGATGGTCTATAAAATTTTAAAAGAATGTATTGATTGTTTAAAATATTCAAGAGAAATAAATGATAGAAATGGATTTAAAGGACACTATATAAATTCAGTTAGTTAGATTTTTAATATTAAATTAACTATAAAAGTAGTAAATTTTTTAATATATATTACTACTTTTTGTTTATTATTGTAAAAAATAAGTATTTTCTAAAAAAATTTTCTAAAACATTGAAAATTAGATAAAATTTTGATAAAATTAATGCTGAGGTATGATGTTACCTTACAAGAACTGATAAATTTTATTAAAAATATATAATATTGTTATTTCTAATAAAAAATAAGGATGTGTGTATGAAAAAAGGTGATATTATTGTTATCTTCACTTTAATCGTTGTATTTTGTCTGTCATTTATATATATAAGTAATAGTTTTATAACAACTGGTGATAAATATATTAGTGTTCAAGTAAATGGAGAAGAGATTAAACAAATCACTTTTGGTAACGAAAAAAAAGTTTATCCTATAAGAACTTCTTTTGGACTTAATATTCTAGAGGTTGATAATGAAAGTGTTAGAGTAATAGAAGCAAGTTGTCCTGATAAACTTGATGTTAAATTTGGTAAAATAAATAAAGTTGGACAGGCAATTATTTGTATGCCTAATAGACTTGTAATACAAATAAAATCAAGAAAAACTAATGATTTGGATGTGGTAAATTAGTGAAAGCAAGAAAAGTAGTTTTAATTTCATTATTTGTTTCAGTAGCTTTAATAGTTTCATTACTAGAATATTATATTCCAATTCCCGTACCAAATGTGAAATTAGGATTATCAAATATAATAATAATAAATTCTATTTTATTATTTGGCTTTAAGGAAGCATTTATTATTTCATTTTTAAAAGCTATTTTATTGGTGATAATTTTAGGAAATCCAATAAGTTTTATATATAATTTTACTGCTGGATTTACAAGTATTATTATTATGTATGTATTAAATAAGTTTTGTAGTAAATTTTTAAGTTTAATAGGAATAAGTGTTTTAGGTTCTGTTTCTCATGTTATGGTTCAAATACTAGTTTCTATGGTTCTTTTAAATTCAAGAACTTTAGTTAATTTTATTCCTATTTTAGGAATGATTGGAATTTTTACAGGCATACTAGTTGGTGTGATTTCAAATTTTATGTATAAAATTGTACGAGGTTATTATGTCAAATTATAGTTATGAAGAATTTTTAAAAGATTTAAATGTATTTTTAAAAAATGAAAAAATAAAAGATAAAGAATCATTTGAAAAAGAAGTTAAAGAAGGAGAAATACCTTTTGCAGATAAAACAATAAGTGAAGTAAATAGATTAAAAAATATTGAATATAAAGATATTGAAACTTTTACTATTTCAATAAATGAATTAAAGGAAACGGATAAGCCTAGAGAGAAACTTTATAAATTTGGTCCTGAAAGTTTATCAGAATATGAACTTTTAGCAATTTTAATTCGAAGTGGTTCAAAAAAAGAAGATGTTTTAACTCTTTCAAAAAAATTATGGATTTATATGAGTAAATTTCATAGAATAAGTGAGATTACAATTAATGATCTTATGGAAATTGATGGTATTGGATTATCTAAAGCCTGTAGTTTGATTTCTGCTTTAGAGCTTTTTAAAAGATTAAACATGAGAGAATGTGTTGATAATTTTTCGTTTTGTTCTCCAAAAAGTGTTGCAGATATATTCATGAATATATTAAGAGACGAAATGAAAGAGCATTTTTACGTTTTATTACTAGATACAAAAAATAAAATAATATCTTGGAATGAAATATCAAAAGGAGATTTGAATTCATCTATCGTTCATCCAAGAGAAGTTTTTAAGTATGCATTGAAATATGGTGCAAATAGTATTATTTGTTTGCACAATCATCCAAGTGGTGATCCTACTCCAAGTTCACAAGACATAGACATAACAAAAAGGTTAGAAGATGTTGGAGATTTGGTTGGAATAAGATTATTAGATCATATTATAATTGGATATAACAAGTATATAAGTTTAAAAGAAAAGGGATTAATGAGATAAGAGAGGTAGAATAATGAGTTTTTCATGGATTTTAGGGGAAGATTTGACTTTAGATTTAGGTACATCTAATACTCTAATTTACTCAAAAAGAAAAGATGGTAAGATTATAGAACCTTCTGTAGTGGCTGTAGATTTAAATAATTATGAAATTGTTGCAGTCGGAGAGAAAGCAAAAAGTATGGAAGGAAAAACTCCTGATAATATTATAACTTTATCACCAATAAAGGGTGGAAAAATAATAAATTTTGAGATTGCACAAGTAATGCTTACTAATTTATTAAAAAAAGCAAAATCAAATTTTTCCATTTTTCATCCTAAAGTATATATAGCGATATCTAGTGGAATATCCGAAGTTGATAGAAGAGCTATAGAAGATTGTGTAATATATTCTGGAGCTAGAAGTGTTGAATTTATTCCAAGTGCCGTAGCAACCGCAATAGGAATGGGACTTCCTGCTTTAGAGCCATCAGGTAGCATTATAGCTAATGTAGGTGGTGGAACAGTTGACGTTTCACTAGTAAGTTTAGGAGGAGTTGTTGCAACTAAGTTTGTAGATATTGGGGGAGATTTAGTTGATTATGATATTATAAATATTGTTAAAAATAAATATGATCTCATGATAGATAAAGAAACTGCTGAATATATAAAGATTAACCTTTCGTCATTTATCACTAGCAATATTACTAATAATTTATCAATATTTGGGAGAGATATAAATAGTGGAATGCCTAGAAATGCAACAATTTATGGGAAAGATATAACATCTTCTTTATTTCCGCTTTTTAATGCAGTTGCTGATGCAATCAAAGTTATATTAGAAAAAACACCACCATCAATGACTGGTAACGTCTTAAGGAATGGGATTTTTTTAACAGGAGGATGTTCCAAAATTAATGGATGTGTTGAATATTTACAAAATGAATTGAGGATAGCTATTAACGTCGTTGATAATCCATTGACTTGTACTTGTGCTGGAGCTAGTATACTAGCAAGTGAATTAAAAGTTAAAAATAATAGGAGAAAAAGTAATGAATAGATTTAGAAATATTAAAGCACGTAAAAAGAAGATATCTTTTTTCACCACTATAATTATTTTAAGTTCTATTATTTTTTTCAGTAATAATTCTTCTATTATGAATATTGGAGAAAATGCGATAGGAACTGTTACAAATTCAATTTCAAGAATAATTTATTCATCAATTGCTAATTCAAAGGAAGTTTTTAAAAATATTTTTGGATCAAAAGCAATTAGAGAAGAAAATGAAAAACTAAAAGTTGAGAATGCAGAACTTAAAGAAAAAGCGACAAATATGGAGAATATAATTGCTAAAGAAGAATTTCTAAAAAATGAATATAATCTATATATGAAAAATAAAGAAAATCTTTTAAGTGCTAATGTAATTGCTTTAGATAATAATAATCTATTTGTAAGATTTAATATTAATAAAGGTAGTAAAGATGGCGTGAAAGTTGGAGATATTATTGTACAGGGAACTGTAGGGGACGAAAATAACACTTATATTAAGGCTGTCGTTGGAAAAGTTATAGAAGTGGGATACAACTGGAGTAAAGTTTCTAGCTTAGTTGATTCTGCAAGTAATGTTTCATTTAATGTTGTAAGGACTCAATCTTTTGGTGCTATTAATGGTCAAGAAAATGATTATTTATCTGGGTTTATGTATAAATCAGATGCAGATGTTGTTGTTGGAGATAAATTAGTAACTTCTGGAAGAGGTGGTGTATTTCCAAGTAATCTATATATCGGTGAAGTTACAGAAGTAAAAACTTCGGAAAATAATTTAGAAAAAAAGATAAGTGTAAAATCTCCAGTAGATTTTACAACTTTATTTAGAGTTTTCGTATTAAAAGGAAATGGTGATATGAATGAATAGATTAAAAATTGTATTGTTGTTTTTTGCTAGTATTATGATACAAACTGCTATATTGCCAAATTTTAGTATTTTTAACTCAAAAGCAAATATGAGTCTAGCACTTGTTGTAGCAATAGCTATGAATTATGGATCATATATATCAGGTTATTCAGGAATTGTTCTTGGTTTTCTGGAAGATATTTTATTCTCAAAATTAATAGGGATTAGAGCATTAATTTATTATATGATAGGATTTATAGTTGGATATAATGAAGATTCAATAAATAAAGGAGATATACGTTCAGGTTCCATAATTACAGTAGTAGCAACTTTGTTTTATTGGATTATGAATACTATAATTAATATGATTCTTGGAAATTCATCTTCAGTAGAACTTTTAAATTATTTAAAAGGTCCAATAATTATTGAATTAATTTTGAATGTTTTATTATACTTGATATGTAATTATTTGTTGAGAAAAGTATTCAAAAAAAGAAAATTTAGATTTTAGTAGGTACTTATATGAAAATTTTTGATAAGAATAAATTAGAAAAGATTAATGATAGACAATTAAGATATAAGATAGTTTATTCAATTTTATTTATTTTGATGTCTGCACTAGTTCTCAAATTATTTCACTTAACAATTATAAATGGTAATGATTATAGAGATAAAGCAGATAATAATAGACTTAAAGATGTAAAAATAACGGCCCCTAGAGGAAATATTTATGATAAAAATGGAAAGTTATTAGCAGGAGTAAAAACTAGTCCAGCTGTTCAAATTTTAAAAGATGAATTTAATAGACTAAATAAGGATGAAAAAGCAAACAAGATTGAAGAACTAATTAAAATACTTAATAAGGATGGTGCTAGTTGGGATACTGATGATTATTTTTTAGGAATTAATTACTTTGTATATTCTTCAGATTTAGATTATTTTACTGAATTAAAATCTCCAAAAGAGAAAGTACTTGATATTATTATGGAAAATAATTTAGTAGAAGATATTTTAAAACTAAAGATTGAAAAAAATTCATCATCAGAATTTTCTTACTATATAATTAAAAAAGTTATTAGAGATTTACAACTTAAAGGAATATATGTTCCAAGTGATTTCTTTGATGTAGATAGTGGAGAAATTACTTTTACTAAAGGTACAAAATATGATGAATATGCAAAAGGAAAAGATCTTTCTAAAGGTATTTATTCTCATGTTGCATCATTAGTAAAAGATGATAAATCAATAATAAGAAAAATACTAGATCAACCTTTGGCAAGAAAATTAGTTTATGATGAATTAAAAAATAGAAATCTTTTAAATAATATTGAATTAAAACCATTAGTTGATTTAAATAGATATAATTTATTATTAATTAAATCTGAATTAAATAAACAAAATTCTAAGGTAACAATGGAGACAAGTGCAAAAGATGATTTTTACAATATGGTTAGAAAGTTTACTATGGATAAATTATTGAGCTATGTCAAAGTTGATAAAAATGGTAATAAAATCATTCCTGCAGAAATATTATTAAAAAAATTAGAAGAAAAAGGTATAGATGCAAATGTTGAATATACTCTTGTTAAAGATGAAAAGGATAAGGAAGTAGTTCAATTTAATTATAAAGATAATTCTAAAAATGATGTAGAACCTTTAACTCATCTAATTTCTATTGCTGAAGATAATAATATACTCTATGATTTTGTTCTATCAGATGAAATAAAAACTGTTGCTCAAGAAGTAAATACAGAAAACAATATAATTTTAAAAATTTCAATAACTAGTAAATCATTTGACTATGTTTATAATATAAATCGTACAGAAATAAAAAATAGATATAAAATTAAAGATGATTATACTGCTGAAAGTTTATTTGAAATTTTAAAAAAGACATATTCTATTGAAAATTTAGATGATTATAATGCATATAGTTATTTGGTTTTAAATAGAAAAGTAGAGTTACAAGGGGATAAAGCATATATTCCTATAACATTAACATATGGTATTTCTGAACCCTGTATTTCCCATATAAAAGAAAAATTTGAGAATAACAATGGGTTTACGGTTTCAATGGAACCTATAAGGTACTATCCTAATGGAGAAATGGCTTCACATATCTTAGGATATATTGGAAAAATATCACAGCAAGATGAAATTGAAAAATATAGTAAAGATAAGGGTTACTCTTCTGATAGTTTCATTGGAAAAACGGGAGTAGAAGAAAGTCAAGAAGTTTCTTTAAAAGGACAAGATGGATTTAAGAAAGTTATGGTTGATAATAGAGGGAATAGAACAGAAACTATTTCTGAAACACAAGCTATTCCTGGAAAAAATGTTTATTTATCAATTGATTCAGATTTACAAAAGGTAGCAGAAGAGTCTTTAAAACGTACTTTAGAATCTATAAGAAATGGAAGTGAGTATAAAAGTAAGTGGGGAAGCTATAGACCTAATGAAAGTCATAAAAATGCAACAAGTGGAGCGGTTGTAGTTCTCGATGTAAAAACAGGAAAAGTGTTAGCTCTTGCAAGTTATCCTTCCTATGATCCAAATCTTTTTGTAACTGGAATTTCAAATAGTGATTGGATAAGTTTGTTTCCTGAAGATTCAAGAGATTTTCTTGCTCCAAGACCTCTGTATAATATAGCAACTCAAAGTATTTCACAACCAGGTTCTACTTTTAAATTGGCAACTGCTTTAACAGCGCTTGAAAAAGGATTGAATCCTAATGAAAACATTAACTGTCAAGGTGTAATGGATGTTGGGGATACTAAATTTGGTTGTTGGATTTGGAATCAATATAAAAAAACTCATGGTAATGAAAATTTAAGAACAGCATTAAGAGACAGTTGTAACTATTATTTTTACGCTTTAGCTTTAGGAGAAAACCCAAAATCAAATAAAAAAACTGGGACTAAAGTTACAATAGAAGATTTGTCAAAAACAGTAAAAGAATTGGGTCTTGGTGAAAGAACAGGAATTGAAATTAATGTACCTAAAGAAAGTAAGGGTGTTGTTCCTGATTCAAATACTAAGAAATCTTTAACAAAAATTATGTTAAAGCAAAAACTCGAAAAAGAAATTGATAAATATATATTGGATGGAAAAAATAAAGATGACTATGATTTTAATAAAATTATTGATACTATTGTAAGTTGGGCTGATGAAGATACTGTTCCATCAAGAACTGAAGTGATTAAAAGATTAGAAAAATTAGAATTAAAAGCAGAAGAAACTGTTTCTAATTCAAAAACTACTCTAGCTGATATGATAAAGTTTGATTATTTAAATCAAGCTTCTTGGTCTAATGCAGACTCTTTAAATACAGTAATTGGACAAGGTCAAAATGCATATACTCCAATTCAAATGGCTAGATATATGGCGATGATATCAAACGGAGGTCAGAAGATAAAAACATCTGTTATTGAAAAAATAGTAAGTTATGATAATAAGACAGTTTCATTTCAAAATAATCCTGAAACTGAAAAATCTAGTTTTAATCCTAAAAATCTAAAGTATATTTTGGAAGGTATGAATATGGCATCTAAGACTTCAGAAAATTCTAAAATATTTAAAAATTTACCAATTGAAATTGGAACAAAAACAGGTACTGCACAAAAAAGTGGAGTAAATCCAGTTACTGGACAAGCATATGATAACTATGCATGGAATGTTTCTTTTGCACCTTATAATAAACCAGAAATTGCTATTGCAACAGTAATATTTCAAGGTGGAGCTGGAGCTTATTGTGGTCCAATTGTTAGAGATATAATAGGGCAGTATTTAGATAGTAAATCGGAATCAGGTGAAAATATTAATCATGATAAGAAAAATGACAATAATTCAGGAAATGGTGACAATTTAGTCGGAGATTAGTAAAAAAGTATTGAATTTTTGATAACTTTGATATATAATGTATTTGACTAAATAAACTAGGAGGTTTTATATGAAACTCAAAAAGACTTTTGCGGCACTTTTAGTTGGCGCTATGATCTTAACAGGTTGCTCTTCTAAACCTAATGAATCAAAAGACACAAAGACAGAAGAAAAAAAAGAAAACACTAAAAAACCAATTAAGTATGCTATGGTAACAGATACTGGTGGTGTAAATGATCAATCTTTTAACCAATCTGCTTATGAAGGATTAAAAGAATTAGAAAAAGAAGGTATAATTGAAAAACCTACTTATGTTGAAAGTAAACAAGCTTCTGATTACAAAACGAACTTAGAAACTTTACTTGATGCTAAAAATGATTTAATTGCTGGAATTGGATTTGCGCTAGCAAAAGATATTGAAGCTGCTGCAAAAGCTAATCCTGATCAAAAATATGTAATCATTGATTCTTCTTTTGAAAACACACCAAAGAATTTAATTGGAACAATATTTGCAGATAATGAAAACTCATTTTTAGTTGGATATTTAGCTGGAACATTAACTACTTCAAATAAAGTAGGATTTGTTGGTGGTATTACATCTCCATTAATCAAAAAATTTGAAGCAGGATTCAGAGCAGGTGTTGAACTTGCTGCAAAAGACAATAACAAAAAAGTAGAAGTTGTTGCTCAATATGCTGAAAGTTTTGGTGATGCTACTAAAGGTAAAGCTATTGCAAATAGCATGTACTCATCAGGTGTTGATATGATTTTCCATGCATCAGGTGGAACTGGTAATGGAGTAATCGAATCAGCCAAAGAAAACAAAAAATTTGTTTTTGGTGTAGATAGAGATCAATCTTACTTAGCACCAGAATATGTTGTAGCTTCTACAATCAAAAAAGTAAACGAAGCTATTAAGAGTGTTGGAAAAGATTTATATGAAGGAAAATTCAGAGGCGGAGAAACTATAGAATTTTCACTTAAAACAAATGGTGTTGATGTTGCATATGGAAAAGAAGATCAATTAAAGATTAAAATTCCTGATGAATTAAAACAAAAAATTGAAGAATTAAAGAAGAGTATTGCAGATGGTAAAATTACTGTACCAACTGAAGTAAAATAAATTATTAACCAAAAGGAAGCGGGAGCTTCCTTTTTTAATTAAAATGATTATATTAATATTTACCTTTTGCTATTATTATTATATAATATTATTGTTAAATAAAAATAAGGAGACTATTTTATGAAAAATGAATTAATACTTGTTGTTGATTTTGGAGGACAATATAATCAATTAATTGCTAGAAGAGTAAGAGATCTTAATGTGTATTGTGAAGTTGTTCCTTATAATAAAGCAGTTAATGAAATAAAGAGAAAAAAACCTATCGGCATAATTTTTACAGGTGGACCAAATAGTGTTTATGACGAAAAAGCGCCAAAAATTGAAAAAGAAATTTTTGAATTTAATATACCAATTTTGGGATTATGTTATGGAATGCAATTAATATCTCAAACATTTGGTGGAGTTGTTGAAAAAGTTGACAAAAAGGAATTTGGAAAAACTTTGTGCATCAAAGATAAAAATTCAAAACTTATTTCAAATATGAAATCTGAAACAACTGTTTGGATGAGTCATCAAGATCAAGTTGTAAAACTTCCCGAAGGATTTGACTGTATTCAACATACTGATACATGTCCTTATGCTGGAATAGAAAATGAAGAAAAGAAAATTTATGCAGTTCAATATCATCCAGAAGTTAATCACTCAGAAGAAGGAAAAGAATTAATAAAATCATTCCTTTACGATATTTGTAATGCAAGTGGTGATTGGACAATGCAAAACTTTATGAATGAACAAATACAAAAAATAAAACAAACTGTAGGAGATAAAAAAGTTTTATTAGCTCTTTCAGGAGGAGTTGACTCTTCTGTTTGCGCATCTTTACTTTCAAAAGCTATTGGAAGCCAATTAACTTGTGTGTTTGTTGATACTGGACTTATGAGAAAAAATGAAGGTGATGAAGTAGAAGAAGCCTTTAAAAATGATGAATTAAATTTTGTAAGAGTAAATGCAAAAGACAGATTTTTAGAAAAGCTAAAAGGAGTAACAGATCCTGAACAAAAAAGAAAAATAATTGGAGAAGAATTTATTAGAGTTTTCGAAGATGAAGCTAAAAAAATTGGTCAGGTAGATTACTTGGCACAAGGGACAATATATCCTGATGTTATTGAGTCAGGTCTTGGAAATGCAAAAGTTATAAAATCACATCATAATGTAGGAGGGCTTCCAGATGTTGTAGATTTTAAAGATTTAATAGAACCTTTAAGAGATTTATTCAAAGATGAAGTAAGAATATTAGGTTTAGAACTTAAAATGCCTGAATATTTAGTTTTCAGACAACCATTCCCAGGACCAGGTTTAGGAATAAGAGTAATGGGTGAAGTAACAGAAGAAAAATTAGAAATACTAAGAAATGCAGATGCAATATTTAGAGAAGAAATAGCAAAAGCAGGAGAAGATAAAAATATAAGTCAATATTTTGCAGTTATTACAAACAATAAAACAGTTGGAGTAATGGGGGACTTTAGAACATATGATTACACTCTAGCGTTAAGAGGAGTTACAACAACAGACTTTATGACAGCTGATTGGGCTAGAATCCCTTATGAAGTATTGGACAGAGTTTCCGTAAGAATAGTAAACGAAGTAGAAAATATAAACAGAATTGTCTATGACATAACAAGTAAACCACCAGCAACAATCGAGTGGGAATAGAGATGGATTATATTAAATAATCATAATAAATACAATATACTTATTTTATATAAGATTAGTAATATAGAGAGGAATATAATGGCTAATTTATCAAAAATTAAGCGTGAAAAAATGCTGGAATATCTTGAAAAATTAAAAGAAATCAATAATGATGATGAAAATATTCGTGCTATTACAGAGATTGAAAATGCACTTAATGAAAAGAAATATGGACTAATATGGGAAGAGCATTCGGAAAAAGTCGATGAAATGTTGGAACATAATATTCCAATCTTTGTTGAAGAGGAGAATAGAAAAATCATTGCAAACGAAGATGAACCATACAACTTTTTACTTGAAGGAGATAACCTTCATTCTTTAAAATTACTGGAGAAAACTCACA
This sequence comes from Parvimonas sp. D2, assembly GCF_035282635.1. Classification (NCBI taxonomy): domain Bacteria; kingdom Bacillati; phylum Bacillota; class Tissierellia; order Tissierellales; family Peptoniphilaceae; genus Parvimonas; species Parvimonas sp. D2. Next base: position 56,629 of record NZ_JAYKBO010000001.1, read on the forward strand.
AGGGAAAGATTGATGTTATCTATATTGATCCGCCATATAATACTGGGAATAAGGACTTTATTTATGATGACAGTTTTGTTGATAAGACTGATGGATATTCTCATAGTAAATGGCTTTCTTTTATGGAAAAGAGGCTTTTAATTGCGAGAGATTTATTGTCAGATACTGGAGTTATATTTATATCAATTGATGACAATGAACATGCTCAACTGAAATTGCTTTGTGATAGTGTATTTTGTGAGGATAATTTTATTGGAAATTTTAAATGGATAAGGAAGAAAAAAGGATCATTTTTAAATAATAAGATAAGAAAGATGACCGAATTTGTGTTATGTTATTCATCTTTAGGGTCTGATTTTAAGTTTTTTGGAGAACAAGCATATGTTAATAAATATCAGCCAATTGTAAAACGTACTAATAACTTGCACAGGCTAGTATTTCCAAAAAATGTTGTAACTACGAAATTAAGAGATGGTAAATATATAGCTGGGAAATATGTAAAAGGTAATACTGGTGTGGAGTTTTTAAATGATTTTGAAGTAGTTAACGGAATCATTATAAATGAGTTATTAACGAATGCAAGATTTGTGTGGTCGCAAGAGTTTTTAGACAATGAGGTAGAACTTGGAACAAAAATAGAATTATCTTCAAAATATGGTTTTAATGTTCTTAGATATAATCAATTAGATAAATATAAAACTCCATCAAGTTTAATAAGCTCAGATAATGGTGTTGGGACTAATGAAGATGCAAGTAAGGAATTAAGTGATATTCTAGGAATTGAGTTAGAAGACTCATTTACTAATCCTAAACCAGTATCATTAATTGCATATTTGCTTAATATGTTAAAAAAATTAGGGAGTCATTTGGTTATACTCGATTTTTTTGCAGGTTCTGGAACTACAGGTCATGCTGTTATGCAACTTAATAAGGAAGATGGTGGTAATCGTAAATATATTCTCTGTACGAATAATGAAAACAATATTTGCGAGAAAATTACTTATCAAAGACTTAAGAATATTCAAGAGGAATTTCCACATAATCTGAAATATTATAAAACTAATTTTATACCGAAGTTTTCTGATGACGAAGAAAGTATCTCAGATAAGATGATGGAGCATATTAGAGAGTTAATTGAACTTGAGTATGCTATCGAGCTTGATGGTAGAAAATATATTATTATTTATGAAGAAGATAAATTAGATGAAATTATATCCAAGATTGAAAATAATGGAAAATTATTTATACGTTCAGGGATTTTCTTATCACGAAGTAATCAAAGAATACTTGAAGAAAAGGGCGTTATTATCATTGAAATTCCTGAATATTATTTTAGAGAAGAGCTAAAGGAGGTTGGCGAGCTATGATAGATATAAAACTAAAAAATTTTCAAGAAGATGCCGTTGACTTCTTATTTAGTAAAACAACAGACAGTAATTCTAAACCTAAGATTGTGATGCAGAGTCCGACAGGAAGTGGGAAGACTATTATTTTAGTTGCATATATTGAGAAGTATCTTGACTTTCACAAGGATAGTGTAATTTGTTGGTTCTGTCCGGGAAAGGGAGAACTTGAAGAACAATCGAAAGAAAAAATGGAACGATTTGCTCCAACTCTTAAAACAGGTAATGTTTTTAATATCTTAAATACAGGTTTTGAAAGTGGAACAACCTATTTTATTAACTGGGAAACTATAACAAAGAAAGATAATACAGCTATTAGAGATAGTGAGAGAAAAAATCTTTTTGAAAGAATTAGTGAAGCACATAATCGCAATCTGAATTTCATTGTAATCATTGACGAAGAACATCAAAATAATACGTCGAAAGCTGATGATATTATTTCAAGTATAAATGCGGAGTATGAAATTAGAGTATCAGCAACACCAAATAAAAGAATTGTTGGAGAGTTTTATGAAATCCCAGAAGTTGATGTAATAAATGAAGGACTTATTACAAGATTTATGTATATCAATGATGGACTTGATACAGTAGAAGTAGAAAATGTCACTCATGAAACTGATATTCTTTTAGAAAAAGCGGATGAGGTAAGAAAACAAATTGCGAAAGCATATATTGAGGAGAATGAAGATGTTAGACCTCTTGTGTTAGTTCAATTTCCTAATTTGAATGATGACCTTATTGAGCATGTAGAAGAAAAGCTTAATTCAATGGGCTATTCCTATGAAAATAAGCTTCTTGCAAGTTGGTTTTCAGCGGAGAATAAAGAGGATAAAGATAGGAAGTCAAAGAAATTAGGGAAAATAAATATTGGAACAACAGAGGATGATAGTATAACAAAATCAAATGCAACTCCTGTATTTCTGTTATTTAAACAAGCCCTGGCGACAGGTTGGGATTGCCCACGTGCAAAGATACTTGTTAAACTTCGTGAGAATATGAGTGAAACCTTTGAAATTCAGACTCTTGGTCGTTTAAGACGTATGCCTAAAGCAAAACATTACGGCAAAGAAATTTTAGATTGCTCTTATCTCTATACTTTTGATGAAAAATATAAACTTGAGGTAATTAAAGCTGGCAATGGTTTTGAAACTCAAAGAGTATTTCTCAAAGAAGAACCTAAAAATATAAAACTTGTTAAAGAGATGAGAAACCTTGACGGCAGTTATGTTGATGAGCAAGCTATTAGAAATAGAGTTTATGATTTTTTTAAAGAAAAATATAATCTATCTAATATAAAGAACGAAAATATTAAGATTCTTGAAAATAATAGATTTGTTTTAGGAACTGTACTTTCAAGACAATATTTAACTGGTAAATATTCAACTTTAACAGAAATTAGAGATGAAGTTGCTAATTATAACACAATGTCAATCGAAGTAAGTACTCATACACATGGTATTGAACTTCAACATAATATTGATGCTATCAAAAAGCATGTTGGTCTCTCATATAATAAAACAAGTCAAATATTAAGAACTTTGTTTTTGAGAGGTTTTGGTAACAATAAGTTTAAACTTTTGAATTTAACTTTGAAAGAATATTATGCATTTATCATAAATAATTCTGAATTTTTAAAAAGAGATTTCATTGAATTTTCAGGACAAAGGCATGATCAATTAATGATTCTTGAGAACAAAATTGAAGAATTTAAATTTCCATTAGAAGAACACTATAGGTACGTTCCATACGAAAGAAATGTAAAAGAATTAGAAAGTAATGTATATAAAGGATATAATACATCGATGATTACTGATGATTTTCGCTCAACTTCAGAAAGACTATTTGAAAAGTATTGCGAGAAAAATGAAAATGTGAAGTATGTTTATAAGAATGGAGACAGTGGACAACAATATTTATCCATCGTTTATGGAAACAATTTTGATAAACAAAGATTATTTTATCCGGATTATATTGTGCAGCTTAATGACGATACTATCTGGCTTATTGAAACGAAGGGTGGAGAACATCAAGGACAAAGTAAGAATATTGATGTACAAATAGAGAATAAATTTGAAGCATTTAAGCAGTTTTCGAATAAGTATGGGTATAAATTTGGGTTTGTTAGAGATAAAAATGATGAGTTGTATCTGAATAACACAGAGTATGTGGATAATATGAGAGATAGTAGTTGGGTGTTGCTAGAAGAATTTTTTTAGCAAATGTGAATAGTTATAGTAAAAAGAACGGTGTCATACCGTTTATGGTAAGTATTTTTGAATTATTTCAGATTTTAATACTTGTTTATAAAGGAGAATGAAATGATAAAATTAATAAAAGCAGATATTATAAGGTATAAATGTATTGAGAAAGAACAGTCTTTTGATATTGAAGATGATGTTACTGTTTTAGTTGGAATGAATGAATCAGGTAAAACATCTATTTTAGAAGCTCTAGCAAAAACTAATTATTTTGAAGAAGATGATAATTTTTCATTTAATATGACTCATGATTTTCCAAGAAAACAGAAAAAAGCAGCTGATAAAAGTGGTAAAGTTCAAACTGCGGTTGTACTAGATTACAAGATAGGAACTGAATTGATTGAAGAAATAACTAAAGATTTTAGAGTAAAACCATCAAAGGATATTTTTTCTGTAAAATATAAATACGATAATAAGAGAACTTGGTCAGTTGATTTTATTAAAACAGCCGAATTTATGAAAGTAAAAATTCTTTCATTAGAATTTGAAGATAAATGTTTGTCGGATAACCTTCAAAAAATTTCAACTAAATCTGATTTTATAGAAATATTAGAATCAGTTAGAGAAAATGTTAGTGAAAAGAGTTATAGTGAAGATGACATGGCTAAATTAGACTCCTTAAAAATTTATTTTGACGATAGCAAGTCATGGGAAAATTCACCGATAGATGAATATATTGTTCAAAAATACATAATACCTAATTTGCCTAAATTTATGTATTATGATGATTATTATTCTCTGCCATCAAGAGTTTCCTTAACAAAATTAGAGGCAAACCCTAAAGAATCATCTAAAAAAACAGCTAAAGCGTTATTGGAATTAGCCGATATAGATATAGATACGTTAACTAAATCGGATGATTTTGAAGAATTTATTGCTGAATTAGAGGCAACGGAAGCAATTATTTCTGAAGAATTATTTAAGTATTGGACAACTAATAATAATCTTAAAATAAAGTTTAGAATTAACAAGAAAGAAGAAACTGATAGTTATAATAATAACAGAATTGTTGAGAGGATATTAGATATAAGAGTAGAAAATCAGAGAACAGGCGTATCGTTGCCATTAGAGAACAGAAGCAAAGGATTTAATTGGTTTTTTTCTTTCCTAGTATGGTTTATGAAAATTCAAGAAGATAGAAATGCAACATATATTTTGTTGCTTGATGAGCCCGGTTTGAATTTGCATGCTAAGGCTCAAAATGATTTATTGAAATTCTTAGCTGATTTATCAAATAATTACCAGATTATTTATACTACTCATTCACCATTTATGATTGAAACTGACAAACTTAATAAAGTAAGGACAGTATTTGAGAAAAAAGATGGAACATTAATATCTGATTCTGTACAAGAAAAAGATCCCAATACACTTTTTCCATTACAAGCAGCTTTAGGTTATGATTTAGCTCAAAATTTATTTGTTTCAAATAAAAATTTACTTGTTGAAGGTATTGCGGACTTAACTTATATTTCTATTATTTCAGCTGTTTTAGAAGCAAAAGGAAAAGAAGGTTTGAGTCAAGATATAACGATAGTACCAGTGGGCGGAGCTGATAAGGTTGCAACATTTATATCTTTAATGAGAGGTAATAAGCTAAAAATGGTATGTTTATTAGATACATTTACTGAACAATCTGCAAAAAAGCGCTTAGAAAATATGATTGTAAAGAATATAATAAAAGAAAATAAAATATTATTTTATCATGATATTTTAAAAAGGGATTTTGCAGATGTGGAAGATTTATTCAATATATCTGATTATATTTATCTATACAACCATGAGTTTAACACAAATTATGAAAAAAATGATTTTAATCCAGATAATTCTATTTTAAGTCAACTAAAAGATAAAAATGGAGGGAAAGATTTTAATCATTATAGACCAGCAAACTTTTTAGCAAAAAATATTAGTGACATCTCATTATCAGAGAAAACATTAGAAAATTTTGAAAAACTATTTAAAGTGATAAATTCTAAATTTGTTTAAAAAATTTGTATATTGCACATTATAGTTTAAATATATTTAGTAAATATTAGTTTAGTTATAACAATATGATGTATAAAACTGGAACTGGGACTAGGACGGGTAAAAAAATCTAAAGACAAGCTAAAATTGAACGAATTTTCAAGCACACAACAAACGAAAAGTCTTTATTTTGAACGGTTTTGGATATAGTGAACAGTAGAAAAAGAAGAGTGGGAGTAGTTTTTTGCAGTAATGATTTTAACTTTGACAGTTCAACTGCAAAAGATTAATATGATGATATTATTTTTGTACTAAGTGTAAAGAAAAAGGATTGAAGTAAAACAAATCAAGAATATTAGCCTATTCTTTTAATTTAAAGTGGAAGTAATATTGCAACATTAAAAGCCTCTTCTCAAAAACTTACAGGAGCAATTAAGGTTGGTAGCGATTCAAGTCTTACACTAGAAATATCTGATAATTCTACTTTTGATGGTTATATAGATGGAAAAATAAGAAATGCAGAAGGTAGTTCTATATCAACAGATGTAGGAAAAGTATCTGTAACACTTGATAGTTCTAGTACATGGACATTAACTGGAGATAGTTATGTTACAGAATTTAATGGAAATCCTGAAAATGTAATAAGTAATGGATATACTTTATATGTTAATGGAGTTTCATTAACAGGTGTTAAATAAAATACTAGTTTAGTAACTAAGGTTAGGGAGTAAACTTTAAAAGTACTCCCTAATTTTTTTATTTCATTTTTTTAATTTTTACTTTCTAATCTTAGTTACTAAACTCAAAAAAGTAAGAGAATCACCGTTAAGACTAAAGATAGACAAACCATTTTTTTGCATCTCTATGACAGCAATTCTCAAATTTTTTAGTGATACAGCTACAATAAAAATGGTCTTAATATTTTAAAAATTTTAGTAAAATAAGTTGAAATTTAAAGGTAGCTATGATAACATATAAATCAAGATGGATTTAAAATATATGTCCTAAAAAATATTTATAGTAATATATTTTATATAGATTAAGAGAATCCATACACAAAATTATTCACAAATTTTAGGAGAATGAGCAGTATGATGTTTTATTGATTTTGTTAAAATTATAGTTTAATTTTTTACATTTTTTTAATGTTATTTATTAGCTTAATTTTAACATTATATAGTAATTCTTTAATTTTAAAAGATAACAAGAGTTACTTCAAAAGTCTACTGTATCACTCTTTTTAGCAATATGTTTTAAATACAACTAGGAGGATATTATGAAAGAATTCTGGTCTTATGATTTGGATGATATATTAAAACGATTAAAAACGAATAAATTCGGATTATCAAGTAAAGAAGCAGAAGAAAGAATTGATAAATATGGACAAAATATTTTTGAAGAAAAGAACTCATCTTCAAATTTAAGCATATTCATAAATCAATTCAAAAACCCTATAATTATGATATTAATTTTTGCAGCAATATTATCTATGTTTTTAAAAGATTATTCTGATGGTATTATTATTCTAATCATTATTATAATTTCTGCATTTTTGAGTTATAGTCATGAAAGTAAAGCTAATAATGCAGTAAAAAAACTTCTTTCTTCTGTAAGCGTAAAATCTTCTGTTTTAAGAGATGGAAAATTTGAAGAAATAGACAATGCAATGTTGACAATAGGGGATATAATAAATATAAAAACTGGTGATATGATTCCAGCTGACTGTCTACTTATAGAAGAAAATTCACTTTCAATGGATGAATCAAGTTTAACTGGCGAAACTTTTCCCGTTGAAAAAATTATACAAAAGTTACCTTGCAATACGGGACTTTCTGAAAGAAAAAATTCACTTTGGATGGGGACTCATGTCATAAGCGGATCAGGTATGGCAGTAATAGTAAATCTAGCCAAAGATTCAGAGTTTGGAAAAATTACTTTATCTTTGAATAAAAAAGATTCTGATACAGACTTTGAAAAAGGCATAAGAGATTTTGGTAACTTGATACTTCATGTTACAACTTTATTAATTGGTATTATATTCTTATTTAATATAATTCTGAATAAATCTTTTTTAGAATCTTTTATGTTTGCATTAGCTCTTTCAGTAGGATTAACTCCTCAAATGCTACCTGCTATTATAAGCGTAAACTTATCACAAGGTGCTAAGAGAATGTCAGAACAAGGTGTTATAGTAAAGAAATTAAATGCAATTGAAAACTTCGGTTCAATGACTGTAATGTGTTCTGATAAAACAGGAACTATCACTCAAGGAAGAGTAAAGCTTGATTCTGCTTTAGATTGTAATGGTGAAAAATCAGATAATGTAAGCAAATTAGCATCCATAAATTCATATTTTCAAGAAGGATATACGAATCCTATTGACCAATCTATTTTAGAAGCAAATAAAAATGATTTTTCTAAATATGAAAAAATATTTGAAATACCTTACTCTTTTGAAAGTAAGCTTTTAAGTATAGTTGTAAAAACTGAGCTAGATTTTGATGGTAGAAATATAATGGTTACAAAAGGAGCATTAACAAGCATACTGAATATATGCAAAACTTATGAAAAATCAGATAAGAGTAGTGGAGATATTGAAGAAGTTAGGACACATATATTAGATTTATTTGATAAATATTCAAGTCAAGGTTATAGAATTTTAGGTGTTGCTTATAAATTTATAGAAGATGATATAGAAATTAAAAATCAAAGAGCAGAAGATATGGTATTTGTAGGTCTATTACTATTTATGGATCCATTAAAAGACGATATAAAAGATGTTGTTGCCGAAATGAATAGATTGGGAGTTTCTCTAAAAATGATTACTGGAGATAACAGTCTTATAGCTAAAAATATAGGTAGTCAAATTGGACTTAATCCTGAAAAGATTTTATTAGGAGAAGAACTGGATTCATATTCTATAAGTCAGCTTAACAAGAAAGTTTTAGATATAGATATTTTTGCTGAAATAAGTCCTAATCAAAAAGAAAAAATAATTATGGCATATAAACAGGCAGGAGAAATAGTAGGATATATGGGAGATGGTATTAATGATTCTCCTGCCATAAAGCAAGCAGACGTTGGAGTATCTGTAAATACCGCTGCTGATACAGCTAAAGATGCAGCTTCTATAGTACTATTACAAAATAGTTTAAAGGTGTTGGTATCAGGCATAAGTGAAGGTAGAAGGACATTTATTAATACTTTAAAATATATATTTGTAGCCACAAGTGCAAATTTTGGTAATATGTTTTCAATGGCAGGAGCAAGTTTGTTTTTGAGTTTTTTACCTTTATTGCCTAAGCAAATTCTTTTGACAAATCTACTAACAGATTTTCCTTCACTACAAATTGCTTCAGATTCTGTAGATGAAGATTGGTTAAAGAGTCCTGTTAAATGGGATACAAAGTTTATAAAGAAGTTTATGATTCTTTTTGGAATTATTTCTTCAGTGTTTGACTATATAACTTTTGCACTATTACTCTTTACTTTTAAGGCCGATGAAAGATTATTTCATACTGGATGGTTATTAGAGTCTATTATTTCTGCTATGGTGGTAATGCTTATTGTTAGAACAGCAAGGCCGGTTTTTGCCAGTAAGCCAAGCAATAAATTGTTGATTGCTATAAGTGGAGTAGCTGTGGTTTTGTTTGTGATTGTATATAGTCCAATAAGTTCATATTTAGGATTAATAGCTCTACCTATTAAGGTATTGATATCTTTACTTGGCGTTTCATTACTATACGCATTAACAGCTGAGATATTAAAAAAATTTTTCTATAAATATAATTCATTTTCTAGAAAATAATGGAGAGTTTTTCTCCATTATTTTTTTGATTAAGTAATATTAATTTCGTGATATAATAGTATTAAACTATTTTAGATATAAAGTCAGTAGTTAAAAATTGTATAGAGGGTGATGTGATGGAAATTAAATATATAAAGGATAATTTTGTTCCTATTTTTATAGAGCTTTTATTTGTAGTATCATGTTTTATTGTAGAAAAACAATTTTATATTTATACAAATTTTTGCTTTTATTTGTTATTAGCTATCTATTTCTACATAAGAAAAGATTTATCTATAAAAGAGTGGTATAATGCTATCAAGAGTGGCAAAAAATTTTTTATACAAGTAATTTTCACAGTAGTATTAATTTCTATTGCATTTTACTTTACTATTATTTTAGAAAATATATTTCCTAATATTAATAAAGGTATGATTTTATTGAGAGCTGATAATTGGTTAAAACTAATATTATTCTCTTTTTCAACAATTATTTTTCCACCAATTATTGAGGAAACATTTTTTAGAAAAAATTTAATTTCTTTTAAAAATAATAAGATATTAATAATAACATCTCTATTATCTATGTTCTTATATGCTTTAGAACATTCTTTAACGTGGTGGGGAATTTTCTTATGTATGATTTGGGCATTTCCATTTAGTATTTCATATATAAAAACAAGAAATATTTATGTACCAATGACAGCTCATTTAATATGTAATTTAATCATAAATGGTGTTCTAATTATAGATTTAATAAAATATCTTATAAAATAAAATGTTTTGTTAAGGTTTGCATTTTTAATAAAATAGTGTATAATTAATTTATAATATAATATAAGGAGAGGGTTATGGACTTTAAAGAAAAACTTAAAAAATACTCTGAAACAATTATTAAAGTTGGAACAAATGTACAAAAAGGTCAACTAGTTGTTATTAGAGCAAATATTGAAGCAAAAGAGCTCGTTCGTTCTTTAACAGAAGAAGCTTATAAAGCTGGAGCTGGAGATGTTAATGTTGTTTGGAGAGATGACATTATTACAAGACGTAAATTTGAATATGCAAGTATTGAAACGCTTTCTGAGGTAAAACAATGGGCAGTAGATCAATATACGGATTATATTGACAGTAATGCTGTTTTTATTTCTGTAGTAGGCGATGATCCAAATAAATTTGATGGATTAGATATTGAGAAAATTAAAGCAAATAGTGTTGCAAACTCTAAGGCTATGAAATACTTTTCAACTTCTCTTATGGCAGATAAAAATTCTTGGTGTGTTGTGGGAGCACCTACTCCAGCTTGGGCAAAAGTTGTTTTTCCTAATCTTTCAGAAGGAGATGCAGTTGAAAAACTTTGGGATTTGATTTTCTATACTTCAAGAATAGGAGAAGGAGATTCAATTAAAGATTGGGAAGAACATATTAGTGAATTAAGTAGAAGAGCAAAATATTTAAATGAAAAACAATTCAAATATTTAAAATATTCTAGTAAAAAAGGTACTAATTTAACAATAGAACTACCAAAGAACCACGTTTGGAATGCGGCTGGTAGTGGATATAATGCTAAAGGTGTTAGTTTTACAGCTAATATGCCTACTGAAGAAGTATTTACTCTCCCACATAAAGATGGAATAAACGGTGTTGTTTATAGTACAAAGGCGTTAAATTATAATGGAAACATAATAGATGAATTTAAGTTAGAATTTGAAAATGGAAAAGTTATTAATTATGAGGCAAAAAAAGGTTATGAAGTATTAAAATCTTTATTAGAAACAGATGAAGGCGCTTTATCTTTAGGAGAAGTTGCTTTGGTTCCTTTTGACTCACCTATTTCAAATACAAATACAATGTTTTTTGAAACTCTATATGATGAAAATGCATCTTGTCATTTAGCATTAGGTAGAGCTTATCCTACTTGTTTAAAGGATGGAGAAAAGATGACTGAAGAAGAACTAAAAGAAAGAGGTGCTAACGATAGTTTAGTTCATGTCGATTTTATGGTTGGAGATGAAACATTAAACATAATTGGAATAACAGAATCTGGAGAAGAAATTCCTGTATTTACTAACGGAAATTGGTCAAATTAAAAAATTGCAGGATTTTTTCTGCAATTTTTTTATTGTGAAACAACAAGGTTCCCAGGAACCCACCCGATGCAAAATATCGTGGAAGGGTGGTGTGGGCTTATTAAAATATTATTTATTTAGGAGGATTAGTTTTATGAATAATGTAAAGAAAAAGGCTTTTACATTGATTGAACTTTTAGTTGTTATAGCAATACTTGCTATCCTTATTTTAATAGCTGTTCCTAGATATAACAATTCAAGAGTTAAGGCTGATAAGACTGCTCATTCAGCAAATGTTAAGGTTTTAGAAGTGGCTGGACTTAGGTATTTAACAGAGGAAAAAGTAGAATCTGATAGAGATATTACTGAAGAATTGGTAAATAAAAAATACATAAAAGAAATTCCTAAATTGCCAAAGTCTATAAAGGGAACAGCTTATAAAGTAGAAATAAAAAATGGAGATGTAGTAGTAACACCACCTGTAGAGAAAGATGATTAAAAGAAAGTCATTTACGCTTATAGAATTGGTAGTTTGTTTAGCTATAATATCTGTAATGGTAATTGTTGTTAGAGTAAATTTTGTAAATAATAAAAAAACAATTGCCAATGAGGAATTATACTTAATAGCAGAAAGTATAGAAAATGCAAAAGTCTTTTCTATAGAAAATAATAAAATTGTTAAATTGAAATCAGATTCAACAAAAGAAACATTTGAAATATCATCAGGAGAATTTGTATTTAAAAAAATTTATTGTAAACATTTAAATATCTTAAATGATATTGAATTAGAAATTAACACTAACGGTATTCCAAGTGTGGGAAAGACTTTTAAGTTCTCATATGATAAACAAAATTTTGAAATTAGGATTAGACCTGTAACAGGATTTGTTAATGTGATAAAAAATGAAAAATAATTATTTAAAAAATAAAGCATTTACATTAGTTGAATGTATTTTTGCGGTTTTTGTTCTATCTATAATAAGTCTGTATATATTATCAGGAATTAATAATTTTTTACAAATTCAAAAAGCTAATATTAAGGAAATTGATGAATTATCAGAAATTGAAACTACTATTGTACTTATAAAGAGCAATATCAAAAATAATAAATCTATCTTAGAGAATGTCAATTCAGAAAAATTTGAAGTTAAAGTTTCTGATTTTGGAGAACTTTATAATATAAAGATTTATCAAAAAGATAATGTGGAGAAGATATATGAATTTTATGTATCAAAATAATAGAAGATCATTTACATTATTAGAACTTCTGATAACAATAGTAGTTTCAAGTATAATTATTATATGTTGTATTCATATTTTTTATGGTACTTATTTTTTAAACTTAAATCAAAGAAAAAATTATTCGAAATTAGAACAAATTAATTACGCAATGAATTATATAGAAAAAGAAATTTCTGATTCATTAGAGACTAAAGTAACTTCAGATGAAATAGAGCTGAAAAGATATAGATATAATTCTTTTTTGAGTGAAAATAATAGACATACGGTTTCTAAAATAAATAAAATTACATATAAAATAATAAAATATGGTAGTAAGTACGAAATACGTAGAATATCTAAAGACATTTTAAATTCTACATACTATGGAAGTAATTTGTTGATAAATGATTTAGATTTTTTTTTAGTGGAAAGAATTGATAATTACTTAGTTATAAAAGTCTCATTTAATGGTAAAGAATATTCAAAATATATCTTTTTAAAAAATTCAAAATTTAATTACTTGTCAGGAGGAAATTGATATGAAACGTAAGTCGTATATTATGCCGGTTGTTTTGTTGATATTTTCTTTAGTATTAGTTGTATTTTTTTCAATATATTATAGAACTATTTTTACTCACAATCATAAGATTTCGAAAGAAAATTTAATTTCTAAAAAAATAAATGAAATTAGTTTAGAGGAAATTTTAAATACTAAAGCTACTTTAAATTTCGTTAATAGTAAATTAAATAATAGGGAAAATTTTAATGTAAAAATAAATTTTAAAGATTTATTAAATGTGAATAATATTACAAATTTTCAGAATAATTTTGATACCTATGAAATAACATTAGCAAGTAAACGTATAAAGAAAAATCTGAATTTTTACGATAAGAGTAATAAATCAAAAAAATATAATGTAAGTCAATACGAAATTTTTTTTGAAGTAAAAAATTATAATGAATTAATTGAATATAAATTTGTAGATAAAAATAGAATAGAGAATTATATATTTGATGAACAAGTAAAAAATTATATTGACGAAAATACTAAATTGTTAAATAATGATTTTTACTTTGATTTAAATAAAGATTATTCTAAATTATATAATAGAATATTTACTCAGGAGATACAAAATACTTATACTGATGATTTAAGAATATATGATTATAAAGATAAAATTTATTTTGTGTATAATGAGCAGTATAAAAAATTGTTAAGAAGTTATTTGGATTTAAAGCAGGTTACTGTTGATAATTTAGATATAAATTTATGTGATATAGATGATTTTAAAAATTGTTCAAGAGATGATTTTATAAACTTGTTTTTAGTAGAAAGTTCTGATTTTATAAAGGATTATAAGTACAGCATTATAAATATAGACGTTAAAAATAAATTATATCTTGATTTTAATAAAAATGTTGATATTTATAGTAATGTTAAAATTAATAGTACAAGTGAAATAATAGTAACCAATAAGATACCCAAAGTACAAGGAGTAATAGTTAATAATTCCGAGAATAAAAAATTTGATTTTTATATTGAAGGAGTCTTATTCTCAAAGTATAAAATAAAAAGTGATTATAAATTTTTACCTGAAATACTAGATGTAACAGCTAGATTTATAAAAATAAGCGATGATTATTACGTGGAAAAAATGGAAAAAAATGATATTAAGTAGTTTGCTTAAATACAATAAATTTGTTATACTATAACTGTTAAAATTGTATATTTGGAGGATTATTTAATGGAAATTAAAATTATAAATAGAAGTAAAAATGAAAATCCATCTTATGCTACGGATGGCTCTTCAGGTTTTGATTTAAGAGCGAATTTAGATGAAGATTTGATTATAAAACCTATGCAAAGAATTGCAGTTCCTACTGGAATATATATAGAAATTCCATTAGGATACGAAGGCCAAATTAGGGCTAGAAGTGGGATGAGTTTAAAACATGGTATTACAATGGCTAATGGTGTTGGCACAATAGATAGCGACTATAGAGGAGAGTTAAAAGTTCTTATAGTTAATATATCTAATCAAGATTATGTTATAAAAAATAATGATAGAATAGCTCAAATGATTATTACTAAATATGAACGTGTTGACTTTAAACTAGTAGAAGAACTATCTGATACTGATAGAAATAATGGCGGATTTGGACATACTGGTTATTAGTAGGAGAAAAGATGGAGAAAAAGAGGAAAACAAGATCAAAAACAAAAAAAATAAATTATAGTAAAGAAGATAAAGTTTTTAAAAATACTGTTTTAGTATTATTTTTGTTAAATTCTTTTTTTATTATTTTTTCTTTTTTTGCTAATACAGGGTTTTTAGGAAATATTATAAAAAATATTTTTCAGGGCTTATTTGGTGGCACATATTTTCTATTTTTATTTTTAATGGAAATGATATATGTTGTTATACTATTAGGGAAATTAAATAAAAAAAATAGAAATATAAGTTTTTTAGGATTATTGTTATTATCTAATTATATGGCAATTGTTGATTTAGCAAATAATTCTTCCACAAATTTCTCGGTTAAAATGTCTGTGGCAAAAAATACTGTACCGAAAGGTAGTGGATATATAGGAGCCATTTTTGGCTTCATTTATAATGCTATGATTGGAACAATAGGTCTATATATATTTACTTTTATAATAGGGTTATTTTTAATATTATCTTTTTTGGATATCAGTTTTATTGATTTTTTAAAAATCGTTAAAAATTATAATTTAAAGTTGATAGAAAAAATTAAAGAAAAGTATTCAAACTATAAAGAAAAAAGAGATATAAAGAAAATTAGTCATAATAATGAAGTTTTAGAAATTGTTGAAAATGTTGATAATGAAGAAGATAATGAAATTATAGTTTTAGATCATAATGATAATATTAACAATAATACAGAAACAAAAATTGATGAAATTGAAAAAGATGAATTGTTAGATAGTTTTAATTTATTTCCCAATGACGATATAGAGAATAATAAAGAAAAAATAAAAAATTCTCAAAATGGCTCTAATAATTTAGACATAGCTATATCTAATTTTGAGGTAAAAAAAGTCGAATATAAAATACCACCTTTAAGTTTATTAAGAGGAAGTAAAACAAAAGAAACAGAATCAGAACAAACGTTAAAACAAAGAGCCAAAAAAATTGAAGCAACATTAAAAAGTTTTGGTGTTGGTGCAAAAGTTGTAAGGATTAATAAAGGTCCAACAGTAACTTGTTTTGAATTACAACCAGATATGGGTGTTAAAGTTAATAAAATTGTAAATTTATCTGATGATTTATCATTGGCATTAGCATCTCCAGACATTAGAATTGAAGCTCCTATTCCGGGTAAGTCAGTTATAGGAATTGAAGTTGCTAATACTCTTAAAGAGAATGTATCCTTAAAAGAAATATTATCTTCTAAAGAATATCAAGAATGTGATTCGAAAATGCCTATGGCTTTAGGAAAAACTATATCGGGTGAAATAATTGTTTCTTCAATTGATAAAATGCCTCATATGTTAATTGCAGGAGCAACGGGATCTGGAAAATCGGTTTGTATTAATACTTTAATAATGAGTATTATATATAAATCTTCTCCAGAAGATGTAAAAATGATTTTAATTGATCCAAAAGTAGTAGAACTTAAAATATATAATAAAATTCCACATCTTGCAATTCCAGTTGTTACTGATTCCAAAAAAGCAAGTGCTGCTTTGAATTGGGCAGTAAGAGAAATGGAAAGACGTTATAGTTTGTTTTCTGATAATCAAGTAAGAGATATCAAAGGATATAACGAAAAGCAGAAAAGTAATCAATTGGAAAAACTACCTTATTTAGTTATAGTTATAGATGAGCTATCTGATTTAATGATGGTAAGTGCTAATGAAGTTGAATCTTACATATGTAGACTTGCACAAATGGCTAGAGCATGTGGAATTCATTTGATTGTTGCTACCCAAAGACCTTCTGTAGATGTAATTACAGGAACAATAAAAGCAAATATTCCATCAAGAATTTCATTTCAAGTTTCTTCACAAATTGATTCAAGAACTATTTTAGACTCTTCTGGTGCTGAAACTTTATTAGGAAAGGGAGATATGTTGTTTAATCCTTCTGGACTTTCAAAGCCTATTAGAATACAAGGATGTTTTGTTTCCGATAGCGAAGTTGAGGCTGTTGTTAATAATATTAAGGAACAGACTCATGAAGTTTGTTATGATGAGGAAATTATTAAGAATATTGAATCAGAAATGTCTAATTTGGATAATAACGAAGATGAAGATGTTGATGACTTATTCTATGATGCTGTTAGAATTGTTTTAGAAGAAAATACAGCATCAATATCATTGTTGCAACGAAAAATGAAAATTGGTTATGCTAGAGCTGGTCGAATTATTGATGAAATGGAAAGCAGAATGATAGTAGGAAGACAGGAAGGTAGCAAGCCAAGAAAAATTTTAGTTGGTTTTGATTATTTAGACAAAATGAGAGGGGATAATGATGAATATAGCAAATAAATTGACTTTATTTAGAATATTATTAGTACCTATTTTTATTATTAGTTTATTGTTTTTAGGAATAAATAATATCCTGGCTTTTCTTATCTTTACAGTTGCATCTTTAACCGATATGTTAGATGGATACTTAGCTAGAAGCAGAAATTTGGTAACTACTTTTGGTAAATTTATGGATCCTCTAGCTGATAAGATACTAGCATGTTCTGCACTTGTTATGCTTGTGCAATTTGGAAAAGTTGAGGCATGGATGGTTTGTATTGTTTTAGCAAGAGAGTTTATAATTTCTGGATTTAGATTAGTAGCTGCATCTAATGGAGTTGTTATATCAGCTAGCATTTATGGAAAAATAAAAACTATAACTCAACTATTTGCAATTAGTTTTATTCTTTTGAATTCTACAGATATAATTAAGATTCCTTTGAATATTGATATTATATTGTGGTATATATCTGTTATATTTACAATTATATCTGCAGTTGATTATATCTGGAAAAATTTGGAAGTATTAGATTTAAATAATATATAATATAGGAGGAAGCAATGGCAGTAAAGAAAACTGATAAATTTGAAAGAATTGAAGATAAAGATGAAAGAAAAAAAGCGCTATCTATTGCACTTGAAAAAATTGAAAAAGATTTTGGAAAAGGTATAATAATGAGAATGGGTGATGCTCCAAAGATAAATATAGAATCAATAAGTACTGGAGCGATGAACTTAGATATCGCTTTGGGAATAGGTGGAATTCCTAAGGGAAGAATTGTTGAAATTTATGGTCCTGAATCTTCAGGTAAAACTACGTTAACATTACACATTATTGCTGAATCACAAAAAACAGGTGGAGTAGCAGCCTTTATAGATGCAGAACATGCACTAGATCCAGAATATGCACGAAAATTAGGAGTTGATGTTGATAATTTGCTTATATCTCAACCAGATACTGGTGAACAAGCATTGGCTATCGTTGAAGCATTGGTTAGAAGCTCAGGAATTGATTTAGTAATAGTAGATTCGGTTGCTGCACTTGTTCCTCGAGCAGAAATAGAAGGAAATATGGGTGATTCTCATATGGGATTACATGCTAGACTTATGAGTCAAGCATTGAGAAAGTTAGCTGGAATAATTTCTAAATCTAATACAACAGTTGTATTTATTAACCAATTAAGATCTAACATTTCAACTAATCCTTATGCTGGCGGTGGGCCAGCTGAAACTACTACAGGAGGTAGAGCATTAAAATTCTATGCAAGTGTTAGAATTGATATTAGGCGCGCAGAACAATTGAAACAAGGAGATGGTGAACCATTTGGTGCAAAAACTAAAGTAAAAGTTGTTAAAAATAAAATGGCACCTCCTTTTAAAACTTGTGAATTTGATATTATTTTTGGAGAAGGAATATCAAAACTTGGAATTATAGTAGATATGGCTGCTGATAAAAATATTATAAAAAAATCTGGGGCTTGGTATAGTTGTGGTGATATTAAACTTGGTCAAGGAAAAGAGAAAGCAAAAGTATATTTGGAAGAACATCCTGCATTTTTAGAAGAAATAAAGGAAAAAATATATGAATCTTATGGAATTGAATATGAAAAGAAAGATGTTCCAGAAGAAATTGAAACAACAAATTTAGTTGATGATGAAATTGAAGATTCAGAAGAATTGTTGTTAGACGATTTAATAATTGAATAAAAATCATTCTAAAGATGAGATTAGTTTCTCATCTTTTTTATATAAGTATAAAAGCAAGATGATTTTTATCTATTATTATGATATAATAAATCTAGTTTAATATAAAGATTACAATTTTTATTATAGTATATCATTTAGCTTATGGAGGTTTTTATGAAAATTAAATTATTAAAAAATAGTTTTATAAATATTTCTAATAATCTATACGATTCTGATTTTATAAATTTAGCAAAAATAAATGATAGTAAAATTTGTTTTGATAATGATACTTTATTCTTATCTAAACGTAGCAAAGATAAGTTAAATTCTCAAATAATAGAAAGAAATAATGAATGCATTTATGTTTTTAAATATTATGATTCTTATGGAATTCTTGCAGATTTACCTATTGAAGAATATGTTTCTGAGAAAATAAAGTGTCATGAATTAGTTTTACCAGATGTAATTCAGGGGATGATTTCAAATTATCATATATATAATTCGGAAACCGCTCCAGTTTTTATTGTTCATAAAGAAGAGATTGATTATGAAAAAATAATTTCTGATAAAAAGTATAAAAAAGATTATCATTTTGATAATATTGATTTGTATGTTTTTTTTGATGATGAAGCTAAAAAAATTTTAAAAAATTTTTTATTTATTGAACAAATGTATGTAGCGGATGGTCATCATAGACTGTATGCATCTTCCATGTTAAAAAATAAAAATAGTGTTTTTTCATGCTTTCTAAGTTTTTCACAAGTAACAATATCTCCTATACACAGAATGATTAAAGATATTGATGCTACTTCTTTTGATAAGGCTAAGATATTTATGGATAATTTTTTAGAAGTCTTTGATGATGGAGAATTGAAAAAGGGATATGTTAGAATAACATATCAAGGAGATTCTTTTCTAGTAAAGTTAAAAGATACTGAGAATGATTTATTTTGGAATAATGATGTATATAGAATGAATACTCAAATAATTTCTACAGCTTTTAGAATTTTAAATTTTTCAAACGTTAAGTATATTGGAGATACTGAAATTTTATTTGCTAAGAAAAATCTTAATAAAAATGATGTTTTAATAGAACTTTGTCCTCTTGACCCTGAGGAATTTATGGAATTGGCTAATGAGGTTTGTATATTACCACCAAAATCTACATTTTTTATTCCAAAATTTCCATCATTTTTAGTTTTTAAAAAGTATAAATAGGAGAGTTATTTTAATGCAAGCAGTTATATTGGCAGCAGGCCTTGGAAGTAGACTAAAAAAATTAACAGAGAATAATACAAAGTCGATGGTAGAGGTAAATGGTATTTCCCTAATGGAGCGAATGCTTAGAATATTAGATGATAAATCACTTTCAAATATTATTGTGGTTACTGGATATAAAAGTGAATTTTTTATTGATTATATAAAGTCATTAAATGTTAAAACTAAACTAACTTTTATTAATAATGATATTTATGATAAAACAAACAATATTTATTCAATGTTTCTTGCTAAAAATGAAATGATTAATGAAGATAGTATTTTACTTGAATCTGATTTGATTTTTGATGATAAAATGATTACAGAAATCTTAGAAGATAAACGAAAAAATTTAGCTTTGGTTTCAAAATATGAACGTTGGATGGATGGAACTTGTTTAAAGATAAATGAGGATGAGGAAATATTAGATTTTATTCCTGGAAAAGATTTTAATTTTAAAGATGCAAATAATTATTTCAAAACTATAAATATTTATAAATTTTCTAAAGAATTTTCAAAAAATATTTATTTTCCTTTTTTAGAAGCATATATGAGTGCTAATGGAAAAAATGATTATTACGAAGCGGTTTTAAAGACAATAATTGATTTAGGTAAAAATCATATATATGCAAAAGTGATATCAGAAGATATTAAATGGTATGAAATTGATGATGAACAAGATTTAGATATTGCTTCTTCAATATTTTCAACAGGAGATGAAAAACTTGAAAAATATCAAATAAGATATGGTGGTTATTGGAGATATCCTAAATTACTGGACTTTTGTTATTTAGTAAATCCATATTTTCCACCTAAAAAAATGATAGATGAATTAAAATATAATTTTAAAGTGCTTCTTGAACAATATCCTTCAGGACTTAATGTCAATTCGAGTCTTGTGGCTAAAATTTTTGATATAAAGAAAGAAAATATTGTTGTTGGAAATGGAGCTGCTGAACTTATAAAATCAGTCATCGAAAAAATTGATGGAAATATTGGTTTTATAAGGCCTACCTTCGAGGAATACCCTAATAGACATAATAGCAAAAAATCAATAGTATTTGTTCCAAAAAATGATAATTTTTCATATACTGCTAAAGACATAATTGAATTTTATTTTGACAAAGATATAGAAGCATTGGTTTTAATAAACCCCGATAATCCTACCGGGAATTATATTTGTAAGAAAGATGTTTTTACTCTAATTGATTGGGCAAAGGATAAAAAAATTAAATTTATCTTAGACGAGAGTTTTGTTGATTTTGCAGAAGAAGAAAATTCTACATTTTTAGATGATAGGTTATTAAGTTTATATGATGATTTTATTGTTGTAAAAAGTATTTCAAAATCTTATGGAGTTCCGGGTATTCGACTTGGGATTGTTGCAACTTCAAATTCACATTTAATTTCTATGGTTAAAAAAGATGTTTCAATTTGGAATATAAATTCATTTGGAGAATATTATCTTCAAATATATGATAAATATAAAAAAGTTTATGCTAATGCATTAACTGAAATAAAAAATGCTAGAAAGATTTTTTTAAATGAATTAAACAAAATTGAAGAATTTAGAGTTATACCATCTCAAGCCAATTATTTTACTATTGAATTGAAAAAGGGAAATTCTAAAGAGTTATGTTCTAAAATGCTTGAAAAATATAATATATTTATAAAAGATTTAACTTCAAAAATTAATTTAGAAAATAGAGAATTTATTAGAGTAGCAGTCAGAAATACTGAGGATAATGAGTATTTTATTGCAGCGATTAAAGATTATTATAAATTTTGTTGATAATAATATAAAACTAAAATAGTTTTAAAAACAGTAAATTTTATGTTTACTGTTTTTTTATTGTGACACAACAAGGTCCCCAGTTACCCAGCCAATTTGAAACATCATGGAGAAGTGGGTTCTTTTTTATAAATGATGGTATATGTTTTTTAAAATTTTCATAAAAAATTATTTTAAATACGGTTATAATGCAAAATATTTGTATAAAATGTGTAAATATGATATACTAAATTGAATTAATATTGGAGGTAATTATGAAAATAATAGTTGATTTATTAGGATCAGACAAAGGAGCTGAAACTATTTTTAATGGAGTAATCGAAACAAGTAAATTCCTTAAAGATTTATCTTTTATAGTTATTGGACCAAAAAAAATAATAGAAAAAATAAATATTGATAATGATTTAAAAAATAGATTAGAAATAATCGATACTGAAGAATATATTCTAAATACTGAAGAACCAACTTTTGCAGTAAGAAGAAAGAAAGATGCTTCTATAGTTTTAGGAATGAAATTATTAGATAATGGGGAAGCTGACGGATTAATTTCTTTCGGAAGTACTGGAGCTGTGCTTGTTTCAGGACTTCTTATTGCAAAAAGAATGGAAAATGTAGAAAGACCTGCACTAACAATAACTTTACCAACAAATAAAGGAAAAATGATTTTACTAGATATTGGTGCTAATATCGAGTGTACTGTTGAAATATTAAAGCAATTTGCAATAATGGGGAATATCTATGCTAAAGAAACATTAAATAAACAAATCCCAAAAGTTGCATTATTAAACATAGGCAGTGAAAACGGAAAAGGTACAAAAATTTTAAAAGAGACATATTCTGTTTTAGAAAAAGAGGACATGAACTTTGTTGGTAATATCGAATCTAGAGATATTTTTAATGGCGAAGTTGATGTAGTAGTATGTGATGGATTTCATGGAAATGTTTTGCTTAAGACTATTGAAGGTTCTGTAAAGTTTATACTTACTAATATGAAAAAAGCATTAATGTCATCTTTTTTAGGGAAAATTGGTGGTATGTTAATAAAGTCACCAATGATAAAATTAAAGAAAACTTTAGATTATAAAGAGTATGGTGCTTGTCCTATGTTAGGATTAAAAAGGGTTGTATTTAAAGGGCATGGTAGTAGTGATGAAAAAGCAGTTGTTTCTGGTATAACTTCAATGGTTGATTATATAAATAAAGACGTAAATAAAAAAATTGAAGCAAAAATTGAGAAAGGAGATTAGTAATGGTTTTCGAAAAGATAAAAGAATTTTTACAAAATGCGTTTAAAGGTAAGGAAATAAATTTAGATACTAAATTTAGAGAGGATTTACAAGCGGATTCTATAAAAATATTAAGTGTAATTATGGATATTGAAGATGAATATAATCTGGAATTAGATGAGGATACAATTCGTTCAATTGTTACTGTAAGAGACTTAGTAGAATATATTGAGAATAATATATAAGAGGTAATTATATGATTACTAAAGAAAGAGAAGAATTGTTATCCGAATTGATGGAAAATATTGGTTATAAATTTAAGGATTTAGATTTACTTAACTTAGCATTTGTTCATAGATCATACTTAAATGAATGCAAAGATGTTACTGTTTCTAATGAAAGATTAGAATTTTTAGGGGATGTTATTTTAGGTTTTGTGGTAAGTGTTGAATTATATAGCCAATTTCCAAATTCAGATGAAGGTTATTTAACTAAAATAAGAAGTAAAGTTGTTTGTGAAGAATCTTTTTCATATGCGGCAAGGACTTTTAATTTAGGTAAATATCTTTTATTAGGAAAAGGTGAAGACCATTTCGGTGGAAGAGATAGAAATAGTATATTAGCTGATACTTTTGAAGCCCTTTTTGGAGCTTTATACCTTGATGGTGGTATGGATGTTGTTATTGAAATAGCTAATAAATATTTTTTTGACACTGTAGTTTATAAAATTAATAAAAATATTTTTATAAAAGACTATAAAAGCTATCTGCAAGAATATTTTCATAAGAATGCTTCAACAAAAATCAATTATACACTAGTAGCAGAACGTGGTCCAGATCATGACAAAGAATTTGATATGTGTGTAAATGTTGATGATATTGTTAAGGGATATGGTACTGGAAAAAATAAAAAACAAGCTGAACAACAAGCAGCCAGAGATGCATTAATAAAAACTGGAGCTATTAGTGAATAAGTGTAATATAATTCCAATTTTTGTTCCACATATGGGATGTCCTCATGACTGTATATTTTGTAATCAAAGAAAGATAACAAATTTTGTTGATGTTCTTGATGAAGTTGATATACGTAAAAATATAGAAAACTATATTTCATATTTTAAGAATAAAAATATTCCTATTGAAATTGCATTTTATGGAGGCAGTTTTACAGGATTAGATAAGAATTTAATGATTAGATACCTTGAAATAGCAAAATATTATATTGATATAGACTTTGTAAATTCTATAAGAATATCAACAAGGCCAGATTATATTAGTAAGGAAATTCTTGATATTTTAATTAAATACAAGGTTCATACAATTGAATTAGGTGTCCAATCTATGACTCAGAGTACTTTGGATTTAAATAACAGAGGTCATAATGTAGAATGTGTTTATGAGTCATCATCTCTTATAAAAAAATATAATATCAAATTAGGATTACAAATGATGGTTGGACTCTATGGAGATGCCATAGATACAGTAGTAAACACTGCTTTTGAAATATGTAAAATAAGCCCAGATTTTGTTAGAGTGTATCCTACACTTACTATAAAAGATACAGAATTGGAAAGACTTTATTATTCTAAAGAATATATACCAATGAGTCTTGAAGATTCTATTTGTTTGTGTAAATATATTTATGTTATTTTTAAATATTACAATATTCCTATTATAAGACTTGGATTACAGAGTAGTGATAACATTTCTGAAGATGTAGATATAGTTGCTGGACCATATCATCCTGCATTTAGAGAACTTGTTGAAAGTTCTGTTTATAGAGATTTTATAGAGTATTATATGTGTTTTTTTGATATTAAAGATGATATTACTATTGAATGTAACAATTCAGAAGTTTCAAAAATTGTTGGAAATAAAAGATCAAATTTAAAATATTTTAAAGAAAAATATAATATTAATATAAAAATAAAAACTCTTACATTTGAGGAAAATATTTTAAAATTTAATGAAAATATAGTTTATATGAATGATTTTATAGATTATTATTTTAATAAGAATATTTTAAGGAGAATTAATGAGACTTAAGAGCATTGAAATAAATGGTTTTAAATCATTTGCTGATAAGATAAAATTAGATTTTGAGACTAATATAACAGCGATAATTGGACCAAATGGGAGCGGAAAAAGTAATGTTGCCGATGCTGTTAGATGGGTTTTAGGAGAACAAAGCGCTAAGACCTTAAGAGGTAGCAAAATGGAAGATGTTATTTTTTCCGGAACAGATACCAAAATTAAAAAAAATTATTCAACTGTTAGTATAACTTTTGATAATTCAGATAATGTAATACCTATCGATTTTAAAGAAGTAACTATTTCAAGAAAATTATATAGAACTGGTGAAAGTGATTATTTTATAAACAAATCCAATGTAAGATTGAAAGAGGTTAGAGAATTATTTTTAGATACTGGTATAGGAAGAGAAGGTTATTCAATAATCGGTCAAGGTAGAATTGAAGAAATTATAAATGGAAAGTCAGAGGATAGAAGAGCCATTTTTGAAGAAGCTTCAGGTATTTCAAAAATTAAATACCAAAAAAACGAATCACAAAAGAAGTTATTCAAAGCTAAAGATAATTTAACAAGATTAAGAGATATAATTATTCAAAATGAAAATAGATATGGCTTTTTAAAAGGACAATCTACTAAGGCTAAAAAAGGTATTGCTCTATTAGAGAACATTGAAAAAGCTGAATTTTCTATTTCATATAAAGATTATAACAATTTAAACAGTAATTTTAATAAATTTTCAGAAAATTTAGAAATCAATAAAGAAGAATTACTTGATATAAATAAAGAATTTGAAAATGTAAAATTAAAAATTTCACCATTAAAAGAGGAACTCAATAATATAACTAATGTTATTGAAAAAGACTCTACTGAATTGGATAGAATAAATAACAAAAAAAATGATATTACTAATAAAAAAAATGTTTTAATTGAAAGAAATAAGTTTATAAGATTAAATAATGAACAATCCTTAAAATTAAAACAGGAGTATATCGATAATTTAGAAAAAATTAATCTTGAAATATCAGAACAGGAAAAAAGAATTTCTGAAAAAAATTCGATTTTAAAAAACTATATCGATGACAAAAATAAGGTAAAGAACGAATTATCAAAAAGCAAAGAACTTTTGAGTTCTAAAGTTCAAATTCAAGATAAATTATTCCTAGAAAAAGAGGAACTTGAAAATAAAATCAGCGATTTAGAAACTGAAAAAAGAGCTAATGAAATTATAACTGATAGCATAAAAAAGAAAATTGAAGAAAATACTGAAGAAGTAACTAAATTAAATATTGAAAAAGAAAATATAGAAAAAAAATTATCTGAGAATAACTCGCTTTTAGAATCAAATAATCAAAAAGTACAAAATATTGATTTAACTATTTTTGAAAAGAGACAACTTATATCAGAATTAGAAAAAGAACTTATTTCTTTAAATAATCAGGTTTCTAATATTAATAATGAGATAAATTATAAGAATAAAGAAATTATTATGTTAAAAAATTATATTAGAAATTATGAAGGATATGGTAAATCAGTTCAAGATTTATTTAAACTTTGCGATAGAGAAACTGAGTTAAAGTCGATGATTTGTGGGACCTTGGGAGAACTTATTTCTGTTGAAGAGAAGTATAAAAAAGCAATTGATACTGTTTTATCTTCAAATTTACAGGGCATTGTTGTTCATAATGATTTAGAAGCTAAAAAAATAATTGAGAAAATTAAAGCTAATAAAATTGGAAGACTTAATTTTTTTCCAATTTCAAAAATATTATTAAAAAAAGAACGCAGTAATATTATAGATTCTGATATATTATCTTTTGCTAATGATGTAATAACATGTGATAATGATTATAGAAATATAGTCGATTATTTCTTAGCGAATACTGTAATATGTGAAAATATGGATATCGCAATAAAATTATCTAACAAGTTTAAAAATAAATTTAGAATAGTTACGCTAGATGGTGATGTTATAAATAGTTGGGGTTCCATCTCCGGAGGATATAAATCTAGTAAAAATTCTTTTTCTATAATTGGTAGGAAACAGCAGTTAGCAAAAACTTTATCAGATATTGAAAATTTAGAAACTAACTTAAAGAATAATATAAATAGAGTTTCTGAAGTAAAAACTGATTTACAGTCAAATAAAGAAAAATTAGATAATCTGAAAAGTGAAAAAGAAGATGTAAAATTAAAAATTGATTCTTTGCAAAAGCTTATCTATTTAAATGAATTTGATATAAGAAAAATTTCTGAAAAAATTGACGAGATAGATAATTACAAAGAAAATCATCAAGGTTTTACTTCTGATAAAGAAAAGGAGTTAATTCTTTATAAGGAAAAAAGTATTCTTATAGATGATGAAATTAATAAATACAATTTAGAAATAAATAAATTGAAGAATCTTGTTTTAGAAATGGAAAAAAATGAAATAATTATTATAAATAATTTAGATTCAATTGAAAGAGATATAAATATTTTAGATAATTCAAAAAATATTTTGTTAGAAAATAAGAATTCTAATGAGAGTAAACTTAAGCTAAAGGAATCAGAGTTAATAGAATCCGAGTTACAACTAAAGAATAATTTATCCGAAATAGAATTGATAGAACAACTTAATGTAGAATTTAATTTAAAGACTGATGAATTAACTAATTCCATTAGTACAAATACTCATTTGAGGAAAAAGCTCATATTAGATAATGAAGAAATTTCAAAAAGATATTCTGAATTAAGTGAAAAATCTTTAACTTTAGAAAAAGAAATTGAGAAAAATGAACTTAGGATATCAAATTTAAAAGAACAATTTTCAAATTTAATCAATAGACTTTGCGATGAGTATTCTTTAACTTTGGAAGATTGCGAAAGAAAAATGGAATTATATAAGAATGAGCATTTTACTAAAGAAGAATTAAAAAGACTAAAAGAAGATTTAAGAGAATTAGGTTCTTTTAGTTATGATTCCATAGAAGAGTTTGAAAAGGTAAAAAATGAACTTGAATTTCAAAAAAATCAAGAGATAGATTTACAAAATTCTATAGAAGATATAAATAAAATTATATTGAAATTAGAAAATACTATGAAAAAGACTTTTATTAATGAATTCAAAACTATTAATGAGAATTTTTCAAATATTTTTAAAATTTTATTTAACGGTGGAGAAGCTAAACTTGAACTTGACAGTGAAGACATTTTAAATTGTGGAATAGATATTATAGCTAAACCCGTAGGAAAGAAGATGCAAACTTTGTCATTAATGTCTGGAGGAGAAAAATCACTAACAGCAGTAGCGCTTTTATTTGCGATTTTTGAAACAAGACCATCTCCGTTCTGTATTTTAGATGAAGTTGATGCTGCATTAGATGATTCTAATATATTAAGATATGTTGAGTATTTGAAGAATTATTTAACGGAAACACAATTTATAATGATAACTCATAGAAAACCTACTATGGAAATGGCAGATATGATTTATGGTGTAACTATGGAACAAAAGGGAGTTAGTAAAATAGTTTCTATGACTTTTAATAAGGAGAATGAATAATATGTTTAATTTTTTTGGAAAGAAAAAAGAAGAAAATGAAGCCGAAGAAGTTGTTGAAAAAAAACAGAATTTTTTTGAAAGATTAAAAAAAGGTTTAACAAACACAAGAAATAATTTATCAAGCAAGATAGATAACTTATTATCTATGTCAAAAAAAATTGATGAAGAATTATTTGAAGAATTAGAATATATTTTAGTATCTGCTGACATTGGCGCAAATGTTACAATAGAACTAATAGATGATTTAAAAGAAATTGTTAAAAAAGAAAAAATTACTGAACCGTCTTTAATCAAAGACAAATTAATTGAGCTTATGAACTCAAAGTTAGCTTCAAAAGAATTAAATCACAATTTTAATATTATAGATGGTGTACCAACTATTATATTAGTTGTTGGAGTAAATGGTGTCGGAAAAACAACTTCTATAGGAAAATTAGCAAGTAAATTCAAGTCAAAAGGTAAGAATGTAATGCTTGTTGCTGCAGATACTTTTAGGGCAGCAGCAACTGAACAACTTACTGAATGGGCTAATAGATCAGGTGTTCCAATAATTTCAAATGAAGAAGGAGCTGATCCAGCATCTGTTGTATATGATGGAATTCAAAGTGCAAAGAGTAAAAATATAGATGTTCTAATTTGTGACACTGCTGGAAGACTTCATAATAAGAAAAATTTAATGAATGAGTTGAATAAGATTGCCAGGGTAATAGATAGAGAATATCCTGAAGCGAATAAGGAAACAACACTTGTCCTTGATGCAACAACTGGACAAAATGCTATTATTCAAGCTAAAGAATTTAGGGAAACAGCAAATATAGATGGTGTAATTTTAACAAAATTAGATGGAACTGCTAAAGGTGGTGTTGTTTTCACAATTCAACTTGAAATGGAAATTCCGGTTAAACAAATAGGAATTGGAGAACAAATAGATGATTTACAAGATTACAATGATGAAGATTTTGTAAATGCAATATTTAATTAATAAAAATTAGCGTTGTAAAAATACGCTAATTTTTTTTTAAAAATTTTTTAATAAAAGTATTGACAAATATGTATATAATGGTATAATATAAAGGTCAAGAAAAAAACTTGACCCATTTAAGAGGTGATTATGGAAAAAATAGTTGAGATAGCTGTTCTGTTTGATTATTATGGCAAACTTCTTAGCGAGAAGCAATATAAAGTTGTTGATCAATATTGTAATGAAGATTTGTCTCTTAGAGAAATTGCTGAATTAAATGGAATTTCTAAACAAGGTATATCAGATATTTTAAGTAGAGCAGAAAAAAAATTAAGATTTTATGAAGATGAATTAAAATTAATTTCTAAATTTGAAAAAATAAATAGTAGTCTAAGGGAAATTAGTTTATTAATTGAAAAATCAAAAATAGAAGATTCTTCTTTACAGAGTATTCTTGATATTATTCAAAAGAAAAATAATGAAATTATAGAAAATGATTTATAGGAAGTGACAGGAATGATATTTGAGAATTTATCCGAAAAACTTCAAGGAGCATTAAATAAATTAAGAGGTAAGGGAAAATTATCTGAAAAAGATGTAGACCTTGCAATGAGAGAAGTTAAACTTGCACTTTTAGAATCTGATGTAAATTTCAAAGTTGTTAAACAGTTTATAAATAATGTGAAAGAAAGAGCAATTGGTAAAGAAGTTATGGAGAGTTTAACTCCTGCACAACAAGTTATCAAAATTGTAAATGAAGAACTTACTGCTCTTATGGGGAAAAAAGAAGAGAAAATTCAAATTGACTCTAATCCTCCGACTGTTATTATGCTTTGTGGTTTGCAAGGTGCAGGTAAAACTACGCATGCTGGAAAACTTGCGAGATACTTTATAAAACAAAATAAAAG
This sequence comes from Parvimonas sp. D2, assembly GCF_035282635.1. Taxonomy (NCBI): domain Bacteria; kingdom Bacillati; phylum Bacillota; class Tissierellia; order Tissierellales; family Peptoniphilaceae; genus Parvimonas; species Parvimonas sp. D2. The sequence goes on from NZ_JAYKBO010000001.1 coordinate 87,224, forward strand.
ACCTCTACTAGTAGCATGTGATGTTTATAGACCAGCAGCAATAAAGCAATTGCAAGTTGTTGGTAAATCAGTTGATGTTCCAGTATTTACTATTGACAATTGTAAAGATGTTACTAAAATAGCAAATGAATCAATTAAATTTGCAAATTCCAATTCAAAAGATATAGTTATTTTAGACACTGCTGGTAGACTACACATAGATGATGTACTTATGGAAGAATTAAAATCTATTAAATCATCAGTTAGTCCAATAGAAATTTTATTAGTAGTAGATTCTATGACAGGACAAGATGCTGTAAATGTTGCTGAAAGTTTTAATAATGAATTAGACATTACCGGAGTGATAATGACTAAATTAGACGGAGACGCGAGAGGGGGAGCTGCTTTATCTATTAAGGCTATCACAGGAAAACCCATTAAATTTATTGGTGTAGGTGAAAAGCTTGATGATTTAGAGCAATTTTATCCTGATAGAATGGCATCTAGAATTTTAGGAATGGGAGATATTTTATCTGTAATAGATAAAGTTCAGAAGCAATTTGATTTGAAGCAGACAAAAGAACTTGAAGAAAAAATTAGAAAGCAAAGTTTTACATTGGATGATTTTTTAAGTCAAATGCAACAGGTTAGAAATATGGGACCGTTACAAGATTTACTTTCTATGATGCCCGGGGTGAACTCTAAAATGCTAAAAGATGTTAACATTGATGAAAAAGAGCTTGATAAAATTGAAGCAATGATTTTATCAATGACAAAAAAAGAAAGAGAAAATCCGGATATTATTGATAATTCTAGAAAGCAAAGAATTGTAAAAGGTTCAGGAACTAGTATTACAAATCTTAATAAATTGCTTAAGCAATTTAAAGATAGTAAAAAAATGATGAAAAAAATGCAAGACATGACTAAAGGAGCTAAGAAAAAAGGCAAATTCGGTTTACCTTTTTTTAAATAAATTTTAAGGAGGACAATATGGCAGTTAAGATTAGATTAAAGAGAATGGGTTCAAAGAAAAAACCATTTTATAGAATAGTTGTTGCCGATTCAAGAGCACCAAGAGATGGTAAATTTATCGAGGAAATTGGATATTACAATCCATTAACAGAATCAAAAGAAATTAAAGTTGATGCTGAAAAGGTAAATGCTTGGATTAAAAATGGTGCAAAACCAACTGATACGGTAAATAGATTATTTAAAAATAATAACATATATTCTGAAAATAAATAAGGACTGTATATATGAAAGAATTAGTTGAATTTATTGTGAAATCTCTAGTTGATAATCCTGAAAAATTAGTTATAACTACTGAGGAAGAAGGAGAAGTATTAAAGATTTTTATTAAGGCAGATGAAAATGATATTGGAAAAATTATAGGCAAGCAAGGTAAAATTGCTAAAGCTATAAGGACAATTGTTAGATCTGCTGCAATGAAATTAGGTAAAAAGGTAATAATAGAAATAAATTAGTATTATGGAATTTATTGAAGTTGCAAAAATTATAAATGTTCATGGAATAAAAGGTACTGTAAAAATTTATTCATTAACTTCCAATACTGATAGATTTAATGCGGGTTGTATATTTTATATTGATAAAAAAATACCTGTTACTATTAAATCCGTCAGAGAGTTGAGTTCTGATCTTGCTTTGTTAACTTTTAATGAGTATGACAATATAAATCAAGTGTTAGAATTTAAAAATAAAGGACTTTTCATTGAAGAAAGTAATTTATTAGAACTTCCTGAAGATGAATATTATATATATAAACTGATAGGAGTTGATGTATATGATCAAGATAATAAATTTATTGGAAAAATAAAAAATGTTTTGACAACATTGGCTAATGATGTTTATGATATTGATTATAATGGAAAAGATGTATATATACCTGCAGTAAAAGAGTTTATAAAATATGTTGATATTGAAAAATCTATAATGAAAGTAAGTATAATAGATGGTATGTTAGATGATTAAGATTACAATTTTAACTTTATTTCCAGATTTTATCGATTCAATAAGAAGTTATGGTGTCTTGGGTAAAGCCATTGAAAAAGGCGTTATTGAACTTGAAATTTTGAATATTAGAGATTTTTCTAAAGACAAGCATAATAAAGTTGATGATGAAATATATGGTGGTGGAGCAGGTATGTTGATGACAGTGCAACCTGTTTTTGATGCTATAAAATTTAGTAAAAAGGATAATTCTAAAGTTGTTTTTCTATCTCCGCAGGGAGAAGTTTTAACACAAAATAAATGTAAAGAGTTATCTAAAAAAGAACATTTAATATTTCTATGTGGACATTATGAGGGTATTGATTCCAGAATTATAAATAATTTTGTAGATGAAGAAATTTCTGTAGGTGATTATGTTGTAACAGGAGGAGAAATTCCTGCTATGTTACTTATGGATGCTGTTTGTAGAATGGTTGATGGAGTATTAGGTAATTCAGAAAGTGCTTCTACGGATTCGCATTATAATAACTTGTTACAATATGACGTTTTTACAAGACCTAGAGATTTTAATGGAATTGAAGTTCCAGAAGTTTTACTTAGTGGAAATCATAAAGAAATTGAAAAATGGAGAGAAGAGTCTTCATTAGAAAATACAAAGAAAAAAAGACCTGACTTATATGAAAAGTACATTTTAAAAAAGAAATAGGATGTTCCTCTAGTTTATATAAAATAAATTAAGAACATTGATATTAGGAGGAATTATTATGGATATAATAAAACAAATTGAAAATGAACAATTAAGACAAGAAAAATTTGATTTTAATGTTGGTGATACAGTTGTTATCGGATATAAAATCAAAGAAGGAAATAGAGAAAGAGTTCAAGCTTTTGAAGGAACTGTAATTAAAAAACAAGGAAAGGGCTCAAGAGCAACTTTTACTGTAAGAAGAGTATTACAAGGAGTTGGTGTTGAAAGAACATTCCCAATTCATTCACCAAGAATTGAAAGTTTAAAAGTAATTAGACGTGGTAAAGTAAGACGTGCAAAATTATATTACTTAAGAGACAGAGTAGGTAAGGCTTCAAAAGTTAAAGAATTAAAGAAATATTAAAAATTAAGTACCTCGAGTTTTCGAGGTACTAATTTTATAGAAAAGAGGAAAATATGGATTTATTTAAAATGAATTACAATTTATTTTCTAAATTATCAAAACCATTGGCCGAAAGAATGAGACCAAAGGATTTATCTTTTTTTATTGGTCAAGATAATATAATAAAAAATAATTCTGTGCTAAAAAACATGATAAAAAATAATAGATTTTCGTCAATGATATTATATGGTCCACCAGGATCTGGGAAAACATCACTTGCAAATATTATTTCTAGTACTACTGATAATTATTTTGTAAAAATTTCTGCAGTTACATCTGGAACAAAGGAGATTAAAGAAATAATTGAACTTGCAAAAGATAATTTATCAATGTATAATAAAAGAACTATATTATTTATAGATGAGATACATAGATTCAATAAAATGCAACAAGATTATCTACTAGAATTCGTTGAAAATGGAGATATAATATTTATTGGAGCTACTACAGAAAATCCTGCTTATGAAGTAAATAATGCATTATTATCAAGAGTTATTGTTTTTGAATTACAAGCACTTAGTTTTGAACATTTAAAAGATATAATTGACAATGCTATTTTAAATGATGAAATTTTAAAGAATAAAAAAATAAACTATACAGAAGATGGCATAAGCTATTTAATAAAAATGTCAAATGGAGATGCAAGAACGGCATTAAATTATCTTGAATTAATTATTGACAATATTGAATCTGAAGATAAAGTTATATCTGAAAATAAAATCAAGAATATTCTTGACAAGGTAAAAGTATATTATGATAAAAATTCAGATAAACATTATAATTTCATTTCTGCTTTTATAAAATCTATGAGAATAGGTGATCCTGATGCTGTTGTTTATTATTTAGCGTCAATGTTAATTTCTGGTGAAGATATCAATTTTATTGCAAGAAGAATGATAATCTTTGCATCAGAAGATATTGGAAATGCAAATCCAAATGCACTGATTTTAGCAAATTCATGTGCGGAATCTGTAAAAAAAATAGGAATGCCTGAAGCAAGGATTATTTTATCACAATGTGCCATTTACCTTGCATGTAGTGAAAAAAGCAACTCATCATACTTAGCTATAAATAAGGCATTAAAATTTATTAAAGAAAATGGACTTGAAGAAGTTCCTATCTTTTTACAAACTTCAAGATCAATATCTAAAAAAAATGAGGAATATAAGTATCCTCACGACTATGAAAATATGGTCACAGGTCAAGAATATTTACCTGAAAAAATTAAAGATATAAAATTTTATAACCCAAAAAATATTGGATATGAAAAAAATTTTTTTGATAAATTAAAGGAGGAATAGAATGTTTTTACTAAAAGATATTTTTGCAAATGAAAAAAATTTTATTGACAAAGAAGTTGAAGTGGCAGGTTGGATAAAAAATAGTCGTTTTAATAATAATATTGGTTTTATAGAGCTTAATGATGGAACAACTTTCAGAAGTATTCAAATTGTAGTTGAATCAAAACTAGATAATTTTCAAACTATATCAAAATTACTATTACCTTCCGCAATTATAGTTAAAGGTAAAGTTGTTAAAAGTTTAGGTGGAAAACAAAATTTTGAAATTAATGCCTCTGAAATAGTAGTTGAAGGAGAGTCCACTGATAAGTATCCTCTTCAAAAGAAAAGACACACATTTGAATTTTTGAGAACAATCCAACATCTAAGACCAAGAGCAAATACATTTAATGCTGTTTTTAGAGTTAGATCAATTTTAAGCTATGCTCTACACAAATTCTTTTTCGAAAGAGGATTTGTTTATGCACACACACCAATTATAACTGCAAGTGATGCAGAAGGTGCTGGCGAAATGTTTAGAGTGACAAATTTAGATATAGACAATCTACCTAGAACAAATAATGGAGAAGTTGATTTCACTCAAGACTTTTTTTCTAAACCAACAAATTTAACTGTTAGTGGTCAATTAGAAGGTGAAGCATTTGCAATGGCATATAGAAATATCTATACATTTGGACCAACATTTAGAGCTGAAAATTCAAATACTACAAGACATGCTGCTGAATTTTGGATGATTGAACCAGAAATAGCTTTTGCTGATTTAAAAGATGTTATTAAATTATCAGAAGATATGGTTAAATATATTATTAAATTCGTTTTAGAAAATGCTCCTGATGAAATGAAGTTTTTTAATGATTTTATAGATAATGGATTACTCGAAAGATTAAATTCTGTTGTTAATTCAGAATTTAAGGTTATGACATATACTGAAGCAATAGAAATATTAAAATCATCCAAAGAAAATTTCAAATACCCGGTTGAATGGGGAGTTGATTTGAAAACAGAACATGAAAGATATATCTGTGAAAAAATCGTAAAGGGTCCTGTTTTTTTAACAGATTATCCAAAAGAAATAAAAGCATTCTATATGAGATTAAACGATGATAATAAAACTGTTGCAGCAACAGATATGTTAGTTCCAGGTATAGGAGAACTAATAGGAGGAAGTCAAAGAGAAGAAAGACTTGAAATATTAGAACAAAAAATGAAAGATTCAAATATGAATATTGATGATTATTCTTGGTATTTAGACTTAAGAAGATTTGGTGGAACAAAACATGGAGGTTATGGATTAGGATTTGAAAGAATGTTAATGTATTTAACAGGAATGCAAAATATAAGAGATGTATTACCATTCCCAAGAACAGTAGGATTATGTGAATTTTAATATTATAATTTTTAAAATGAGGTGCTCTTTGCATCTCATTTTTTTGTAATAATATGCAAGAAAATATTATACATTTATATAATATATTAAAATTATTTAATATATTATATCTTAATTAATTAAAAATAGATTTTTTTGTAATAATATGTTATAATTATAATGTATTTTTATTTCGTAATTGCAATAATTGAGGTGTATTATGTTAAAGAATAAAAAAGATATAATTTTAATTGTATGTATGTTTTTAGGATTAACTGTTCTTGGATTTACTTATAAATATTTTACATCTACTAACGAGAAAAAAGCTGTAGAAAATATTCACAATGAAAGCAAACTCCAAAATGAAGAAAACTCTTCAGAAAATAAAGATCAAAATTCAGAAATATATGTACATATTGATGGAGAAGTAAAAAATCCTGGTGTATATAAGATGAAAATAGGAGATAGAGTTAATGACGCAATTCAAGCAGCAGGTGGATTAACTGAAAATGCTGAAAAAAGTAAAATTAATTTGGCTACAAAACTTAAAGATGAAATGAAAATACATATTTTCAAAATTGGAGAAACTAATGGAAATTCACACAATGAATCTAGAGATGTTGATAATAGCTCCGTTGAAAATAATAGTAAATTAATTAATATTAATACTGCAAGTAAGGAAGAACTTTGTAAATTAACTGGAATAGGAGAGAATAAAGCTAAACTTATAATAGAGTATAGAGAAAAAAAGAAATTTACTAAAATTGAAGATATTACAAAAGTTTCGGGAATTGGAAAGAAAACTTTTGAAAAAATAAAAAATGATATAACAGTAGATTAGGAGAAAATAATGAAAGATACTAATTTAAAAGATATAAAATTAACTTCATATGCGAAAACTTCAGGATGAGCAGCTAAAGTTGGTCCAGATATTCTGGACGAGGTATTATCAGGATTGGATAACAGCACTTCAATAAGTGAAGATTTAATTGTAGGAATAGAAACTTCTGATGATGCAGCTGTTTATAAGATTAATAATGAACTAGCATTAATTGAGACTTTAGACTTTTTTACTCCTATAGTTGATGATCCGTATACTTTTGGCAAAATTGCCGCTGCTAATTCTCTTTCAGACGTTTATGCAATGGGTGGAGAACCAACTATGGCGATGAATATTGTATGTTTCCCAAATTGTTTACCTCCAAAGATTTTAACAGAAATATTAAAAGGTGGACTTAAAAAAATGCAAGAAGCTGAATGTTTACTAATTGGAGGACATACTGTTCAAGATGATGAACCGAAATATGGGTTAAGTGTTTCAGGTTTTGTTCATCCTAATAAAGTTTGGAAAAATTCCTCTGCTAGAATTGGTGATATTTTAATTTTAACAAAGCCATTAGGGCTCGGAATAATAAATACTGCTATAAAAGGTGGAGTTGCAACTGAAGAAGAAATTGCAGATGCAGTTCATACTATGGAAACTCTTAACAAATACGCAAAAAGATCGATAGAAAATTATACAATTAATTCTTGTACGGATATTACAGGATTTGGATTAATGGGCCATTGTTATGAAATGGCTAAAGGATCAGATACTACTTTTGTACTTGATAGTTCTAACTTACCTATTTTAAAGGGTGCAATAGATTATGCTAATATTGGACTTATTCCTAAAGGTTGCTACGATAATAAAAAATTTGTTGGAAATAACTATATGATGGAAAAAGAAATAGATGAATCTCTTTTAAATGTAATGTTTAATCCTGAAACATCAGGTGGACTTCTAATTACAGTTCCTGAAAACGAAGTAGTAGATATTCTAAATAATTTAAGAGGTATTCCAACAAAATTTGCTGTTGTTGGTAAAGTTGTAGAAAAAAAAGAAAAATATTTAATAATAAAATAATAATATAATTAAGTAATTTTAAAGTGGAGAAGACTATGAATTTATACAAAATGATACCTAAAGTTGATCAAATATTAGATAATGATGTAATAAAAGATTTATTAGATAAAAATTCAAAAAATTTAGTTATGGAATCAATTCATGAAGAACTAGATAATATTCGAAATAATATTTCTAATGGATATGATAAAAATATTATATCAAATAAGATTGAAAATCTAATTGATAACATTAAAGATAATTTAATGAACAAAAAAACATTCAGTTTAAGAAATGTTGTTAATGCATCAGGAGTTGTTATTCATACTAATTTAGGAAGATCTGTTTTAAATAATGAAATTTTTGAAAATATTAAAAAAGTTTCAATCGGATATTCTAATCTTGAATATAATTTAGAAAAAGGAGAACGTGGATCGAGATATTCTCATTTAAGTGAAATTATAAAAAAAATTACCGGGGCAGAAGACTGTATGGTTGTAAATAATAATGCTGCGGCAGTTATGTTGATTCTATCTACAATAGCAAAAGGAAAGAATGTAATTACAAGTAGAAGTGAGCTTGTTGAAATTGGTGGATCATTTAGAATTCCTGATGTTTGTAGAGAAAGTGGAGCAGAACTAAAAGAAATAGGGACAACCAATAAAACGCATCTTAAAGATTATGAAAATGCCATTGATGAAAATACAGCAGCACTGTTTAAAGTTCATCAAAGTAATTTTAAAATTTTAGGATTTACTGAAGCTGTGTCTTCATTTGAATTAAATAGCTTAAAAGAAAAATATAATATTCCTATTATTGAAGACTTAGGTTCTGGAGTTCTTATAGATTTATCTAAATATGGGTTATCTCATGAACCGACTGTCCAAGAATGTATTAAAAATGGTGTTGATATTGTAAGTTTCAGTGGAGATAAATTGCTTGGTGGGGTTCAAGCAGGTATTATTGTTGGTAAAAAAGAATATATTGAAAAAATGAAAAAAAATCAATTAACTAGAGCTTTAAGAGTTGATAAATTTACTTTGTCAGCATTAGAAGCTGTATTTTCATATTATATTGACGAAGAATTAGCTATTTCAAAGATACCAACATTAAATATGTTAACTATAAAAATTGAGAAACTGTACGATAAAGCCCAAAAACTTATCGAATATTTGGGAGAAAATAACGAATTTTCTTATGAAATTATAGATATCGATTCAGAAGTTGGTGCAGGTTCACTTCCAACTCAAAAATTACCATCTAAGGCTATAAAAGTAATTTCAAAATCATTTACAGAAAATGAATTAGAAGAAAAGTTAAGAAGTAATAAAATTCCAATAATTACAAGAATTTATAAAGGAAATTTAATTTTTGATGTGAGAACAATTTTTGAAAATGAATTTTGTATAATTAAAGATGCATTAAATTCGTTAATAGGAGAATAATATGGATAATAAGAAAAATATTATCGTAGGAACAGCTGGACATATAGATCATGGTAAAACAACTTTAATAAGAGCATTAACCGGGAGAAATACAGATAGATTAAAAGAAGAACAAAAAAGAGGTATATCTATTGAATTAGGATTTACTCATTTTGATTTAAATGATGAACTTAGAGTAGGAATTATTGACGTTCCTGGTCATGAAAAGTTTATAAAAAATATGTTATCCGGCGTTTGTGGAATGGATATGATAATTTTAGTTGTAGCTGCTGATGAAGGAATCATGGCTCAAACTAAGGAACATTTAGATATTCTAAATTTAATAGGTATAAAAAATGGAATTATTGCTTTAACAAAATGCGATTTAGTTGATAAAGATTGGATTGAACTTGTTAAATTAGATATAGCTGATGAAGTTTCTGGAACATTTTTAGAAGATGCTAAAATAATAGAAGTATCATCAACTGAAAAAATTGGAATTGATAAACTAAAAGATGAAATAATTAGAATTGTAGATACTTTACCTGAAAAAGATTTAAATTCAAATCCAAGATTATATGTTGATAGATCATTCTCAATAACGGGATTTGGGACTGTTGTTACAGGAACATTAATATCAGGAACACTGAATCTTGATGATGAAATTCTAATTTATCCTTCAAACAAAATAACAAAGGTTAGAAATTTACAAGTACATGACAATAATGTTAATTCGGCTTATTCTGGTCAACGTGTTGCTGTAAATCTTGCAAATATCAAAAAAGAAGATGTGCCAAAGGGTTCAGTACTGGTTCCTAATAACACTTTTACTGAGAGTAGTATTATAGATGTAAAATTAAAGACAATTAATTTACCTTTTGAAATTACTAATAGAACAAGATTTCATTTATATTTAGGTTCCAGTGAAGTTTTATGTAGAGCAATCTTATTAGAAAATGACGTGTTAGAATCAAATAAAGAATATATAGTTCAATTAAGATTGGAAGAACCTATCATTAGTAAAAGAAATGATAGATTTATATTAAGATTATTTTCACCACTATATACTATTGGTGGAGGATATATTATTGATCCAAACGCTACTAAGAAAAAAAGATTTAATAGTTATGATATAGAAAAAATTAAAAATCTTGATAATTGTAATTTCAAAGAATATATATATAATTACATAGATAGATTTAGTGAAAAATTCTATATAGAAAAAAATTATTACAATTTTTTATCAGATTCATCTAAAAATATTTCGAAGTTGATTGACGAATTAATTGAAGAAAATAGAGTTGTTTCATTTGGAAATAATTCTGATAGACTAATTTTATCAGATAGATTTATTAAAAAGTTAATTAAAAATATAACTAAATTTATAGAGAATTTTCAAGAAAAATATCCTAAGAGAATTGGAGTTTCAAAAGAAACTATTAAATCAAAATTTTTTGATTCTTTAAGTGGAAAAACAAAAAATGAATTTATGAATTACTTAATTTCTGATAAATTCAAAGTTTTAGATGAATATGTTTCTACTTTTGATTTTAATGTTTCACTAGATGATACAGATTTTAAAAATCTTCAAATGATAAAAAATACATTTAATTCAAATAAATTTTTAATTATAAATTTTGAAGATTTTAATTTAGATATGAACATTGAACATTTTAAGGAACTTATTTTGTATTTGATAAGTAATAAAGAGGTTATAAAATTGGATTCAGGTTATATGCTCAGAGAAAATTATGATTTAGCTGTAAATATGATTAGAGAATTTATAATAAGAAATGGAACTATTTCTGTCTCAGATGCGAGAGATTTATTAAATTCTAATAGAAAATCCACTATGGAATTACTTGAATTTTTAGATAAAGAAAAGATAACTTTAAGAAAAGATAATGAAAGAATATTGGTGAAATAGGAGAAGATTATGAAATTAAAAATATTAATGGCTTTACCTACGGATTCACAAATAAATGATTTAATGTATTCGATGACGGAAGATGAAAATTATGAAATAACTAATTCTAATAATATCGAAGATACTATTATTTTAGCTGATCAGAAAAATTTTGATATGATTATTATGGATATGAATTTTAAGGATGGTACAGGATTAGACCTTAAAAGAAAGTTAAATGAATTTTGTGATATTCCTACTATTGTCACTACTACTTTAAAGGATGATATGCAAAAAATTTTAATTTTTGAATATGGAGCTGATGATTATTTAATTTATCCATTTAATATTCTTGAATTAAAAGCAAGAATTAGAGCTATAATGAGAAGATTTGGTCAAAGAAGAACAGATATTGATAACTTAATATTTGCTGATGACTTAGAGTTTAATATAGTAGGAAGAACTGTTAAGCTTAAAGGTGAAGAGGTTGATTTAACTGGAAAAGAATTTGATATTTTATATATAATGGCTATTAATCCTGAAAAAATTTTTAGTAGAGAAGATATTGCTAGAACAGTTTGGAAAGAAGAACGTGTTAGTGATTACAGAAAAATAGATGTTCATATTAGAAGATTAAGAGAAAAAATAAATATGGGTGATGTTACCTATATTCAAACTAAATGGGGAGAAGGCTATTATTATAAAAAAATACAAGGTTAAATAGGAGATAAATATGAAAGATTTGATTAGTAATTTAAGAGAAAAAATTTTAAGTGAAATTAAAAATTCAGTGGATAAAAACACCTTAGAAGAACTTAGAATTAAATATTTAGGAAAAAAAGGTGAATTTACTAGTATTCTTAGAAATATGGCAAATGTTTCAAAAGAAGAAAGACCAAAAATAGGAGAACTTATAAATGTAACAAAACAGGAAATTGATAGTATAATAAATGAAAAAATTGAAAGTTTTAATAAAATAGAATTAGAAAAAAGAATTAAAAAAGAAACTATTGATGTTACAATAAATAAAAAACTTATTTACATAGGTCATAGACACCCTTTAAATAATACTATGGAAGAGTTAGAGAATTTTTTCATTTCAATGGGTTTTTCGGTAATTGATGGCCCTGAAATTGAAACTGTTGAAAATAATTTTAATAAACTAAATTCTCCAATGGATCATCCATCAAGAGAAATGTCAGATACATTCTACATTGATAAGGATTTGTTACTTAGAACTCATACATCTCCTGTTCAAATTAGAACTATGATGACAACAAAACCACCTATAAAAATGGTATCAGCTGGTAGAACATTTAGATTTGATGAAGTTGATGATACTCATTCACCAATGTTCCATCAAATTGAAGGACTAGTAGTAGATGAAAATATAAATATGAGTAACTTAATTGATACTCTTAATACTTTTATTAAAGAATTTTTTGGAGAAGATATGAAAACAAGATACAGACCACATTATTTTCCATTTACTGAACCTAGTGCTGAAGTAGATGTTTCTTGTTTTAATTGCAAGGGTAAGGGATGTCCAGTTTGTAATGGGACTGGATGGAGTATGGAATTACTAGGATGTGGAATGGTTCATCCTAATGTATTAGAAGCATGTGGTATTGATTCGAAAAAATATTCTGGGTTTGCCTTTGGAATGGGAATTGATAGAATTACAATGGTTAAGCATAAAATAAATAATATTAGATTATTATATGATAATGATAAGAGGTTTTTAGAACAATTTTAAGGGGGATTATATGTTATTACCAATTAAATGGGCAAAAGAATATGTTGATATAAATGATAATATAATGAATATATGTGATAAGGTAACACTTACAGGATCACATGTTGAATCTATTATAAAATTAGGCACTAAAATTGATAATATTGTAGTTGGTAAAATTATAGATATTTACAGACATGAAAATTCAAATAAATTATGGATTACTAAAGTTGATTTGGGAAATGAAATAGTTCAAATTGTTACTGCTGCACAAAATTTACAACAATTTGATCATGTACCAGTTGCTAAAGTTAACTCTACACTTGCTGATAATACACAAATCAAGGAAGCAAAACTTGCTGGAGAAATTTCTCAAGGTATGTTTTGTAGTTACAAAGAATTAGGATATCCTGATTCTGTTATTCCTAAAGAATATAAAGACGGTGTTCTTAAAATTTTTGATGAAAATATAGTTCTTGGAACTGATATTAGAGAAATTCTAGATTTAGATGATACTGTTGTAGAATTTGAAATAACTCCAAATAGACCTGACTGTTTATCAATTGTTGGTATGGCTCGTGAAATTGCAGCAAGCTTTAATGAAAAATTAAATCCAGTAAATCTTATGGATACTAAAGAAATAGAAAATAAAAGTTCATTAAATATTAATATTAATTCAGAAAATTGTAGAAGATATTCTGCTAGTATTGTAAAAAATGTAAAGATAGAGGAATCAGATAGAAAAATTCAAAATTATCTATTGAATTCTGGTATAAGACCTGTAAACAATATTGTAGATTTAACTAATTTTTTGATGCTAGAATTAGGTCAACCATTACATGCTTTTGATTTAGATAAATTAGAAGGTAATATTTCTATTAGAAACGCCTTTGAAGGAGAAAAAGTAGTAACTCTAGATGATGTTGAAAGAATTCTTTCAAGCGAAGATATGTTGATATGTGATGATGTAAAACCTATTGCTATTGCGGGTGTTATGGGTTTAAAAAATTCTGAAATTGATGAAAATACTAAAAATATTTTTATTGAATCTGCTTATTTTACAAAAAAAGCTATTAAATCTACATCAAAAAGATTAGGTTTAAAATCTGAAGCATCTATAAGATATGAAAAGGGATTAACTTCAGAACATACTATGAATGTTTTATCAAGGTTTTTATATTTACTAGAAAAAAACATTGAATGTAAAATTGACTCAGTATTTGATGTAAATAATGAAAAAACAGTTACAAAAATAATAGAATTTAATCCTAATTTAGTAAAAAAATTACTAGGTGTTGAGATTAGAAATTCTGAAATTATAAACTATTTAAATTTATTAGAAATTAATACAGAAATTGAAAATAATACTATAATTTGTACTATCCCTTATTTCAGAACAGATTTAGCTATTCAGGAAGATATTGTTGAAGAAATAGGTAGACTATATGGATTCTCAAATCTTAAGCCTACACCTATTTTAGCACCTAATACAATAGGTAGAAAAAGCAGAAAAAGAATACTTGAGGATAAGATAAAAAATATTTTATTAAATTTGGGATTATATGAAATTACAACTTATTCTTTTATTGGTGGTAATATTATTGGAAAAGCAAAAATGAGTACTCAAAATACAGTAAAGATTTTAAATCCATTAGGAGAAGAATTTAGTATTATGAGAAAATCTTTAATTCCAAATGTAATTGATGTTTTAGCTAAGAATTTGAATTATAAAAATGAAAATTTATTAGTCTACGAATTAGGTAATACATTTCACAATATTACCAATGACAAAGTGCCAGTAGAAAAGAAAAAATTGGTTATAGGTTGTTATGGAAAATATGATTTTTATTATATTAAAGATATTGTTGTAAATTTATTTAATATTTTGAACATTAAAGACTTAGAATTCAAAAAAAATAGTTCTATAGACTATTTTCATCCTGGTGTAAGTGCTGATATATTAGTAAATGAAGAAAAAATTGGAGAAATAGGACAAATATCTTATGATGTTTGTAAGAACTTTTCTATAAAGAAAAATATATTTGTCTGTGAAATTGATATTGAAAAAATAAGAGATAAAGTAAGTTTAATAAAAATATATGAGCCATTAATTAAATATCCTGATGTTAAAAGAGATTTAGCCATAATAGTTGATAAAGATGTAGATAGTGGCAGCATTGAAAAAATATTTAGAGATAATTCAAGTAATATTTTAAAAGATGTTGAACTATTTGATATTTACACTGGTAATCAAATTGAAAATAGTAAAAAATCAATGGCTTACAAACTAACCTTCCAATCACAAGACAAAACTTTAGTTGATGAAGATATAAATTGTGTAATTGATAGAATGTTATCTGATTTAAAAGAAAAATTAGGAGCTTATTTAAGATTTTAACTAGGAGATTAATATGGAAACTAATAAAATAAAAGTCAATATTGCGGGAACTACTTATACAATTATTGGAGAAAAAAGTAATAAAGAAGTAGAAGAAATAGCAAATTATGTTGATGAGGAAATAAAGAAAATTACATCGCAAAATTATTTATTAAACCCTACTATGGCTGCTACATTAGTCGCACTAAATATTTCAAGCGATTATTTTGACTTAAAAAAAGAAATTAACTTATTAACTGAAGATAGTGAATTTCCTGTAAAAAAGCAAGAAGAATTTATTAAAAATAGTCAAAAAATTGAAAAAGAAAAGGAAGAACTAAAAAAAATAGTAGAAGATCTAACAGATAAGAATAATGTTTTAACTCGTACAATAAATTCTCTTGAAAAAAGGTATGAAAATATTGAAAAAATTTCATATGATAATTTTTATGAATTAAAACAAAAAAATGAGAAAATAATAGAATTACAAAATGAAATTGTTAATATTAAAAATGAATATATTGAAAAAATTATAAAAATGGAGAAAAAATAATTATAATGAACTATAAAGTGTT
Source organism: Parvimonas sp. D2 (assembly GCF_035282635.1). Lineage (NCBI taxonomy): Bacteria > Bacillati > Bacillota > Tissierellia > Tissierellales > Peptoniphilaceae > Parvimonas > Parvimonas sp. D2. Next base: position 102,891 of record NZ_JAYKBO010000001.1, read on the forward strand.
AAAAACTTTAGAATTTTATAAAATTATAAATATGTTATTGAATCGTTCTCAAAGTATAATAGGAAAAAAAACTATTAAAAATTCAGAAATTTCATCAAATTTAATAGAAGTACAAAGACTATTAGATGAAACAGATGAAGCTTATAGATTTATAATAAAACATAGATTACCGGGAATTTCTAATATTGATGACTTGGAAGAAGATTTTAAGCTTTTAGAAATAGGACAATATTTTTCTCTTAGAAAACTTTTAGAAGTTTGGAAGCTTCTCAATACTTCAAGATTTTTAAAAAATATAATTTCTGAAGAAGAATCCTCTGAATTTAAAAATATTTTTGGACTTATAAATTTATTAAACATAGCTGCTCAATTAGAAAAAGATATAGAAATCTCTATAATATCTGAAGATGAAATTTCTGATGATGCAAGTCCTGATTTAAAAAGAATAAGAAAGATGATAAAATCAAAAAATGATTTGATTAGAGATAGACTAAATCAACTGATTTCAACATCTGATAAGTTGATGGATAATCTATATACTTTAAGAGATGGCAGATATGTAGTCCCTGTAAGAAGTGAATTTAAAAATTCTTTTAAAGGTATTGTCCACGATCAATCTGCATCAGGTCAAACAGTTTTTATAGAACCTATGTTTGTAGTTGATTTAAATAATGATTTAAAAAAGTTAGAAATTGATGAAGAAAAAGAAATTGAAAGAATTTTAATAGAATTTTCTAAACGAGTTTTAGAAATTTTACCTGAATTAATTTCAAACTTAAATGTAATTGCCAATATAGATTTTATATTTTCAAGAGGAAAATTGGCATACGATATGGAAGCTATTAAACCTATAATAAATAATAAAGGCATAATTTCATTAAAATCGGCTAGACACCCTCTAATTGATAAAGATAGAGTAGTTCCAATTGATATTTCTCTTGGAAATAGTTTTAATACTTTAGTAATTACAGGACCAAACACTGGTGGTAAGACTGTTACATTAAAAACTGTTGGTATTTTAACTTTGATGACTCAATACGGACTTATGTTACCTTGTGCTGATAATTCAGAAGTAGCTGTATTTGATGAATTATTTGCAGATATTGGTGATGAACAAAGTATAGAACAATCCTTAAGCACATTTTCATCTCATATGAAAAATATAATTGAAATAATAAACAGAGCAAAAGAAAATTCCTTGGTTTTATTTGATGAGCTAGGATCCGGGACAGATCCGGAAGAAGGTTCAGGTCTTTCAATTGCCATACTAAATTATTTTTTAGAAAAGAATATTAGAACTATTGCAACAACTCATTATAGTCAATTAAAGATGTATGCAATATCAACTGAAAATGTTCAAAATGCCGCAATGGAATTTGATGTTGAAAAGCTAGAACCCACTTACAAATTAATCATTGGCATTTCTGGAAAATCAAATGCGTTTGAGATTTCTAAAAAATTAGGACTTAACGAAAGCTTTATTGTTAATGCTAAAAAGTTTATATCCAATAATGAGTTATCTTTTGATAAGTTAGTTAGTAGTGTTGATAGTAGACGTAAAGAATATGAAGAGCTTATTATTGAGCAAAGAGAGTTATTAAATTTTAACAAGAAAATTAAAGAAGAATATGAAGAAAAGCTTGAGAAATTTAATAAACAAAAAGAAAAAAAGATAAAAAAATTAGAAGAATATATTGAAAATTCAATATATGAAACTGAAAAATTTTGCAAAGAAACAATTAATCATATAAACAAAGCAAGATCAAAAGAACAATCTGCTAAATTAAAAAAAATCTCTGAAGAAATATTAAAGAAAATGGATAAAATTAATCATTCTAAAATGATTAAAAAAGAAACTGAATCTAATATATTAAATGAACCTTTAATGTTAGGTGAAGAAGTTAAAGTTCTAAGTTTAAATGAAAACGGATATGTACAGACATTACCAGATAAAAATGGAAATTTACAAGTTAAAATAGGTATTTTAAAAGTAAATGCAAATATTAGTGATATTATTAGAATTGAAAAAGTTATTGATAATTCTAAAGAAAAAATATCTCATTCTAAAGCTACTTTTATTAAGAGTGATAAAATGTATAATAATAAGATAGATGTAAGAGGATATAATACAGAAGATGCAATTTATGAAATTGATAAATTTTTAGATGATTCTTTTATAGCTAATTTAAATGAAGTAACAATTGTTCATGGTAAGGGAACTGGAGTTTTAAGAAATAATATTTCAGATTTTTTGAGAAAACATAAATTGGTTAAGTCTTTTAGCTTTGCTAAATTTAATGAAGGTGGCGATGGAGCTACTATTGTAAAACTAAAATAGGAGAAAATTATGATAAACTTTAAGGATATAGTTATAGATACTATTTTTGATTTAGATATAAATTTAAATAAAGAAGAAATTAGAGAATTGATAGAAATTCCTCCTAATCCAGAAATGGGAGACTTCTCATTTCCATGTTTTAAATTATCTAAAACTTTAAGAAAAGCACCAAATATAATTTCTGAAGGATTGGTAAATAGAATTAATATAGATGATAGTATATTCTCAAATGTAAAAAATGTTGGACCTTATATTAATTTCTTTGTTAGAAACTCAGAATTTTCTAAAAATGTTATAAAAGAAATATTTGATAAAAAAGAAAAATATGGATCTTCACAAGATAATTTAGATAAAACTATTGTTATTGACTATTCTTCAACAAATATAGCTAAACCATTTCATATTGGACATATAAGAAGTACATTAATTGGAAATGTAATTAAAAACATATATAATTTTCTAGGATATAATACAGTTGGTGTAAATCATCTTGGAGATTATGGAACCCAGTTTGGAAAAATAATTGCTGCATATAAATTGTGGGGGAATGATGAAGAGATAAATGCTGACCCTATAAATCAATTATTAAAATTGTATGTCGATTTTAATAATCTATGCAAAACTGATGAAAAAATGTTAGAAACTGCTAGAAATTATTTTAATAAATTAGAAAATGGAGATGAAGAGTCCGTTAGACTTTGGAATTGGTTTAAAGACATTAGTTTAATGGAATTTCAAAAAGTTTACGATAAATTAAAAGTTAAATTCGACTCATACAGAGGTGAAGCTTATCATTCTCAGTTTATTGATGATGTTGTTAAAGAACTTGAAGACAAAAATTTATTAGTTGAAAGTGATGGATGTAAAATTGTTAATCTAGATAAATATGATTTACCACCTGCTTTGATTTTAAAAAGTAACTCTTCCAGTACTTATATAACAAGAGATATTGCAACTGCATTAACTAGAAAAAAAGATTATAATTTTTATAAAAATATTTATGTAGTTGCAACTCAGCAAAAATTACATTTTCAACAATTAAAAGCTGTTTTAGAAGAAATGGGATATGAATGGGCTAAAGATTGTATTCATGTTTCATTTGGTATGGTAAGTGTAAAAGATAATTTTTTAGGAACTTCTGCAAAACTAAGCACAAGAGAAGGAAATGTTATATTCTTAAATGATGTGCTTGAAAAAAGTGTAGAAAAAACTCTAGAAATTATAAATGAGAGAAACAGTTCTCTCGAAAACAAAGAAGAAATTGCTAAAGAAGTAGGAATTGGTGCTGTAATATTTCAAGAACTATTCAATACTAGAATTAAAGATTATTCTTTTGATTGGAATAATGTTCTTAATTTCGAAGGAGAAACAGGCCCGTATGTTCAATATTCCGCTGCAAGAGCTAATAGTATATTAGAAAAGAATGATTTTTATTTAAAATTAGATAATATTGATATTTCAAAAGTTTCAAATTACGAAATGAATATTGATGAATTATCTTTAATAAAATCAATTTATAAATTTGAAGATATTTTATTAGATTCAGCCAAGAAATATGAACCTTCAATACTTGCAAGATATATAACTGAAGTTGCAAAATTATTTAATAAATTTTATAATTCTTGTCATATAAGTAATCAAGAAGATAGTGTTAAAGAATTTAGGCTTATATTAACATATTGTACAAGATTACTTATTGAGATTGGATTAGGACTTTTAGGTATGGATACTCCTAAAAAAATGTAGGTGAATATGGATAATTTATATAATTATTTTAGAAAATTTTCTGATAAAGTATATTTTCTTACAGTGAAAAATATTGAAATTAATGAAAAAAATTATGAAAATATCGATTTTCCAATTAGTTCAAATGTTTTATTAGAAAATATTAAAAATAATAAATTTAATGAAAATATTAATTTATCATACTTTTTTGAAGGGATTTTATTGTTAAATGGAATAGATTCAAATTTTGAAAATATTGAATTTTTAAATGGTTTTATAAAATCAAAAAATATTAACTTATTAGATTTTGTTAAGTCTAAAATTGATTTTAATGATAATAATTATGATACAATAATTTATAATCTATTAATTATTAGAGGATTAATTAATTTAGAAATATCTGATGATTTTATTATAAAAATATATACTAAGTATCTTTTGATGATTTTAGATTATGATAATAGTTATTATAATATGTTAATTAATGAAATTAAAATTTTGTTGTCTGATTTAGAAAGTAAAAATGAAGATGATTATTTACTAAATATGCTTTATGGCGATTTATGTGTAAAAGAAAAATTTTATATTAAAGCTAATATATTTTATAAAAAAGCTATAACTAATTCAAATAAAATAATTGATAATATTATCAATAAAAAAATACAAGATATTACTGTAAAAGTTAAAATTGAAGAGCTACTACAACTGGTAGATAGATTTAAGTTTGAAGACTGTTATAAAATATTAAAAAATATTGATAATTTTAATCTAGATAAAGAAGATTCTTATTGGATTGGATATATATATAATAAATTAAACGAAAACGAAAAAGCTATAGAGTACTACGAAAAATCATTGGATTTAAACGCTGATTTTTTAAATATTTTTATAGAACTAGGGTTATTATATTACAAAATGCAAAAAATCGAAAAATCGCTTAAAATTTTCGAAAGAGGACTATCTCTATATATAGATGATGAAAAATTGTTATTTAATAAGATAATATTGGAATTAAAACTAAAAAGATTCAAAAAAGCTAAAGAAGATATCGAAAAATTATTATTATATGAAGATATAGATAATTCTATAATGAATGATATATTATATTTACAAGAATTATACAAAGAAAATTTAAAATAGTTTTTTTCTGTAGTATTGACTTTTTGGAAATAATATAATATAATTTATGCATAAATAGAGTAGGGATTTAATTAGAGTCTCTTCTTTATTTTAAATTTTTTATTTTTCGCAAAATAATAGTTTTGCGAAAAATAATTAAAATTTTAAGGAGATACTATAATGGAACATTTTAATGATTGTCCAACTATATTAGATGACTACTTGAATTATTTATTAACTATAAAAGGACGTTCTACCCTTACTGTTAAAGAATATTATTATGATTTAAAAAGATTTTTGAAGTTTATAGTTATGAGAAAAAAATTATTCGGTTATAATTTAGATTCTGATATAGATTCTGTTTGTATTTTATCAATTAACAAACGTGATATATTAGATATTGATATAACCGATTTACATGCATATATTTCTTTTTGCGATTCATACTTTAATGATTCTACTAAAACTAAAGCAAGAAAAATATCTGCTATAAAATCATGGTTTAAATACTTGCATAATACTGTTGAATTAATTGATAAAAACCCTTCAGAAAAATTAGAATTACCAAAGTTACAAAAAAGAAATCCTGTATATTTGACTTTATCTGAATCAGAAAAAGTTATTAATTCTATAAAAGGTGAAAATAATGAGTTTAACAGAGCAAGAGATTTATGTATAATATTAATTTTCTTAACATGTGGTCTAAGAATTTCTGAACTAACTGGTATAAATATAGAATCTATTAAAGATGATAAATTAACTGTTATTGGAAAAGGTGATAAGGAAAGAACTGTTTTTCTAAATGAAAATTGTATTTATGCAATAAAAAGTTACTTAAAACTTAGGCCTGTAACAAAAGATACAAATGCCCTATTCTTAAGTTCACATAAAAAAAGAATTTCAAATAGATCTATTCAATTAAGATTAAAAAAATATATTGAATTTGCTGGACTGAATCCCAAAATTTACACTCCTCATAAATTAAGGCATACAGCAGCAACACTTATGTATAAATATGGAGATGTAGATATTAGAACTATTCAGAGTATTTTAGGTCATACAAGTGTAGCTACAACACAGATATATACCCACTTGGATGATGACGATATAAAAAAAGGAATTTCAAAAAACCCTATTTCAAAGTTAAAAATATAATATTATTGAATCAAAAAAGACAAGTTCATTACTTGTCTTTTTTATTAAACTCTTGAAAGATATTCATTTGTTCTAGTATCAATTTTTATTTTATCACCATTATTTATAAATAAAGGTACTGTTATAACTGCTCCTGTTTCAACTTTGGCAGGTTTGTTTGCACCAGTTGCTGAATCACCCTTAACACCAGGTTCAGTTTCTACAACTTCAAGTTCTACAAAATTTGGTGCACTAACATTAAATGCTTTTCCATCATGAAATCTTATTGTAGCATTGTCATTTTCTCTTAAATATAGTAGAGCATCTTCTACAACATCAAAGTTCAATGGTAATTGTTCATAAGTTTCTGTATCCATAAAGTAATATAACTCACCGTCTGAATATAAATATTGCATCTCTTTAGTTTCAATTTTTGCAACTTCATATTTATCATTTGGGTTAAAAGTCATTTCTCTAGAACCACCATTTTTTACTGATTTTATCTTAGTTCTTACAAAAGCAGCACCTTTTCCAGGTTTTACATGTTGAAAATCTATAATTTGGTATACATCTCCATCCATTTCAAATGTAGTACCTTTTCTAAAATCTCCTGCTGAAATCATTATTATTCCTCCTATTTTAATAAATAATCCAAAAAGTATTATAACATATTGCATTAAAAATATCTATATTTTTGCTCATTATTAATCATTTTTTTCTTTTTCGATAGTTTCTTTTACTTCTTTTTTTGTTCCTACTTTAACAATTTGCTTTTTTGGTTTGTAATAATCACTATTTAATAATTCTGCTTTTTCATTTCCTTTTTGTTTATATGATGAGCCCCTATAACCTGGAAATCCCTTTTCAACTACAACTTTCTTTCCTTCTGGTAAACTTGGATCCGGAACTTCCTCTATAGGCATTGGAATTCGAGAAACATCAGTAGTAAATAGTTTAATATCATAATTTTTCTTATCTGTATCACCCAATATTCTAAAAGTTATTTCCCCATTTGAAACATAACTAGTTATAACTATAGGAAAATCAAATGTATTTTGAAATTTCAAATCACTAGAACCTTCATAGTACATTGCATCTAAACCAATAGTACAATAAGGTACCCTCATTGAATGTTGATTTCGTTCAACTATTTTTAAATCAGATTTAACTAACGCTTGATATAAGGTAGAACTAACTTGGCAAATTCCTCCTCCTATAGAATCTACTATCTTACTATTAATAAATGTTCCTGCAGGCTTATAACCTGTATTTTTAGATACTTCCCCTAACTCTTTTGAAAAAGAGAATGTTTCTCCTGGATTTACTACAAATTCATTAATTTTATTTGCTGCGATTTTTATATTATTATTTCTATTAGGCTGATTATCAAATTTAGTAGTTGCTTCTCCTATTACACCTTTGATTGATGATAACAATGTTTTATCAATCTTTTTATATTCTGTAACAATAGTTGGTATTTCTAAATCAAATTTCACAGGAACTGTATTAAAATTATCCAATATTTTTTCACTCTCAACTTTTAATCCAACTTTACCATCCACAACTGATATTTTTCCTTCAGAAAAAGAAAATTTTTCATCTATTGGTTCAGAATTTATTTTTTCAGAAACTTCGGTAATAATGCTATTTAATTTTGATAAATCAAAAGTAGACTTAACATCAAACTTTTTAGGATTTTTTATCAAATTTTTTAAAGTTTCAATCCTTTCATCATCGGATCCTGACCTACCTATATTAAAAGCTTCATTAACTAAATTTTCATAATTATATGAAAAGTCAATATCTTTAGGAAGAAACTTCTTTTCATAATTACCATGTTTTAAAGTGAACTCGCTACCCATTTCTAAACTTTGTTTTATTTTATTTAAAGCTTCTTCTTTAGTTAAATCTTTTAAATCAATATTATTAATATAAATTCCTTCATAGAATTTATCATATGTTAAAAGTTCTTCTTTCTTTAAATTTTTAGTATGTCCTGTAGCATTACTTAATGGATTTCTATTAAGCAAAAAATAACCCGATATTGTTACTATTAAAAATATTCCTAATACAGCAAATATTTTTATATATCTTTTCATATATCCTCCTATAAATTCTTAAAGTATAAACATTCGGAATTTATTATGCAATTTTTACAATCTGGTTTTCTTGATTTACATAATCTTCTTCCATGAAAAATAAATAAATGATGTGCTTTATTCCATGTATTTTTCTTTAGCTTCTTCATTAATGCAAATTCAGAATCTAAAACATTACCTTCATTTATAATTCCTATTCTATTTGTAACTCTAAACACATGAGTATCTACAGCAAGAGAAGGAATACCAAAAGCACAAGATCTAACTACATTTGCAGTTTTTCTTCCAACTCCTGGTAATGAAGTTAATGATTCCATATCACTTGGAACTATAGAATTATATTTTTCAACTAAAATTCTACAAGTTTCTAAAATATTTTTACTTTTTGAATTATAAAAACCACAACTATGTATATATTTAGACAAACCATCAACATCTAAAGTTAAAAATTCTTCTGGAGTCTTAAAATCCTTGAATAATTTTTCAGTAACCTTATTAACTCTTACATCAGTACATTGAGCAGATAAAATAGTTGCTATCAGCAGCTCGAAACTGTTAGAAAAATTAAGTTCTGGTTTTGCATCAGGATATAATTTTTCTAATTTTTCCATTACAATGTTTATTTTTTCCTTAGATAAACATTTCAAAACATTCACTCCAATATCTTATTATTTAATAGCTATAGTTTTTTTGTAAAAAGTGTAAAACTATAACTATTATACCATAATTTTTTTTAAAATACGCTAATTCTTAAAAATATTTCTAAAAGTTTTATAAATTTATGTATTTTTTATCATAAAAAGTATTTAATACATTAATTAGTGCTATTTTAGTTTGATAAAAATTTAAACCACCTTGATAATACACATTATAAGGTTCTCTTAGAGGTCCATCTGCACTCAATTCAATACTTGAACCATCTATAAAGCTTCCTGAAGCCATAATAACTTTATCAGAATATCCTGGCATATCCCATGGATAGGGAACAACGTGGCTATCTACACAACAAAATTCTTGTATAGCTCTGCAAAAATCTATAACTTTATTCTCATCATTTAAAGTAATTACTTGAATAATATCACTTCTTTTTTCATTATATTTAGGAATTGTTTTATATCCTAACTTTTCAAAAATATATGATACTAATATTGCACTTTTTACTGCTTCTAAAACTATATGAGGCGCAAAGTATAATCCTTGAATAATTGCTCTTGTAGTACCAAAACTTACACCTACATGCTTTCCAAGACCTGGAGAAGTAAGTCTATTCGAAATAGATTCTATAATATCATTGGAGTTTGAAACTATGTATCCTCCATTTAAAGTGATTCCTGCACCTAAATTTTTTAATAATGATCCTACAACTATGTCGGCGCCAACTTCTAGAGGTTCCTTTTTTTCAACAAATTCACAGTAGCAATTATCAATCATTATAATAATATCTGGAAACTTTGATTTTATTTTATTAATAACTGTTTTTAATTCACTAATTGAAATACATCTTCTACTACTATAACCAGGAGATCTTTGAATAGCTAATAATTTAGTCTTTGAATTGATTTTAGATAATACAGTTTCTACATCAATTTCATTATTTACTAAATCAACTTTATCATACTTTATTCCATAATCAAGTAGTGTTCCCTTTTCATCTCCACTAATACCTATAACCTTTAAAAGTGTGTCATAAGGAGTTCCAGTTATATAAATAAACTCGTCTCCTGGTAATAAATTACCTTGCAATGCTAAAGATATTGCATGAGTTCCACATGTTATTTCTTGCCTTACTATAGCATCTTTTGCTTTAAAGATGTCGCAATATATCCTTTCTAATTTCTCTCTTCCAAAGTCACCGTATCCATATCCTGTTGTCCAAGAAAAATCAGTAGCAGATAATTTTTGCTTTTTAAATGCATTTAAAACTTTTAATTGATTATATTCTTCTATTTCTTTTAAAGTTTCAAATTCTATTTCTATTTCCTTAGAACATTTGTTTACAAAATTAATAATTTTAGAATCAAAATTAAAATCAGTATCTAAATATTTTTCCAATTTATAATTCTCCTTTAGTTAAAAAATCTTTTACTAATTTTTTAGATTTAAATAGAACTTCATCATATCCATTTTCAACATCAATCCAATGTATATTTTCATTCCTATTAAACCAAGTAAATTGTCTTTTAGCGTATTTTCTTGAATTTTGTTTTATATTATCAATACAAGATTCCAGAGTAATTTCTCTCTTAAAATATGGAATAAACTCTTTGTATCCAATAGCAGTAAATGGTTGTGAATACTCGCCATATTTTTTATATAGACTTGATGCTTCTTCAACAAGTCCATTATTAATCATTATATCGACTCTAGAATTTATTTTATCATATAATATTTTTCTATCTAAAGTTAATCCTATTATTAAGTAATCATACTTACAATTATTATTTTCATAATCTTTGCATTGTTTGGAAAATTCTTTTTTTGTATTTACACAAACTTCTATTGCTCTAATTACTCTTTTTATATTGTTTTTATGAATTTTTTCTCTACTTGAATAGTCTAGATATAATAATAAATCATAAAGCAAAATTGCCCCATTTTTTTCGTAAAATTCTGTAATTTGTTCTCTTAGATTATTCGATTCTTCAGATTCAGTAAATTTAAAATCATATAATATAGAATTTACATAAAGTCCTGTTCCTCCTACAAAAATCGGAATGTTATTATGAGAATAAATTTCTTCAATATATTTCTCTGCCATATTTTTATATTCAGAAACATTAAATTTTTGATTTCCATCTAAAATATCAATCATATAATGATTAATTCCACTAACTTCCTCTTCTGTTATCTTAGCAGTTCCTATATTAAATTCTTTATAAATTTGCATAGAATCACAAGATATAATCTCTCCTGAAAAATCTTTTGCTATATCAACGCTTAATTTTGTTTTTCCAACAGATGTAGGGCCAACAATAAATATTATTTTTTTCTTCATTTTTATTCCTTAAAAAATAATTTATCAAAATCTTCTTTAGATATTTTTCTTAATATTTTTTTGTCATAGAAATTTATATCTAGATTTATTTTAGATAACTGTGACAATAATTCTTCTATCTCAAAATCCGTTAAACTTAAATTTATTCGTTTTTTAGAAACCATTTTGTATAATGAGTCCTCAAACACTCTATTATCTTTAAATAACAGTTCATCAATCATTTCTCTAATATCTTCTTTATCTAAATTATCATTTAATAAATTAGGCATTGTCCTTATTGCTATAGAATTTTCATCAAAAATATCAGCTTCTATACCTAAATTTTTCAACTTATCTTTAATAGTATTAAACACACTCAATTTATATTCATTTAATTCCAAAATTATAGGAAATAAAAGTATCTGTTTTGTAATAGTACAATTATTGTAATTATCCAATAAATTTTCATACAACAGTCTATATTTAGCATTTAGTATATCTATAATTATAAACTCATCCTTATCGGACAATAAAATATATTTTGAAAAAATTTTACCTATAATTTCATAATCTAAAATATTTTTTGAAGTTTCAGTATTATCATCAAGTTTTATTTGTTCCAATACTGGAGTATTTTCTACTTTTTCGTCCTCAACAATATAATTTTCAATATTATCTTCTTCATTTATCGTTTTTATATCATCTTTATTTACTTTAAATAAATCATCATAAGAAAACTTATTTACAATATTTTGTGTATTATAATCATCATCATAAATTATAGTTTCAATAATATCTTCTTCTGAAGATTGTTCGTTATTAATCTTTTCTTCGTTGTATAAGATTTTTTCTTTTTGTACTTCCTTTACAGATATAAAATCACTTGTAGTATTTTTTAGAACAATGTCAGTAATGTTATTATTAAGTAAATTTAGTAACTTGTCTTCAAAAATAAATTTAATCTTTCTTTTATTTGGATGAACATTTATATCTATTAAGCTGGGATTTACTTCGATAAACATTACAAATGCAGGAAACTTTCCTTTTGGTATTAATGTAGCAATTGATTTTTCTATTATATTTCTAATCTTTTCATCAAAAATATATCTTCCATTAACAAATAAAAATTGTGATGCTCTACTACCTTTATAAAAGTGATTATTTGAAATATATCCATAAATCTTATAATCTGAGTCCTCAATATTTACAGAAATTAAATTCTTATAAAAATCATCTTTAAAAATATATTTTATATTATCTTTTAAAGTATTTTTTTCACTTGTTTCGAATACAACTTTCGAATCTTTTATATATTTAAAAGATATTTTTTGATTAGCCAATGCAAAAGAGTACATCAACGTTGTTATGATTGAGTTTTCATATGCATCTGATTTTAAAAATTTCTTTCTAATAGGAACATTGTAAAATAAATCTCTAATGTAAATTGTTGTTCCTAAATTCATCCCTATCTTATTTTTTCTAATAATCTTATTATTTTCAAGATAACAGTGAATTCCGAATTCACTGTTCTTTGTTCTTGTATTAATGTCAACTTTTGAAATTGCAGATATACTAGCTAATGCCTCTCCTCTAAATCCATAAGAAAGAATAGAATATATATCTTCAAAATTATTTAATTTAGATGTAGCGTGTTTGGTAAATGCCAACTCTATATCATCTTCTTCAATTCCACAGCCGTTATCAGAAATCATAATTTCTTTTTTACCGGCATTTTTAATTTCAACCTTAATAAATGTTGCACCTGAATCTATTGAATTTTCAACCAACTCTTTTATTACAGAATAAGGATTTTCTATAACTTCTCCTGCTGCAATTTTTTGAATTGTATCTTCTGACAATAATTTTATAGACATATAAATCTCCTATCTATTCATTATCACTTTTAGATATATTTATTAAATCATTTAATATACCAAAAGCTTCCATTGGGCTTATTTTTTCAATATTTATACTATTTAAATTAGTAATTATTTTATCATTGACCTTAGTTTTTATTACATTTGAACTATCAATAATATCTTTTTCTATTTCAATTTCCTTATTTTCAATGCTATCTAAAATAATTTTTGAACGATTTATAACTTCCATAGGAAGTCCTGCAAGTTTTGCAACTGCTATCCCATAACTCTTATTAGCTCCTCCATCCATTATCTTTCTTAAAAAGACTATTTCATCATTTTCTTTATCTTCAATAACTTGAATATGTTTATTTTTTATGCAAGCAAAAGTATGTTCTAAGTCAATTAATTCGTGATAATGTGTAGCAAACAATGTTTTCGATTTTATATTTTTTGTAATATACTCAAGAATTGCCCAAGCGAGACTTAATCCATCAAAAGTTGAAGTTCCTCTTCCAACCTCATCAAGTATAAGTAAACTATTTTTAGTAGCATATCTTAAAATATTATTAACTTCTTTCATTTCTACCATAAAGGTACTTTCTCCTTTATATAGATTATCTGAAGCTCCAATACGAGTAAATATCTTATCTACTATCGAAATATTTGCACTATCAGCAGGTACGAATGAACCAATCTGAGCTAATATAACTATGAGAGCTATCTGTCTTATATAAGTTGATTTTCCACTCATATTAGGTCCTGTTATAATCTGAATTAAATTATCACTTTGCCCAATATTTGTATCATTAGGGATAAATTCATTTATTGAACTTAAAAAGCTTTCTATAACAGGATGTCTACCATTTTTTATATCTATTATCCCTTCTGAATTTAAAGTCGGTTTACAATAATTATTTTTAAATGCAACTATTGATAAAGAAAATATAGAATCTATGAATGAAATTATATCTGATAATTTTTGTAATGTTTTAATATTCATTTTTATTGTATTTCTTATTGAAATAAATAATTCATATTCTTTTTCTATAATATCACTTTCAGATCCGAATATCATATTTTCAATAGTTAGAAGCTCATTTGTTTTATACCTATTTGCATTAGTTAAAGTTTGTTTTAATTCAAAATATTCAGGAACTAAGTTTTGATATGATTTTGTAACTTCAAAAAAATAACCTGTTTTCTTATTAAATATTAATCTTAAATTTTTAATTCCGGTAATATTTCTTTGATCAACTTCATATTTAATTAACTTTTGTTTTCCAACTATTTTATTATTTCTTATTAAATCAAGTTCTTCATCATAACCAATCTTTATCAAATTTCCTTCTTTCAATAAAATTCCTACGTCTTCAAGAATAGCTGAATTTATAAGATTATAGATATATTCGGTATCAGGAATATTTAAAGCTATATTAGAAAATAAAGTATTACTATCTAAAAATAATCTTTTAATCTTTGGAACAGCTGATAAAGAATTTTTTAAATGAATTAAATCTCTTGCATTACAATTTCCAAAAGAAATTTTTGAATTTATTCTTTCTATATCAGAAATACTTGCTAATAGTTCTTCTAATTCATTTCTTAAATTAGAGTTTGAAACTAAATCTTCAACCAACGATTGTCTTTTTTGAATTTTTTCTATTTCTAGAAGAGGTTGATCTAACCATTTATTAAGCAATCTAAAACCCATAGGAGTTTTAGTATAATTTATAACTGATAATAAAGATCCATTTATGTCATTACTAAAATTATTTTTTTTAAGTTCCAAATTAATTCTTGAATTAGCATCAATCCTTAGATAATCGCTTAATTTATATAAATTAACTTTTTTAAAATCATTCAATTTAACATTAAATCTGCAAACATATTTATAAAAGTTATCTATTGAAAAAAGTAATATTTTATTACTAAGATTATTAGAATAAAATTCTTCATTATTCTCTCTTAAAGATTTAAAATCTTGATCTATATCTACTTTTGTATAAATAATTCCTAAATTTTTTAATAATTTAACAACACTTTTTTCTAATGATTTTAATATATTTGAATTTATTATAACTTCTGACGGAGTTGTACGAATTACTTCTTCCTCTAAAGCAGTAATTAAATTATCTCTGTTCATTTCAAAAATACTTGTACAGAATATTTCACTGGTTGAAATATCAGAATATGTGATACTTAAATTTGTAGAATCCATATAGATACTCATAATATAATTATTTTTATTAGTAGCTAATTCATCGAATTCATCAATAGTTCCCGGAGTTACTAGTTTAATAACTTCCCTCTTTACAATTCCTTTAGCAAGTTTTGGATCTTGAACTTGTTCACAAATAGCAACTTTAAAACCTTCAGAAACTAACTTATATAAATATTGATTTACAACATGATGTGGAATACCGCACATTGGTGCAGTTTTACCACTGCCACAATCCCTTTTAGTTAATGCTAGATCTAAAATTTTTGAAACTATTTTTGCGTCTTCAAAAAACATTTCATAAAAATCACCTAGTCTATAAAAAATAATACAATCATTATAATCAGATTTAACTTCTAGATATTGTTTCATCATTGGTGTAAAATCGCTCATAATTACTCCTTACTAAACTATCTCTCCTTCAAGTGCAAATGAATTATGTCCAGTTATTTTAACGTTAACTAACTGTCCAATATTTCTTTTTCCGCCTTTAAAATGTACTAATTTATATCCTCTTGTTCTACCTGTAAGAATATCTGGATTATTTTTACTAATTCCTTCAACTAATACTTCAAGAGTTTGTCCTAAACATTCTTTGTTTTTTTCATAAAAAATTTTATACATAGAATCTATTAGTCGCTGAAATCTTTCTTGTTTTACTTCGTGTGGTATTTGATTTTGCATTTCAGCAGCTTTTGTACCTTTTCTTATAGAATATAGAAAAGTAAATCCTTGGTCATATTTAACCTTTTCCACCATGCTTAATGTATCTTCAAAATCTTCTTCCGTTTCACCTGGAAATCCAACAATTATATCAGTAGAAAGAGTAATATTAGGTACTTTCTCTTTTAATTTTCTGATTAATTCCAAATAATGTTCTCTAGTATATACTCTATGCATATCCTTTAGTATCTTATTACTACCAGACTGGAATGGTAAATGAATATTTTCACAAACTTTATCCAAATTTGCTATGGCATCTATTAATTCATCAGAACAGTCTTTCGGATGGCTTGTCAAGAATCTAATCCTTTCAATTCCTTCTATCTCATTAACCATTTTTAATAATTCTGGAAATGTCACTTTAGGTCTTAAAGTTTTTCCATATGAATTAACATTTTGTCCTAATAATGTTATTTCTTTATATCCTTTTTTTGCCAATTCTTTTATTTCATTAATTATGCTTTCAGGGGTTCTACTAATTTCTTTTCCCCTAGCATAAGGAACTATACAAAAAGTGCAATAATTATTACAACCTGTCATTATATTTACATAAGCAATAAATGGATGTTCTCTATTTATAGGAGTTTCATCGTCAAGTATATCTTCTTCTTCAATATCTACGACAACTTCTCCTGTACTTCTATGTCTAGAAATAAGAGAAGGCAATCTTGAGATATTTTTCGTCCCAAAAATTATATCCACATGTTTATATTTTGAAATTATAGTAGCTCTTGCATCTCCTGTTTGCATCATACAACCACAAACAGCTATAATCATTTCAGGTTTCTTTCTTTTTAAATTTTTCAAAGCACCAAGTTGTCCATAAACTTTAAGTTCTGCATTTTCTCTGACTAAGCATGTATTATAAATAATAAAATCTGATTTTTCTAAATCATCTTCTTTTGTATACCCTAAAGTTTCTAATAAATATGATATTTTTTCTGAATCATGATGATTCATTTGACAACCATAAGTTATAATTGTATATTTTTTGCTCAAAAAATTCACCTCTATTTATATTTGTTTTTTAATGCATATTGTATCTTTCTCTCGTGTTCTTTTTCAAGCATACTGTCTCTCTTATCATAATTTTTTTTGCCACGAGCGAGTGCAATATCAAGTTTTATCCATCCATTCTTTATGTGAACATCTAAAGGAATTAATGAATATCCTTTTTCTTTTGTTTGTCCAATTAATTTATTAATTTCTCTTTTATTTAAAAGTAATTTTCTTTCTCTTGTGGGTTCTAAATTATATATATTTCCATGATCGTAAGGCGTTATATTCATTCCGAGAATAAAAACTTCTCCATTCTTAATTGAACAATAACTCTCCTTAATAGAAACTTTTCCTTGCCTAATACTTTTAACTTCAGTACCTGATAAAGAAATTCCAACTTCATAGATATCTTCTATAAAATAATCATGTCTTGCTTTTTTATTGCTCGCTATTGTTTTTATAGTCGTTTTATCTCTCATAATATCACCTATTTAAATAAAAATTTATTTCATTAGTTATTTCATTTACTTTTGCAACAATAACTTCTACTCCCATCCCTATATCAAATACATTTTTTCTTCTTCTACCAATAGCGGTTAATGTTTGTTCATCAAATTCATAGTAATCATCCATAATGTCCTCATACTTGACAAGTCCTTCAACAGTATTTTCTAATTGTACAAAAAGTCCAAATGAAGTAACTGAAACGATAATTCCTCTAAAAACTTGACCTATTTTATTTTTCATAAATTCGACTTTTTTGATATCTTCCAACTTTCTTTCTGCATCAATAGCTAATACTTCAGTATCATTTATATGATTAGAAGTTATATCTAAGTAGCTTATATAATTTTTAGGTATTTCAATGTTTGAATGTAAATAATTTTTTAAAGTTCTATGAACAGTTAAATCTGCATATCTTCTTATAGGAGAAGTAAAATGGCAATATAAAAATGTTGCTAATCCAAAATGTATATCAATATTTGGAGAATACCTAGCTTTAGTCATAGATCTTAAAATAGAATAGTTTATAAATTCTGATTGGTTTGTATCTTTAAATTGATCTATTATTTCACTTAAATACTTTGAAGTAATCATATCTATAGGTTTCATTTTTATATTTAAACGATTTAGATGATTTCTTAAGATTTCTAATTTATCTTCTTGTGGTTTAGAATGAATTCTATATATTATAGGGATATCACAATCTCCAAAATGCTTTCCTACTACTTCATTAGCACATATCATAAATGATTCAATTATCCTATTTGCTACTCCGTTTTCTTTTTTACTAATATTTTCTACTTTACCATCATTATCAAAAGTAATTGCAATTTCAGGAAAATTAAAGTCTATAGTTCCTCTATTTATTCTTTTATTAGTTAAAATTTCATCTAATTCTTTCATAACTAATAATTTTTCTTTTAAAGTTTCATCATTATAAAAATGCTTTTTACCTTCTAAAAAATTTGTAACATCATCATAAACTAATCTATAATTGCTATTTATAACGGATTCATAAAATTTATATTCTTTAACATTACCATTTTTTCCAATTATCATTTTTACAGTAATAGATAATTTATCAGTATTAGGATTTAAAGAACAAAGATTATTAGAAAGCACTTCAGGTAACATGGGAACAACATAATCAATTAAATATACACTATTACCTCTTTTATAAGCTTCTCTGTCCAACTTACTGTCTTTTTTTACATAATGAGATACATCTGCTATATGAACATATAGTATATAATCATTTCCTTTTTTATCTATAGAAATGGCATCATCAAAGTCCTTTGCGTCAGCTCCATCAATAGTAACCGTAAATAAATTTCTAAAATCTACTCTATTTTTAATTTCTTTTTTTATATCAATTTGTGTTAATTCTTCTAATTCTTTATTAATCTTATTTGAAAATTTATAAGGTATTTCCATATCTTTTAACAATGAAATAATTTGAGTATTTTTATTATTTTTATTTCCTATTACTTCAATAATAACTCCTTCAGGGTTACGCTTCTTATCAGGAAATTCAACTAATTTACACACAACCTTGTCATCAGTTTTTGCTCCGTTTTTGTCACCTTTTTTAATAAAAATATCATAATTACATTTAATATCATCAGGAACCACAAATCCAAAATTTTTATTTTCTGTAAAAGTACCAACAATTAAATTGTTATTTCTATTCAAGACATTTATAACTCTACCTTCAGCTTTCGAGTTTATTCCCTTTTCTTTTATTATTTCTATTTCAACATCATCATTATGATTAGCGTGATTTAATTCCTTTTTGGGAATAAAAACATCATCAATATCATCCTCAGAAATGAAAAATGCATTACCTTTTGTTGTAAAAGAAATTTTCCCTTTTAAGATTTCTTTTTTTTGATAAATACTATATTTATAATCAATTAATGATATTTTTCTGTTATTAACAAGAGAATCTAATAATTTAAAAAATTGTTTTAAATTATTAGATGAAATATTTAAAGCTACAGCTAGTTCTTCCTTTGTTAATGGAATATAATTCTTTTTTTTCATAAAATTTAATAATTGTTTTTCTAAATTCATTAAAATCTCCTTGTATGTAAAAAGTAAAAAAATATAAGGTCATACCTTATATTTAATTATAAATATTAAGCAAAACTATAAGCCGTGTTCTGTATTAGACAATCATCTATCTAGACAAATTGTTGCCAATTTGTTCAAGCAATCTACCTATGAACGTAGCGAGCAACTACAAAAGTTCAATCTTGATCTTGCACCGAATGGGGTTTACATAGCCATATAGTCTCCTATATGCTGGTAAGCTCTTACCTCACCTTTCCACCCTTACCATTATAAATGGCGGTATATCTCTGTTGCACTAGCCTTAGGGTCGCCCCCACTGGACGTTATCCAGCATCCTGCTCTGCGGTGCACGGACTTTCCTCGTGATTATATCACGCGATTGTCTGTTTTACTTAATTTGATTAAAATATATTTCTTTTAAAAATATTATCTCTATAAATTAGCATCTTTAAATTAATATTTTTATTTATCAAAAATTCTTTTAAAGAAATCAAACCTGAAATTTCTGACTCAAAATGACCTAAGTCAATAATATTTAGATTATTTTCTAAAGCTAATTGAATATCGTGATATTTAAAATCTGAACTAATTAATAAATCTACTTTCCTTAAAACTGCATTTTTAATAGAAAATGCACCAGATCCTCCTAATACTGCAACTTTTGAAATACTTTTTTCAATATCACCAAAATATAATAATGGATTTTCGAAATTATTTTTTAGTTTTATAAGATAATTTTTAAATGTATCATTTTCAACGTTTCCAACTATTCCATAACCATAATCCTCTTTATAATCAACAAAAACTTCTTGATTATTTAACAAACATTTATCTGCCAAATATTTGTTTACTCCATTTGGATGAATATCTAAAGGTGTATGTATGGAAATTACATTAATTTTATTATTCATTAATAGTTCAATCTTTTTGTAATATTCAGAATTCACATTTAAATATTGAATTTTTTCAAAAAATAAAGGATGATGTGTTATAATACAATTAATATTATTTGATACCGCATAATTAATTGAATCAATAGTAATATCAAGTGCTATTAAAATTCCTTTAATTTCCGCTTCAAGATTTCCAATCTGGAAACCTGAATTGTCCCAATCTTCTTGTAAATAAAATGAATATTCAGAATCCAATAAATCGATTAAATCACTTACTTTAAAATTCATTTAAAATACCTCTAATTTCATCAATTAAATTAGTAATCTCTATGATTCTTTCATTATTTTTACTTTGTATACTAATTTTATGTTTAATATCTCTATATTTTTTTAATTCATTTTCTAAAAATAATTTCAAATTCTCAGATTTGTTTTTTATAAGTAACTTTCCATATAGGTATTCATAATCATTTCTGTAGTAATCTTTACCTCTTTTTACCTTCAAAATTTGATAATATTTTCTATTTTCTAGTACATCATCTTCTTTTTCTATAACAAAATTATTATGCAATAAAAACATTCTAAGAATATCCAATGAATTATTTGGAGATAAAATTAAGCTATTTGCAGATTTTGCAACATTTAAATTTTTTTCTAAAATTTCTTTAATTAGAATTCCACCCATACCAGATACAATTATTGTATCTACTTCAAATTCAACAAAGGAATCTAAACCATCAGATACTCTAGTTTCAATATTTACAATATTGCTATTATATATTAGTTTTTGTTCTAATTTCTCTAAGGAGTTTTTACTAATATCAGTTGCAATAATTTTTTTTGATATATTATTTTTGGATAATTCTATAGGTATTATTCCATGATCAGTTCCTATATCTGCAACAATTGAATTTTCATCAACTAAATTGCAAATTTTTTTTAATCTTAAACTAGTCATATATCTATTCCAAGAAATCTTTTAATTTTTGGCTTCTACTTGGATGTTTTAATTTTCTAAGTGCTTTAGCCTCAATCTGTCTTATTCTTTCTCTAGTAACCTCAAATTCTTTCCCAACCTCTTCTAAAGTTCTAGGTGTACCATCATTAAGTCCAAATCTGAGTTCTAAAACTTTTTTCTCTCTATCTGAAAGAGTACTTAAAACTTGATTTAATTGTTCTTTTAACATAGAAAAATTTGCTGCTTCATCTGGAGCAATTGCCGTTTCATCTTCAATAAAATCTCCCAAATGACTATCATCTTCTTCCCCTATAGGAGTTTCTAAACTTACCGGTTCCTGAGCAATTTTTCTTATTTCATTTACCTTTTCGACTTCAATTCCCATATGTTCAGAAATTTCTTCGTTTGTTGGTTCTCTTCCAAGTTCTTGAACTAATTGTCTTTCAATTCTAACTAATTTATTTATAGTTTCAACCATATGAACTGGGATTCTTATAGTTCTAGCTTGATCTGCTATAGATCTAGTAATTGCTTGTCTTATCCACCAAGTAGCATAAGTACTAAATTTAAAACCTCTTCTAAAATCAAATTTTTCAACTGCTTTCATTAGACCCATATTTCCCTCTTGAATCAAGTCTAAAAATTGCATTCCTCTTCCAACATATCTTTTAGCTATACTCACTACAAGCCTTAAGTTTGTTTCTGCTAATTTTTTCTTAGCTTCAATATCTCCAGCTTCCATATTTTCTGCTAAAATTCTTTCTTCATCAGCACTTAATAAAGGTATTTTTCCAATTTCTTTTAAATACATTTTAACAGGATCATCAATATTAAAACCCTTTAAGTCAGAAAAATCTTCTAATTTAATTTCTTCATCTTCAGGATCTTCTTTTTCATCTTCTAAATCAATTAAATCATCAGTAATTTCAAGATCCTCCAAGTTTTCGCTTTCATCAATAAACTCTACTTGATTATCAGCTAATTTTGCTTTTATTTCTTCAATATCATCAATATCTATTAAATTAAATAAATCTAAAGATTCAAGATACTTGTTATTAACAAAACCACCATGTTCATTAGCATATTTTGTAAGTTCCTCTATTATTAGAATTTTTACCTCATCATATTCAATATCATTTAATTTATTATTCATGATGAACCCCTTTCTCAATATTTTTAAGATTCCTGTTTAGCTCCATTAACTTTTCGATATTATAATTCAAATTTGATATAACGTCTTTATTAGTTTTATCCATTTGTTTCAATTTTTCAATATTCAAAGTTGTTTTTCTAATCTCAAAATTTAAAATAGTTATATCAAGTAATCTATTATAATCTAATGTTGATAATTTTATCTTTTCATTATAACACTTAACTATATATTCAACAATTTTTAAGTTATTAATACTATTCTTAAATTCATCAATTAATGCTGATGGAACGGTTATAGTATTATTCTCAGCATTATTTTTAACATAACAAAAGATATCAAACAAATCAGAATTCTTAGATAATTTTTCCAATTTACTAATGATCTTCAGTACATTATTTTCACATCTCATTAATAGTATGATACCCAATATTAAAACTTTTTTGTCAGAATTTAATAATAAATGCTCTGTTTTATAATTTATTTCAACTTCTTCATCCTTTTTTTCAACTACTTTTTCTTTTTTATCATAGTTTAAAAAATCTTCTTTAAGCGAATTACTATCTAACCCAAATTCATTAGAAATTTTATTTATATATAAATCTCTTAGTATATTAGTATCAATCTTAACTAAAAAGTCTAATATTGAATCGTAAAAAATTGAATTATCAGTAATTGAATTAGAATTTTTTTTGTTTTTTTTCAATATTTCATAGTTAAAACTATTAATATCATATGGAGATTCTAAAAGCTTATTAAATTCATTCAATCCATATTTTTTTATATAATCATCTGGATCTAATTTATCTGGAAGCATAATTATATTAGGTTTTACAGAAATTTCATTAAATACAAAATTTGTTTTTTCTGTTGCACTTATGCCTGCATTATCACCATCATAACATAAATATACATTATTTCTAAAATATCTTTTAATAAGTCTTGCTTGACTTTCAGTAAATGCCGTTCCAAGTCCTGCAACAACGTAATTTATACCACTTTGATACAAAGATATTACATCCATATATCCTTCAACAATTAATACTTTATTTCTAATATTATTTTCGATTATTTTATCAAGAGCATATATATTATCTCCTTTTTTAAATACAACACTTTCAGGAGAATTTAAATATTTAGCACTATCATCTACAATAGTTCTTCCACCAAAACCTATAATTTTTTTGCTTGTATTTAAAATAGGAAACATAATCCTATTCCTAAACCTATCAATATAATCACCAGTTTTAGTTTTTATTATCAATCCTAACTCTTCAGCAATTTTAATATCCATTTTTTTTAGTTTTAATTCATTATAAAAAGATTTCCAATTTTCATCTGCATAGCCAATAAAAAAAAGATTAATTGATTTTTGATTAATACCTCTTTTTGATAAATATTGTTTAGGAATAGAATTTTCCATCATACTTTTATAATAAAACCTAGCTGCAAATTCGTTTATTTCATAATATTTATCAAGGTTTATTTTATTACTAACATTAAAAGAGTTTTCATATTCTAATTCAATCCCAAACTTTTCAGCTAACTTTTTTAGAGTGCTAACATAATCCAATGAATCTATTTCCATAATAAAGGAAATACTATCACCATGTTTACCACATCCAAAGCAATGAAAAGTATTTGTTTCTGGATAAAGAAAAAAAGAAGGTGTTTTCTCACTATGAAAAGGACAATTTCCCATATAGTACCTTCCACTTTTTTTTAAGGATACATAGTCACTAACAACTGATATAATATCCGATTTTTCTTTAATTTCTTCAATTTTTTCCTTTTTTATATAAGACATTTCTATCACCTTATGTTAAAACTTTTCAATTGATATATGTTAAAATTTAAGCATAATGCATTTATTAATATTCCAAGAATTCTTGAAAAATTCATGTTAATATTATTTAAAACAATATTTTCTAATTTTTTAGAATTATAAAGAAAATAAATATAATTATATTCATTTTCATCAATTATATAATTGTACTTATAATTATATTTTAGACTTGAATTTATAATTAATTCTGAAATATCAAAATTGTAATTTTTTATATTTTTATCGCAATCAAATAATATATGATATCCATTAAAAATCAAATATTTAAGAATAAAATAACTTAATATTATTTTATAATCTATTTGCTTAGTTATTAACACCTCTTTTATTAGATCATAAACTTCTGTATTTTTAAATTCAGATACAGTAGTCTTTAAAATAATTTCTGAAAGAATGTTCAAAAATAATATATGTTCCTTAGATTTAAAAGAAATAAATTCTAACAACTCATATTCATTACAATAGAAAAATTCGTTTCTGTAATTTAATTTAAAACTATAATTAGAGTACATAGATAAATACATTTCAATATTTTTTGTATAAATTGAAATAAGTCCAAACTCATCAGTATATACTCTAAATATTTTAGCATTATTTAAATAGGCATTTTCTGAAATAACGAAGCCATTTATATTACCATAAATACTATTTTCTAAAATATCCAAATTCTTTCACCTTAAATGATTTGTTTCTCCAATCGTCATCTATTTTAACAAAAAGTTTTAAATTAACTTTTGAATCTAAAAACTTTTCTATATCTAACCTAGCAGACTTTCCAATTTTTAATATCATATCTCCATTTTTACCAATTACCATACCTTTGTGAGATTTTTTCTCAACACAAATTATTGCGTCAATATCAACAATAGGTTTATTTTTTCTTATAGAAAATTTTTCAATTAATATATTAATCCCATGAGGAATTTCATCTCTTAAGAAATTAAGAGCTTTTTCTCTTATTATCTCACTTACTATTTCTCTTTCAGATTGGTCAGTAATCATGTCATCTGAATAATATTTAGGCCCATAGGGTAAATATGATTTTATACTATCTATTAAATTATATACATTAGTTCCTTCATAAGCGGATATTGGAATAATTTTTTCAAACAAATTCATATCTTCATATTTTGAAAAAAGTTTAGAAATCTCGTCAACATTTAATGTATCTATTTTATTAATAATACATAATTTTGGAAGATTTATCTTCTTTAACATATCTATTATTAAATTATCCAATTCTCCTATTTCAAAATTAACATCAACCATATATAGAATTAAATCTACATCCTTAAGAGAACTTCTAGCTTCATTAAGCATAAATTCTCCCAACTTATTTTTTGGATTTTGAATACCGGGAGTATCCAGAAATATAATTTGAGAATCTAAAGAATTATATATTAATTTTAAATTAGACCTAGTAGTTTGTGGTTTGTTAGATATAATCGAAATTTTCTCTCCAATTATTCTATTTAATAATGTTGATTTACCAACATTTGATCTACCAACAATTGTAACAAATCCTGATTTTATATCATCCATATTACAAATCCTCTGGTCCAAAACTATAAGGTAAAATTTCTGAAAATTTTACTATCTTATATTCTTGTTCATTTTTTATTATAATTATCTCACAATCATTAGAACAAAATTCTCTTATAACTTGTCTACAGACTCCACAAGGATATGTTAAAGAATTTTCTTTCCCAACAACTGCTATTTTTGTAATCATTTTCTCTCCATCATATATTGCTTTAAATATAGCTACTCTTTCTGCACAAACTGTAGGGGTATACGATGCATTTTCTATATTACATCCTCCATATAATTTACCTGAATCAGTTAATACACAAGCTCCTACTTTAAAATTTGAATATGGTGTATAAGCTTTTTTTTGACTATCTAAAGCACAATCTATCATTTTTTCATAAATATTCATTTAACCACCAATTATAACTAATATTTTTGGAACAAATATTAAATAACCAACTATTACAGAAATAAAAGCTGAAACTAAAACTGCTCCTGATGCCATATCCTTTATAATTTTAACCTTAAAATTATAATTTTTACATAAAAAATCCATAATATTTTCAATGATAGTATTAATAATTTCTAAAGTCAAAACAACTGCTATCATAATCAATATTACAGATAATTCAACATAAGATAAATTTAAAGTTAAAGAACTCAACAATACTAACAAAGAAAATACAATATGAAATCTAAAATTCCTCTCTGTTTTAAAAATATATATTATTCCTCTGAAAGCACAAAGAAAACTTTCAAAAAAATTAGAATTCTTCTTCATTTTTAAAAACTTCCATCAATTTCATAGTCTCTTTTTCCTTATTTCTCATAACTAATTTGTCTGATTCTTCAATGTGGTCATACCCAAGTAAATGAAAGACCGAATGACAAACTAGATATAATATCTCTCTATCAATACTATGACCAAACATTTTCGCTTGTTCTATAGATTTTTCTGTAGAAATAATAATATCTCCTAAAATGTAAGGCATTCCTTCTTCTGAAAATTCAAAATCCATCGGAAAAGAAAGCACATCCGTTTCTTTATCAATATTCCTAAACTCAAGATTTATATTTTTTATTTCTTCATTTGTAACAAATGATATAGAAACTTCAATGTTATTCATTTCAATTTTTTCAACTTTTAAAGCTGTTTCAATACATTCAACTATTTTTTCTTTGAGATTTTCAGACACATCAAAAGCATCTTGTCTATTATCAAAAAGAACATTCATTATTTTTTCTCCACTAAATTATCTTCATATTTAGTATAAGCATCAATTATTTTCATAACAATACTATGTCTTACAACATCAGAACTATCAAAATAATTAAAATTTATTCCATCAATATTATTCAAGATTTTACTTACTGAAACAAGACCTGAATTTTTTCTTCTTCCTAAGTCAATCTGAGTAATATCCCCAGTAATAACAGCCTTAGACTCAAATCCTATTCTGGTTAAAAACATCTTCATTTGTTCATTCGTAGCGTTTTGAGCTTCATCAAGAATTATAAATGCATCATCCAATGTTCTTCCTCTCATATAAGCCAAGGGTGCCACTTCAATAATACCTTTTTCTTTTAGTCTAAGAAAATTATCATATCCTAAAATATTATACAATGAGTCATACAAAGGTCTTAAATATGGATCAATTTTTTCTTGTAAATCACCAGGTAAAAATCCTAAATTTTCCCCAGCTTCAACTGCCGGTCTTGTTAAAATAATTTTTGATACAGAATTATTCTTTAAAGCTTTAGCAGCCATTGCAATAGCTAAAAAAGTTTTTCCAGTTCCTGCTGGACCTATACCAAAAGTAATTATGTTCTCTTCTATTGCAGATATATATTTCCTTTGACCTAAAGTTTTAGGCTTAATAGGTTTTAACTTTGCATTTATACATATAACATAATCTAACCAATCTTTTAGAATTTCCTTATTTTCACTTTTTACTTTCTCAATTACATAAGAAATTTTTTGCTTATCCATACTTTCCGATGATTTATCTTTAACTAAAAACTCAATGGTTCTAATACATAATAAAACCATTTTTTCTTCTCCAGTTATAGATAAACCTTCATCACTATTTTTTATAGAAACGTCAAATTTTTTAGAAATAAAATCTATATTAGAATCTAAATTTCCAAATAAATTTCTAATATCTTCAATATCTAAAATTAAATTTTCAGTAACTTTATTCATTATTTCTCCAATTTATTTTCTAATTTCACTTCTGTTATTATCTAAAACTGTTATTATATCTCTTAATTTCTCTTGAGTTTTAGATAAAACATCATCAACATAAGTATTAGTTTGCATTTTAATAGTTTTTGCATTTTGTTCGGCATTTAATAAAATATCATTTGCTTTACTTTCGGCAGCTACAACAACATCACTTTCGTTAATCATTTGTTGACATTTTAATTCAGCTGCTGTTTTTATATTAGATGCTTCTTTATTTGCTTGTTCTAAAATTTGATTTGCGTCTTTTGTAGCATCATTTAAAATCCTATCTTTTTCAACATTAACCCATTCTGCTTGTTTAATTTCTTCAGGAATATTTTCTCTCATTTCTTTTAAAATGAAAAACAAAGCCTCTGAATCAACCATAACTTTCTTTGAAAAAGGTAAACTTGAACTTTCTTCCACCAAATCTTCAATACGATCAATTAATTCTAAAATTTCCATTATCCATTCCTCCTAAATTTTTTATTTAATATATCTAAAACAATCTTATCTACATATGGTTCAATATTTCCACCATTAAAGAATATATCTTTAACAACACTTGAACTAATATGTTCTTCTGAAGATTCAGAAAAGAATAAAATTGTTTGCACCCCACAAAGCTCTTGATTTACTTTAGCATTAATCTTCTCAGATTCAAAATCTAAAGTATTTCTAACACCCCTTACAATAATATTGACATCATTATGCATAATATAATCGCTCAATAACCCGCAATAAACATCAACACTAACATTTGTATATTCCATAAATACATTTGAGATAACATCTTTTCTTTCTTCAAGTGATAAAAGAGGTTTTTTATTTATATTATTTAAAATTAGAACATTTATAGAGCCAAAAATATCTAAGGCTTTTAAAATAATTTTTTTATGTCCAATAGTTAAAGGATCTAAACTACCCGGAAAAACTACTTTCATTTATATTATTTCCTTTCTAGAAATATTACTCTTATCTTAGAGTATTTTTTTTCTTTTATTGGAATAAAATTTTTTATTATTATGTTTTTATCCGTCTCTAATATAATTATTCCATTTTCATTTAAAATATTATTATCCCATATAAATTCCAATGTATTTTCAATATAATTATTTTTATATGGAGGATCTAGGAAGATATAATCAAATTTTAAGTTATTTTTGAAAAAATATTTTAAACATTCCATATAATCATTTTTTATAATAACTGATTTTTCTACAAAATTAGTACTTTCTATATTTTTTTTAGTAACTTTAATACTATCATTTGAAAAATCACAAAAATATACTTTTTTGGCTCCTCTACTAATAAATTCTATGCCAATAGCACCACTACCACAAAATAAATCTAAAACTATTGAATTTTCATCTATTTCTGATAGAATATTAAAAATAGACTCCTTAATTTTATCAGTAGTTGGTCTTACTCTATAATCTATAGGCGATAATAATTTTAATCCTCTCTTTTCACCTGATATAATTCTCATTTTTTTACCTTAATAATAATATTTTTAGTTATAATATTTGTAAAAGAAAAAATATAATCTACTCAAATATATTCATAATAAATTGTATCATAAAACTATTAAATTATCAATATTTTATTCAAAATTTAAATTAACATTTAATATTTTAGAAATAATGTTATACAAATAAAATTATAACATACTATTTATTAATATACTTAATCTAGAATATTATGTCTAAAAAATTTTTTATAACAGGAATTTAATTAAAATTTTAGTAAATACTAGTATAATTTTATAAAATCAAAATTACATTATATAAAAAAGGAAACAATCAAAAACTACTTGATTTTGCGATTGTTTCGCTAATAACTAAGCAAATTGTTAATATTAATACCATATATTAAAATGAATATTTAAAAATTATAATATTTAAATGCTAATATCAAAAATGAAACTCCACTTAAAGATAATGCGAATCCTAATCCAGAATAGAAAAATTCAAAGAAAAAATTCGGTAAAAATCCACTAAATCTTAATGCTATTCCAAAAGTCATCATAAAAAACATTAAAATATAACTTGATTTATCAAAAAACTCCCAAATTTTCATTTGTTCTCTTTTATCATTTAAAATCCTATTTTTATGTTTATGTACATATTTAGAAAATATCATTATATAAAATATTAAAAATATTGCTATTGCACCTAGAAACCCAAATATAAACATTTTATCATCATTTATTAAAAATGGTATTCCAACATTCATAACCATTATTCCAGCAAATAGCCATAATAATCCAGCAAAAATAAATAAATTTCTTTTTTTAGTATTCATACTATCTCCTAATAATTTAAAAAGCTATTATCAAACTAAAAAAGGGAGATTTCTCTCCCGTTAGTTACAAACTATTCTGCACTATATGGTAATAATGCAACTTGTCTAGCTTTTTTAATAGCTGCTGTGATTTCTCTTTGTTGTTTAGCAGTAGCACCAGTCACTCTTCTTGGTAAAATCTTACCTCTTTCACTAATAAATTTTTTTAGAGTATTTACATCTTTATAATCAAGTGGTTTACTGTTATCTGAGAAATATGCAACAACTTTTTTTCTTGGTCTAAATTTTCTTTGCATATTGTTATCTCCTTTAAAAATTAAAATGGAATTTCTTCATCTGATGCATCTTGAAAAGGTAAATCAAATCCGTCATCCATTCCTGTATCAAATGAACCAAATCCTTGTGTTGCAGCAGGTTTTTGAGCTCTATCACCCCAGTCAATAAACTGAACTCTTTCAGCCCAAACTTCTGTGACAAATCTTCTAGTTCCATCTTGAGCAGTATAACTTCCAGATTGAAGTCTTCCTTGAATTGCTACATTTCTACCTTTTTGCAAATATTTTTGGCAATTTTCAGCTTGTTTGCCCCAAACAACTATATTTATAAAATCAGCTGTTTGTTGACCTTTAGCTTCTAATTCTTGTTTTTTTTCTTTAGACATTCCCTTATCTACTGCAATGGTAAATCTAGCATAACTACTACTAGATGTCTGAGTATATCTTAATTCGGGATCCTTGATTAATCTACCTATTAAAATTACACTATTCATAAAGTTCCTCCACTAAGCTTCTTGCTTAACAACCATATATCTAATGATAGCATCAGATATTCTTGATCTTCTTTCTACTTCTGCAACTACTTCAGCTGCTGCTTCAAAATTAACTATGATATAATATCCTTCTTTAATGTAGTTAATTTCATAAGCAAGTTTTCTATTTCCCCATTCATTAATTTCAGTAATACTACCATTAGCTTCTATAGCAGATTTAATCTTATCAAAAGCTTGATTTCTTACTTCATCCTCTAGATTTGGTTTAAAAATAAAAACCCCTTCATATTTTCTCATTATATTCACCTCCTTATGGTCTCTGGCTCTTTTTATTGAGCAAGGATTTACTGATATATTATATCACACAAAAAAATATATGTAAAGTTTTTATGTAAAAAATTACATAAACTTCACTTAGATTTATAGAATATTACATTTTTCCAATATCTTTTCTATATTGTTTTGTTTCAAATGATATTTTTTCAATATTTCTATAAACTTTTTCTCTGATTTCATCATAGCTGTTACCAAGTGCTGTAATAGATAAAACTCTACCTCCATCTGTCAATATTTTATTTCCATTAATCTTAGTATTATTATGATAAACATAGATATCCTTATCAACAGAATCTATGCCTGTTATTTCTTTTCCTTTTTCATAATTTTTAGGGTAACCTCTGGAAGTCAAAATAACTGTTAGGCATTTTTCTTTTTTCCACTTTAAATCTTCTCCTTCTAAACTACCATCTAAAGATTTTTCTATAGCTAAGAGTAAATCACTTTCCATTCTAGGTAAAACTACTTCCGTTTCAGGATCTCCAAATCTTACATTAAATTCTAATACTTTAGCATCTTCATCTATCATAAATCCAATAAAAAGCACGCCAGAATATTCTAAATTCTCTTTTTTTAATCCATTTGAAATTTTATCTAAAATTTTTTCAATTTGTAATTTTAATTCTTCATTAAATAACTCACTTGGCGAATAACATCCTACGCCTCCTGTATTTTCACCTTCATCATTATCAAAAATTCTCTTATAGTCTCTTGCACTTTCCATAGGAATTAAATTTCCTTTAGATACAAAACAAAGTAAAGAAGCTTCTTTTCCTTTTAAAAATTCTTCAATAACAACTGTAGTCCCTTCTTTTCCAAAAATTTTATCTTCAAAAAGTTCTTTAAAATATTCTGAAACGTCTTCTTCGGTATTACAAATTCTAACACCTTTTCCTGCACAAAGTCCATCAGCCTTTATAACTATTGGATACGAAAAATTTTCAATAGCTTTTTTTCCTTCTTCTATCGATTTTATAGTTTCATATTTTGCAGTTGGAACATCATATTTTTTCATAAATTCTTTTGCAAAGTCTTTACTACCCTCAAGTCTTGCACTTTTTTTGTCCGCTCCAAAAACTCGTATATTACTACCCTTAAAAAAATCAACAATACCTTCACAAAGCGGAGCTTCTGGTCCTATAACTACTAAATCAATATTATTGTTCTTTGAAAACTCAAAAATTTCTTCGTTACTATTCAATTCGACATTTTTAGCATATCTAAGAGTTCCTGCATTACCCTTTGAACAAAAGAGTTCAGTACATTTATTACTTTCAGATATTTTTTTACAAATAGCGTCTTCTCTTCCACCATTACCAATAACTAAAACTTTCATAACTTCCTCCTAATGTCTAAAATGTCTTGTAGATGTAAATACCATCGCTATCCCATATTCATCACATAATTTTATTACGTTCTCATCCTTTATAGAACCTCCCGGTTGAATTACTGCTTTAATTCCATTTTCTTTTAATAGTTCGACAGTATCTTCGAAGAAAAATGCATCTGATGCTAAAACTGCATCTTTTAAATTTTCTTTTGCTCTTTCTAATCCTTCTTCAACTGCCCAAGAACGTCTAACTTCTCCTTGTCCTATTCCAATAGTAGCATTATTTTTTACGATTACAATTCCATTTGAACAAACTGTTTTACAAGCTTTAAAACCAAAAATTAAATTTTTTAACTCTTCTTCAGTCGGTTTTCTCTTTGTAACAACTTTTAAATCTTCTTTAAATAAAATATTATCATAGTCTTGAACAACAATACCATTTAAAACTTCTTTTATTGTTGTTTTTGGAAGTTTAAAATCTGAAATATTTCCTACTTCAATTAATCTAATATTTTTCTTTTGAGTTAAAATTTCAATGGCTTCTTTAGAAAATTTATTTGCAATTACAATTTCTACAAAAAAACTATTTATCTTTTCTGCTATATATTTTGTCACTTCTCTATTTAGAGCTATAATTCCCCCGAAAATTGAAACTGAATCACAAGCATAAGCCTTATCATAAGCATCATCAATATAATCTGAAATTGCAAGTCCACAAGGATTGTTATGTTTAACTGCAACTACACAAGGTTCATCAAATTCTTTCACAATTTTAATAGCTGAGTACATATCAGTTAAATTATTATATGACAATTCTTTTCCGTGTAATTGCTTAAAATCCGTTTTTTCATCATCCTTAATATAAACTTTTTCATAAAAAGAAGCATTTTGATGAGGATTTTCTCCATATCTTAAATTATTAACTTTTTTATAAGTCATTGTTAGTTTTTCAGGAAAATCAATATTTAATAAATCATTGAAATAAGATGAAATCAATGCATCATAATATGCAGTATAATTAAAAGCCTTACAAGATAGATACAATCTAAAATCTTTATCCAATTTACCTTCCTTCAATCTTTCAATAATCTCAGAATAATCTTTAGGATCAACAACAATAGATACATCATTATAGTTTTTAGCTGCTGCTCTAATCATAGAAGGTCCACCTATATCAATATTCTCAATTAAATCTTCATGTGTTTTATTATCACTATTTAAAACTTTTTCAAAAGGATATAAGTTGTTTACAACCATATCTATTGAAGAAATACCAAGATTTTCAACTGTTTCAACATGATTTTGTTCATTACGTTTATATAAAATTCCACCATGAATATAAGGATGTAAAGTCTTAACACGACCATTTAAAATTTCCTTAAAATTAGTTACTTCATCAACTTCAATAACATTAAGTCCACTTTCCTTTAAAATTTTATAAGTTCCTCCAGTTGAAATAATTTCCCATCCTAATTTTACAAGTTCACTTGCAAATTCAACAATATTTTCTTTTTCAAAAACACTTATTAACACTCTTTTTGACATCTTATTCCTCCACTATGAATGCTCTATTATCTTTAAAAACAATCTTATTATCACAAAATGCCTTTACTGTCTTCACCAATATTTCATGTTCTATTTCTAAAACTCTTTTAGCAACAGTTTCAAAGTCATCATTTATATAAACAGGAACAACATCTTGCAAGATTATGGCTCCGGTATCTACTTTTTCATCAACAAAATGTGTTGTAGCTCCGGTAAATTTGACACCAGATTTTATAACTGACTTATGAACATTTTCTCCATAAAACCCGTCTCCACAAAAAGAAGGAATTAAAGATGGGTGAATATTTATAATTCTATTAGAATACTTCGAAACAAATTTTGAAGATAAAATATTCAAATAACCCGCAAGTACAATCAAATCAATATTTTTTCTTTCTAGCTCTTCAAGTATTCTTTCATCATATTCTTCATTACAAAAAAATTTCTTTCTATTCAAATAAAATGTATCGATACTTTCATTTTGTGCTCTTATAAGTCCATAAGCATTTTTTCTGTTTGAAAAAACGAATTTAATCTTTCCATTAATTTTATTTTCTTTAACAGCATCAATTATTGCTTGTAAATTTGTTCCTCCACCAGAAATAAAAACAGCTATATTCAACATAATTTACCTTTCCTAATATTATTTATTTTTTCTTTCTAAAATTCTTCTTTGAATATCAGTTAAAGAATTATTAAAATCCTCTTCATAATCATACAATCCAGCTGGATAGTCTCCATTAAAACAATCCATACATAATCCGTTATATGGAGCATCAAATTTAAGACCTATTGAATCTACAAGTCCTTGTTCACTCAAATATCCTAATGAATCTGCTCCTATTATTTCTTTTATTTCTTCCAATGTCTTATTGGCTGCAATAAGTTCTCCTGAAGTAGAAATATCAATTCCATAAAAGCTAGGAAACGCAAAAGGAGGAGATGCAATTCTAACATGAACTTCAGATGCTCCTGCATCTTTTAAAAGTTTAACAATTCTTTTACATGTTGTACCTCTAACAATTGAATCATCAACCATAATAACTCTTTTTCCTTTAACAACCCCTTTTACCGCAGATAATTTCATTCTTACACCTTGCTCTCTAAGTTCCTGAGTAGGTTGAATAAAAGTTCTTGCAATATATTGATTTTTAATCAATCCCATTTCATAAGGTAGGCCACTTTCTTCTGCAAATCCACTTGCTGCAGAAAGCGAAGAATTAGGTACACCAACTACTATATCTGCATCTGCAGGGCATTCTCTTGCAAGAGTTCTGCCTGTGTTTTTTCTTGCAGTATGAACATTTACTCCCGCAATATTCGAATCTGGTCTTGCAAAATAAACATATTCCATAGCAGCAATAGAAATCCTATCAGGAGTAGTATAATTTTCAATTTTAAGACCATCTTTATCGATTATAGCTAATTGACCAGCTTTTACATTGCAAAGAAATTCAACTCCTATATTATCTATAGCACAAGTTTCACTTGCCATAACATAGGTATCATTTTCAGTTTTTCCAATAACTAGAGGTCTCAGAGAATTAGGATCAACAGCTCCATATAAAGTATCTTTAGTTAAAATCAAATAAGTAAATCCTCCTTTAATTTTACCTAAACTCTCTTTTAATTTTTCTTCAAAAGTTTCTTTTTTACTTCTTCTGATTAAGTGAATTAATACTTCAGTATCTGATGAAGAATGAAAAATAGCACCATTTTTTTCTAATTCTAATCTTAAAGTTTTAGCATTCACTAAATTCCCATTATGACAAATACCAATACTCATATCATAAAAGTCAAATAAAAATGGTTGAACATTTCTAACACTATTATCTCCTGCAGTTGCATACCTTACATGTCCTATTGCAGAACTTCCAACTAAATTATAGAGAATTTCTTTATCTTTAAAAACTTCAGAAACTAATCCTAAATTTCTATAACTATATAAAGTTTCTCCATCGGAACTTATAATACCTGCACCTTCTTGACCTCGATGTTGTAAACTATGAAGCCCAAAATATGTTAACTTTGAAGCTTCCTTATGATTCCAGACACCAAAAACTCCACATTCTTCATTAATTCCACGCACTTGTTATTCTCCTTAAAACTTCTTCATATGCATCCATAACTGAACCTAAATTTCTACGAAAACGATCTTTGTCAAGTTTATTTCTCGTTTTTACGTCCCATAATCTGCAAGTATCAGGAGAAATTTCATCTGACAAAATTATTTTACCGTCACTTGTTTTTCCAAACTCAATTTTGAAATCAACTAAAATCAATCCCGCTTTTAAAAAAAATTTTTTCAAAAGTTCATTAATTTTTTCAGTTTCTCTTTTTATAAAAGAAAGTTCTTCTTCTGAAACAATTCCTAAAGCTATTGCATGGTCATCATTTATTAGAGGATCATTGAGTTCATCATTTTTATAGCTCAGTTCAAAAATTGGCTTTTTTAATTTCATACCTTCTTCTAAACCATATCTTTTAGCCATAGAACCCGCTACTATATTTCTAGTAATAACTTCTAAAGGAATAATTTTAACATGTTTACAGATTTGATCGGTATCATTCACTTTTTTAATAAAATGAGTTTCTATTCCATTTCTTTCTAAATACTCAAAAATAAATGAGGTGATTGTATTATTTAAAATGCCTTTTTTATCAAATTCCTCCTTTTTTTCTCCATTAAATGCAGTTGCACTATTTTTATAATGAATATATATTTCTTCATTATTTTCACATTGAAATAATTGTTTTGCCTTGCCTTCATATAAAAGTTTCATATTATTTTTCTCCTTTAAAATAATTTACACCATTTCTAAATATATTTTGAATTCCTTTTATAGTTTTATTTTTATACAAACCGGTTCCATAACGCTCACTATGTCCCATTTTTCCTAAAACCAATCCGTCTTCACTAATCATACCTTCAATGGCATATAATGAACCATTAGGATTAAATTTTCCATTGCTACTTGCATTACCTTCAAAATCACAGTATTGGAAGGCACATAAATCCTTAAATTTCTCAATATTGTTTCCAACAAGTTTTCCTTCACCATGACTAAACATAATTTCATGCAACTGTCCAATTTCAAAATCTTGAGTCCAAGGAGAGTTTAAATTTGCAACACGAGTTATAGCACTTGTTGAAATATGATGATAACTGTCATTTCTGTATAATGTCAAGTCATCTTCAGTTAAAGACTTTATTCTTCCGTAAGGTATAAGTCCTGACTTAATTAATGCTTGAAATCCGTTACAAATACCCAAAATTAATTTTTTATCATCTAAATGTTTATGAATTGCATCTTTAACTTTTTCATTTTTTAAAACATTTACTATGAACTTTGCACTTCCATCAGGCTCATCTCCACTTGAAAATCCGCCTGGTATCATAATAATGTGTGCATCTTTTATTCCATTTACCAATTCATCAATTGACTTTTCAATATCATCTTCCTTTTTGTTTCTAAATATAACAGTTTTTGTTGTAGCACCTACGTCAATAAATGCTTTTTCTACGTCATATTCACAATTTGTTCCAGGAAATATAGGAATTAAGACATTTACATTTTCAATATATTCTTTGTAATTTTTTTTTTCATTTTTGTCATTAGATAAATTTTCACAATTTCCACAGTCTAAATTTTGATATAAAGGATAGATTTTATCTAATGTTTTTGTATATGCATTATATATTTCATCATAATCAAATTTAATTCCATTTATAGATATTTCTTCACTAACCATTCCAATTTTTTCAAAAGGTAATTCACAATTTGATTCTACAACAATTGATGCAGGATCAAAATTTAAAATATTTTCCTTATTAACTGTAAAACCTAAACCATTTCCAACTGCCATTTTTACTAGAGAACTTACTACACTACCTTCTTCCTGAACATATGCTGATAAAATTTTACCTGATTTTATAAGTTCATTTATTAGTTCATAGCTTTTTAATGTTTCCTTAATTTCAGGATATCCTTTCGAATTTTTTACAATAGGAACATAATATATATAATTTCCAATTGTTTTTAATTCCGGAGAAATTACATTCTTAATTTTAACAGGAGTACATGCAAAAGATATCAATGTTTCAACGACATTTAATTCATTAAATGTTCCAGACATACTATCTTTTCCTCCGATACTTGGACATCCTATCTCATTTTGAGCATAGATAGTTCCGAGTAAGCTTTGAGTAACTTTTCCCCATTTTTTACTGTCTTTTCCAAGTTTTTCAAAATATTCTTGGAAAGAAAAATATAAATTACTTTTATCTCCACCAACAGCATAAACTTTGGCAACAGATTCTAAAACAGCATAAATAGCTGATAAGAATGGAGAGTAATGAGATATCTTTGGAATAAATCCATAACTCAAAATTGTAGCTGTATCACTTGTTGAGTGAATTGTAGGTAATGCCTGAATACCAGCTTGTACCGGAGTTAATTGATTTTTACCTGAGAAAGGCATTAATACAGTTGTTGCACCTATTGAAGCATCAAATCTTTGAGCAATTCCTTTTTGGCAAGCCACATTTAATGAAGATAATTCATTTAATACATTTTCTTTAGAAACAATCTTATTTTCAAAAGGATTGCTACCATCATTATCGCATAGTGTTGCTTTTGAATGTTGTCTTACTCCACTTGTTGCCAAAAAGTCTGCACTTAAATCCATAACCTTATCATCATAATAATACATCTCAAGTCTTCTTCTATCAGTTATAGTTGCTACTTTAGAATATTCTATATTTTCTTTTTCACATTCTTTTATAAAAATTTCATAATCATTTGGTGATATTACAATTGCCATACGTTCTTGTGACTCACTTGTGGCAATTTCTGTTGGATTTAACCCTTCATATTTCAATAAAACTTTATCTAAATGAATTTCAATTCCATCAGATAATTCTCCGATTGCAACACAAACACCACCCGCACCAAAATCATTACATTTTTTAATCAATTTTGTAACTTCAGGTTTTCTAAATAATCTTTGAATTTTTCTCTCTTCAATGGCATTTCCTTTTTGCACTTGACTTGATGCTGTTTCAAGAGAATCATTTGTATGAATTAAACTTGAACCGCTTGCTCCTTGAATACCGTCTCTACCTGTTCTTCCTCCAATTAAGATTACAATATCATCTTTAACAGGAGTTTCTCTTTTGAAATCTCCGTATTTGACTGCTCCAACAACCGCTCCAACTTCCATATGTTTAGCAACATAAGAGTCATCATAGAGTTCCTTTACATAAGTTGTTGCAAGTCCAATTTGATTACCATAAGATGAGTAGCCGCTTGTAGCTTTTGTAGAAATATCAACTTGAGGTAATTTATGCTTCAAAGTTTCTTCTCTTTTTTGTAAAATATTTCCACAACCTGTTACTCTCATTGCTTGATAAACATAACTTCTTCCGGACAACGGATCTCTAATTGCTCCACCAACACAAGTACTCGCTCCACCAAAAGGTTCAATCTCTGTAGGGTGATTATGTGTTTCGTTTTTAAATTGAATTAACCATTTTTCTATTTTTCCATTATTTTCAATATCAGTAAAAAATGAACAAGCATTAATTTCTTCACTAACCTCTATATTCTTATCATTTAATACTCTTTTGTGATATTTCCCAAATATACTTGTCATATCCATTAGAGTTATAGGCTTAGTAATATTTAATTCTTTTCTAACATTTAAATAAATATCAAAAGCACTTTGCATTTCTTTTTGGAAAAGCTCAGATTCAATTTTAATATCGTCTAAAACAGTTTCAAAAGTTGTATGTCTACAATGATCACTCCAATAACAGTCTAAAACGTAGATTTCAGTTTCAGTAGGTGTTCTTCCTTCATTTTTGAAATAATCTTGAATGAAAATTAAATCTTCAATATTCATAGCTAGAGACATTTCATTTTTTAAATCAATTAATTCATCTTTTGAAAAAGAAGAAAAGCCTTTTAAGTCTTTCATTTTTTTCATTTCTGAACTCATAGAAAAACTCAAAATACTCAAATCTTTAACTCTTGATTCAATAGGATTAACCAAATATTTTTTTACTTTATCCATTTCATCTTGATTTAAAACTCTATCAAAAATTATAAGTTTTCCGCTTCTTACAGTAATTTTTGAATTATTATCTAAAAGAGATACACATTGAACTGCACTATCAGCTCTTTGATCATATTGAGCAGGTAATGTTTCATAAGCAAAATATCTTCCAT
This sequence comes from Parvimonas sp. D2, assembly GCF_035282635.1. Classification (NCBI taxonomy): domain Bacteria; kingdom Bacillati; phylum Bacillota; class Tissierellia; order Tissierellales; family Peptoniphilaceae; genus Parvimonas; species Parvimonas sp. D2. The sequence goes on from NZ_JAYKBO010000001.1 coordinate 143,774, forward strand.
CTTGTAGTATTATGTCTTCAACTACTTCATCAATCATTATTTCTGAAAAAACTGAATTTTTGGCTAATTCATAAGTTTTTTCATTGATATTGTAAATGTCATATATAATATAAAGCTCTAAATCTTTTATTCCTAAATTATATTCAATATTTAAATTGTATTTAAGATCTAAAGCTTCCTTATTATATCCATCCCTCTTCTTAACAAAAATTCTCTTATCCATAATTCCTCCAAAATTTACTAACATAAAATTACTTTAGAATTTCCTTCTACAACTTCTCCAACTTCGTAAATTTCCTCATTCATTTCTTTAAATAAGTCTTTTATTCCTTCAACATCTTCTCTTTCTACAAAGATTAACATACCTATCCCCATATTAAAAGTTCCATACATTTCTTCTTTTGAAATTTCTCCCCATCTTTGAAGAAGTGAAAAAATTTCTTTTTGAGGAATATTTTTTTCTATAATTTTAGCATCAACATCATCACCTAAAACTCTTGGTACATTTTCATAAATTCCTCCACCTGTTATATGACAAAGACCATTTACCTTAAATTTTTCTAACAAATTAACTATTGATTTCGCATAAATTTTAGTCGGAGTCAAAAGTTCTTCCCCTAAAGTTTTTCCTGTTTCTATCATATCGTTTAATGAAAAGTTTTTATAATCAAAAATTATCTTTCTGACTAAAGAAAAACCGTTACTATGAACCCCTGAAGATGGTAATGCTAAAATAACATTTCCTTTTTTTACATTTTTCTTACCATCAATTATTTTATCTTTTTCGACAACACCTACACAGAAACCTGCAATATCATAATCTTCTTCTTTATATATTCCTGGCATCTCAGCAGTTTCTCCGCCAATTAAAGCACTTCCTGATTGAATACATCCTTCTGCAACACCTTCAACAATACTTGCCATTTTTTCTGCAACAAGTTTTCCGGTAGCAATATAATCTAAGAAGAATAAAGGTTTAGCACCTTGACATAAAATATCATTAACACACATTGCAACACAATCTATTCCAACTGTATTATGAACATCCATCATTTGAGCCAATTTTACTTTCGTTCCAACCCCATCAGTTCCGGAAACCAAAACAGGATTTTTAAAATCTTTTCCAAGTTCAAAAAGTCCTGAAAAACCGCCTAAATCAGAAAGAACCCCTTTTGTATATGTGTTTTTAATAAATTTTTTTATTAAATTTACTTCATTATATCCTTCATGTTTATTTACTCCTGCAGATTTATATGTTAATGCCATTAAAATATCCTCCATTTATATATCTAAATCATTATCCATTTTTTTTACTTGTTCTTTCATCTCAAGCTTATATTCTTTAAGTTTAACTTTTAACTCATCATATTTTAATGATAAAATTTGTGTTGCTAAAATACCGGCATTTTCAGCACCATCTATTGCTACTGTTGCAACAGGAACTCCTTTAGGCATTTGAACAGTTGAAAGTAATGCGTCCAATCCATCAAGTGTTGAAGCCTTAACTGGAACCCCTATTACCGGAACTGTTGAAATACCAGCTAAAACACCAGCTAAATGAGCTGCTTTACCTGCAAATGCTATAATTAATTCAATCTTATTTTCTTCCATTTTATTAACAAAATCTATTGCAAAGTCTAATGAACGATGTGCAGAGATAACTCTTGCATCATATTCTATCTCAAATTTTTTTAAAATATCACAAGTTTTTTTGGCAATATCCTTATCAGAAATACTGCCCATAATAATAGCTACTTTCATATTTACCTCCAAATTATTTTAAATATTAATCCCTTTCTCAATTCTTATCACCTGGTTGGCCTCTAAAAGCCTTGTAGTTTCACAATATAAAAAGCCGGAATATTCTCCGGCTATGATTATTTAAGCAAAAAAGAATATAAATCAGTAGGTGCAACAATTTTATCTCCATTATAGACTCTCATATTGCCACCTGATATTTCATCAATTAATACAACCTCTCCATCAACTTTACCAAATTCCAACTTAATATCGTATAAAGTAAGTCCCTTTTCTTTTAAAACATCTCTAATAATAGTACAAATTTCTTTAGTAAGTGCTACTAAGTCTTCATATTCCTTTTCAGTTAATATATTTAACATAACAAGTGCATCCTTAGTAATTAAAGGATCACATCTTTCATCATCTTTTAATGTAATTTCAACATAAGTATCTAAATCATCATTAGGTTTTGCATATAAACCATATCTTCTTATAAAACTACCTACAGCTTTAAATCTACAAATTACTTCTATACCTTTACCAAAAACTTCGCAAGGTTTTACTGTCATAGTATTCTCGTTTAAATCGCAATCTATATAATGAGTTCTAATTCCCTTTTTCTTTAAAATTTCGAAGAAAAATTTAGTAATCTTTAAACCTTCATGTCCTACACCTTCAATTGATAAACCAACAGTGTTAGCACCCGGATCAAAAACTCCATTTTCTCCTGTAACGTCATCCTTAAACTTTAAAATGTAATTCCTATCTTCGCTCTTGTAAATATCTTTTGTCTTTCCAGTGTAAATTTTTTCCATAAAATACCTCCTAAAATTAAACATAAGAAATAAATAAGCCCAGCAAGTAGGCTTCAAGCGAAACCTACCTCCTGGGCTTTTCTCCCTTAGGTGTAATACTAAAAAGTATTCGTATCGCTCGGACCAGCAAATAAATTCGGAACCCTAGATACTCTTTCTCTCATAGATTTTATTTCATTTTAGTAATCGTAATTAACTTACAACTAAATGATAGCAAGAAAATTGTATTTTGTCAATATGACTTTAAAAAATATTTTTATTATAAATTGTTCTACATAATTTATTATTTATAATACTTTAAATAAAATATACTTTCTTCAAATTCAGATAAAATTAGTTTAAATCCACATTCTTTTGCATGATTTTTTATCATATCAATCGTTTGTATTTCATTTCTTATTACTCCATAAGTTGTATGAACTTCATTATTTTCAAAACGAATATCCAATTCAACTAAAAATGGTTTAGGATAAATATTTTCTATCTCTGTATCCCATATACATAAAATACCACCTGTTTTTAATACACGGAAGGATTCAAATATAGCTTTTTTCTTAGTTTCTTCATTCATATACATCAATGAATAAAAAAATGTTACAACATCAAATGAATTTTCTTTAAAATTTAAATTGGTAGCATCCATCAAAATTTTATTACAAAAATCAGGAGATTCATCAAGCTCTTCTTTTCTATTGTCTATTGAAATAACCTGATTGGTATATAGACGTCCTATTATTCCTTCTCCTCCACCACCAATATCTAAAATATCACCTTTTAATTCTTTTTTTAAATTAATTCTCATAGCATCCTCCAAATCAATTATACCATAAATAAATTCTTAAAACATTATTTACTTTATAATTATCTCTATTTATGGTATTATTATCTATATATTTTTTAGAAAGGAGATAATATGTTTAAACTGTTAAAAAAGAAAAGTTTTAGAAATTTATTAGTTTTTGACTTATTATATCAACTTGCTTTTATTGTTATTTTATTGCCTTTTGCAAAAGAATTTTTTTCATATATTTTAAAATTAACTAAATTTGGCTTTTTCTATATAGAAAGTCCTAGTATTTTTGCAAAATCTCCAACAAAAATATGGTCTATTTTAATAATTATTTTTTCATTTTCCATAGTTAAATTATTTGAAGTAAGTGGGTTTATATTTACTACAAATCAAATAAGACTTGGAAATGAAGTTTCTATTTTAGAGATTTTTAATAATTCATATAAACTAGTTAAATCTAAAATAAAAAAAATACAAAATTACTTAATTTTGATATTAGTATCCATAAACATACCAATATCAACATCAATTCATAAAGGAATTAAAATTCCCAATTTTATTACTGAATATATTTTAAATTCGACTACAGGCATAGTTTTATTTATTATCATAATTATTTTAGCAATAATTTTTTCAATAATTTTATTGTTTGTTTACCATATATTTTTTTTAGAAAATAAAAATTTTATAGAAAGCATAAAAATAAGTTTTAAGAGAATTAAACAAAATATCTTCAAAAGTATAAAAGTACTATTAATAATAGGGATAAAAAATTTACTAATTCAAATAGTAAAATTTATCTTCTTATTTGTTATAATATTAATATTTTATATGCAAACAAGTAATAAAACATTAAGTAATATTGGAATAATAGCTTATTTATCTATAGCAACAATTTTAAAAATTTTCACAAATGTTTTATCAAATACTGTTACCTTTTATGATTTATCAAAATTTTATTTTAAAACTTCAACCAATGTTGAATTTAGTAACATAGTCTATCCTACAAATAAAATTAAACTAAAGATGTCTCTTGTAATAATATTTCTAATTTTTGCCGGAATTTTTAGTAAATACAGAAACTCAAATGAAGAAATTAAATTTTATCATACTTTTAGAAATTTAAAACCGGATATTATGGCTCATAGAGGAAGCACAAAAAATTCTGCTGAAAACACATTGGAATCTATAAATGAAGCTATACAAAACGAAGCAGAATTTGCAGAAATTGATCTTGTATTAACCAAAGACAATGTAGTTGTTTTATCGCATGACCATAACTTGAAAAGACTTACTGGAAAAAAAGTTAATATTGAAGATTTAACTTTTGAAGAATTAAAAAAATATAAAATAATTGATAAAAAAAATTCTAAAGAATATAATTTTGTTAATTTACAAACTGTTCTTGAAAAAACTTCAGGAAAGATAAAATTAAATATAGAATTAAAACCCTTTAAGAATAACGAAAAGAATTTAGCTAAAGAAGTTACAAAATTAATCAAAGATAAACCTTATGATGTAATTGTTTCTTCATTATCTCCTAAAGTATTAAAAGAAGTCAAGGATATAGAGCCAAATATTCCAACGGGACTAATTTTAGCTTTTAGTTATGGCAATTTTTACAACATGAAATTTGTAGATTTTTTCTGCATAGAAAAAGAAATAGTAACGAACGAAATGATAAGAAAAATTCAAAAAAATGGAAAAAGAGTATATATCTGGACTGCGAATACTCATGAAGATATCACAAAGGCATACTCTAGTGGTGCAGACGGAATAATAACAGATGAAGTTACTCTTTCAAAAGAAATTTTAGAATTGGAAAAAAATAATTTTAATTTCGAACAATTAATAATTAATAAGATAATATCATTAATTCCATAAAAAGACGTCAGTAAAATGTGCTGACGTCTTTTTTTTATAAATATTAAATAATACTATTTTAAAGGAATTTTCTTAGTTAATTCTTCAACTATTTTCAATGCTTTTTCTTTACCTTCTTCTCCATTCTTTATAACTTCGGCAATTGCTTCAGCTATTAAATCCATTTCTTCTTCTTTAAATCCTCTAGTAGTAATTGCTGGAGTTCCAAGTCTTATACCACTTGTAACAAATGGTGATCTTGGATCATTTGGAATAGTATTTTTATTACAAGTAATACGAACGGAATCTAATGCCTTTTCAAGTTCTTTACCACTCATATCATAATCTCTTAAATCAACTAGCATTAAATGATTATCTGTACCATTAGATACAAGTTTAATTCCTCTACTCATTAACCCTTTTGCTAATGCTTGAGCATTTTTCAAAACTTGTTTTTGATATTCTTTGAACTCAGGCTCTAAAGCTTGTTTAAAAGCTATAGCCTTTGCAGCTATTATGTGTAATAATGGTCCACCTTGTGATCCAGGAAATACCGCTCTATTAAAATTAAATTTTTCATTTGCAGCAGCATTGGACAAAATAAGTCCGCCTCTTGGTCCTCTTAATGTCTTATGAGTTGTAGATGTAACTACATCTGCATAAGGAATTGGTGATTCATGTAATCCAGCAGCAACAAGACCAGCAATATGAGCCATATCTACCATTAATACTGCACCTACTTCGTCACAAATTTCTCTAAATTTCTTAAAATCTATCTTTCTTGCATAAGCAGATGCACCTGCCAAAATTAATTTAGGTTTACATTCTTTTGCAATTTTCAAAACTTCATCGTAATCTATAAATCCATTTTCATCTACTCCATATGGAACTGGATGATATATACTACCTGAATAGTTAATAGGGTTTCCATGTGTTAAATGTCCACCATGGTTTAAGTTCATACCCATATAAGTATCACCTGGTTTTAAAATAGCAAAAAATGCAGCAAAGTTAGCTTGAGAGCCTGAATGAGGTTGAACGTTTGCATATTCACAACCATAAAGTTCTTTAACTCTTTCAATAGCTAATTTTTCTGCTTCATCTACAACTTCACAACCACCATAATATCTTTTTCCAGGATATCCTTCAGCATATTTATTAGTTAATATGCTTCCTGCTGCTTCTAAAATCGCATCATTTACCCAGTTTTCAGAAGCTATTAATTCAATATGGCTATTTTGTCTTTCTAATTCTTTATCCAACACTTCAGCTATAGCTGGATCAACTTTTTTTATATTCTCATTTGAAAACATTTCTATTACCCCCTAACAATGATATATTATCATATTTTATATTTTAAGTCAACACGTTTTCTAAAATTTTTTATTTTCAAACTTATTTCGCTATTTACCAGGTTATTAAAGACAATTCATTTAAATTTATAATATTTTATTAATATTTACTTTTTGTTAAAAAAATGTTATAATATTAAAAAATATATAAAAATTACATTTTATTGTCTTAATTATAAATATGGAGGATTTTATGGACTTTAAACAATTAGAAACTTTTATTACAATTGTAAAAACTAAATCTTTTACAAAAACAGCAGATGTGTTATATATAACTCAACCATCTGTTACTAATCATATACAAGCTCTTGAATCTGAACTAAATACTTCTTTATTTGTAAGAACTAGAAGAAGTGTAACACTGACACAAGCAGGTAGCATCGTATATAAACATGCGCTTAATATCTTAGCTTCTTATGATGAAATAATAAGGGATTTGGACATATATTCTCAAAATTTAAAGGGAACTTTAAATATTTGTGTTTCTTCCGTTCCAAGAAAAATAATTTTACCAAATTTGATTGAAAAATTTTCAAATTTATTTCCTGATATATCTTTTAATATTAGTAATGATGATTCAAGAACTGTAATAGACAGTATTTTGGTAGGAGAAACTGACTTTGGTATTGTAGGATTAAAGATTTCTAATCCTAAATTGATATATACTCAAATTATGGATGATCATATTGTTTATGTTGTAAATAAGGATAATTATCCTGACCTAAAGAACTATTCAGTTATAGATATTGAAGATTTAAGTAATGATAAAATTATACTAAGAGAAATTGGTTCGGGTACAAGACAAATTGTAGAAGATGAATTAAAAAGAAATAACTCTTTAAATGTAATTTCTAATAGTGTAGCTACAATACATGATACTAACACAATATTAGAACTTATCACAAAAGGAGTTGGAACTGGCTTTGTATCTCAAAGAATGTTAAATATATCTCCATTTAAAGATAAAGTTAAAATATTAAATATAAAAAATCTTTATTTGAATCGTAAATTTTATTTTGTATACAATAAAAATTTACAATTTTCTAACATCAATAAAATATTCAAAGATTTTATGATGGATGAAATTAATGAATTAAAAAAAGAATTAGATATAAATTCTATATAATGAAAAATCTCTATGAATGCATAGAGATTTTTCTATTTAATTTACCTGTTTTATTTTCATAAACTCAGTATATGTCAATTCACTACTAATTGAGTTAGTCCATTGAAAAGTTACAACCTCTCTTCGATTTTTCAAAGTTGTATTAAATATTGGTAAAGTTCCAATTTCGTTATTTTTTATTTCATACATTGAAATATCATCAGCAGTTAAAATAACTATCATACTCTCGTCTGGAGAAACAAAATAATCCAACACATTTTGTACTTTTTCTTTTACTTTTAATTTTGAAATTTTACTTGATTTATTCGTAAAAATATCTACATTAGGAATTAAATCTAAATCAATCTCACTAGAAACAAAATTATCGTTTGAATAGTTACTTAATATTCCCTTAAAAAACCAATTAAAATTGTTTCTCTTTACCCCAAAATTCTTCATATCATATGAGTTAACATTTTCACTTGAATATCCAAGTTTTCTAATATTGTTAAAATATGCCTTCTCTCCTCTATCTCCGGCAATATCTTTAATAGACATTTTACTCTCTTCTGATAAATTTCCAATTTTATAAATAGAATAATTCTTTTTATTTGTTTCTGAATTATATGATTCAATACTAATATAGTTTTTACTCAAAAAATTTATTGTAGCATTCTTTATATCTAATATATTTTTTGTTGTGTTATTTATATAGTCATTTGTTATATAAATACTATCCTTGGTAGAATTTACAAGAAAAAATTTGTTTTGATTATTGACAAAGAGCCCATTTATCTTGTTTGCAGTAGGTTTATCATTTCCATTTTTTCTTATTAAAAAAGTTTCATAATCAACATCCTTTGTTCCAACACTTTTTACTCCAATTAAAAATGAAATATCTTTTTTAGTATTATTAGAACTTTCATTAAGTTTTAACTTATCAATAAGATCATTATCTACATCATCTGAAATTTTTTCAAAAACATAATACTTTTTGTGATGAATTGTAGCAATTTTATTTTTATTCAAAATTATAAATTCTTTATAAAAATTTCTCTCATCTTTTATAGAAACTACTATCACCTCATCAGAATCAATACTAATCTTATCAGTTATGATGCCATTATACAACAAATAATTTTTAAAATTGAGTTGCCTAAACTTAAAATTTGGATTTGATGTACTTGTTTTTTCAAAGTAAACAAATTTTTCGTTAATATAACACTTATCATCAGAACTTTTTTCTTCACTTCCATCACTCAATGATGTTATAGAAGTCAATTTCCAAGTTCCAGAAATTAACAGCGAATTTGATTTTGGCTCTAATATCATAGAATTAATATCAGTATATCTAAAAAAATTTCCTCTTAAGACAAAAAACAATAAAATTATTAAAAACGCTAAACTTATTCCAATACTACTTAAAATAATTTTTCTATGTCTCATTTTGAATATCTCCTTTTTCAATTGGCAATTCAACTCTAACAACAGTACCTTTCTCTAAAACACTTCTTATTATCAAGTTCCCATTATGAGCTTTTACAATTTCCTCACAAATTGACAAACCAAGACCTGTATGTGAGTTACTATTAGAACCTTTATAAAATTTACCAGTAACTAAAGATATTTCATCTTCAGAAATTCCACAACCATTATCTATGACTTCAACAACAGCTCTTTCATTTTCAATTTTAATATCTGTTAAAACAACTCCACCTTCATCAGTAAATTTTAGAGCATTATCTAAAATATTTATGAACACTTGTTTGATTCGATCTCTATCAGCCATTACCATAACTCTTTTTGTCTCATCATAATTTAGAATCATATCTATTTTCTTAGAACTTGATTTAGGCATTAATTGTTTGTTAATAAAAATTCCAAGCTCATTAAGGTCAAAAAGTTCTTTATTCATTATAAGTCTGCCGCTACTTAGTTCAGAAAAATCTAAAAGCTCAGTAACCATATTCCCTAATCTATCACTTTCTTTTTCTATAATACTTAAACCATCTTCTAAAAGTTTATTATTTTTAGCCTCTGGTTGTAAAGTAAAAGCCCATCCCTTTATAACAGTAAGGGGTGTTCTTAATTCATGAGAAATACTTGAAATAAAATCCTTCTTTAATTGCTCTTTTTTTACCAAATTTTCACTCATTAAATTCATTGTACTACCAAGCTTTGAAATCTCAAAATCTCCAACCTCATCTGCTTTTTCATTTAATTGCCCATCAGCTAATTTTAATGCGACATTAGTTAATCGTTCAATAGGATTGACAATTCTATTACTCATAAATATACTTATACTCATCCCTATTATTATAACAAAAAAACCAAATAAAAAGAAAACAAGATAACGTTGCGCAATCATACTATCAATATTTTCCATAGAAATTATAAACCTTGCTATGCCAACTTGTTCATTCCCATTATTAAGAGGAATTGTTACAGCCAATTCATTTTTATTTGAAATAGGATTTTTATATACAGTTGAACCATTACTTCCGTTTTTGGCTGATGTAACGTCATTTGAAGATAATACACTACCGATTTGATTTCCATTTACTGTATCAAGTAAAACTTTTCCCGAATTATTTAGAATTTGCACCTGTGCATTTACTTCACTATAAAACTCTTCAATATCATCTAATACAAGCTCAGATAAACTTGAATTGGCTAAATGAATTTCATATAGCTTTGCACTATACTTAGCCTGATTTTGTATTATTCCAGTAACACCAGAATAATAATAGTTTTTTATTGTAAAAATCAAAAAAATTTCAAAGAAAACTACTATTAAAACTATAACCATAAAAAACTGAGTCATTATTCTAGTTCTTAAAGATTTTTTTAAAATTAAATCTTTTATTTCATTAAATTTATCAACTAGTTTATTGTACTTTAGTTTGAATTCCATCTATATCCAGTCCCCCAAACTGTTTCAATATATTTTGGTTTACTTGAATTATCCTCAATTTTAGCTCTTAGTCTTCTAATATTAACATCTACGATTTTAATGTCTCCATCAAATTCTTCTCCCCATGTCATATTTAAAAGCTCATTTCTTGAAAAAGCTCTACCAGGATTTGACATAAATATTGTAATAATAGTTAGTTCTGTTGGCGTAAGTTCAATTTCTTTTCCATCTTTATAAAAATTCTTAGAATATAAATCTAATTTAAAAGGATATATACTTATCAAGTCACTACTATTTTGAATTGAAACAAGACGTCTAATAAGAGATTTTATTCTTAAAATAAGTTCAACAGGATTAAATGGTTTACTTAAATAATCATCAGTTCCACTTTCTAATCCATTAATTCTATCTACATCTTGAGTTTTAGCAGTAAGCATTATAATACCAATTTTAGGAAGTTTTTCTCTAAGAATCTTACATACTTCAAAGCCATCTATTCCTGGTAGCATTACATCTAAAATAACAACTTGAGGATTATATTTTAAGGCAAGTTCTACTCCAATTTCTCCACTTTCAGCTTCTAGAACTTCAAAACCTTCTCTTTCAAGATTAATTTTTGTAAACAATCTAATATTTTCTTCATCTTCAACTAATAAAATTTTACTCATTGTAACCTCCTAAAAAATAAATAAACTACTATAAGTATATATTAAATTTAATTAAGTTTCAATAATAATGTTAAAAATACATATAAAAAAATTGGGAAGTTCTTTGGACTTCCCAATCTAATTAATTAAACAATAGTAACTATTTAACTAAACTGTTTCATCAACTAATTCATTTAAGTCAACAAACTTTTCACTTTTTAATCCTTTATCTAGTTTGTTTACCTTCTTAATATTTACAGCAGTTACCTTATATTCTGCAGTTTTAGTAATAGGATCATAGTGTGCACTAGTCAATTGATTTACTGGTGTTTCAGCAAAATGGAATGTCATATAGATTAATCCTGGTTTTACTTTGTCAGTAATTTTTGCTCTACCAACTACACTACCTCTTCTAGAAGTAACTCTCATAAAATCTCCATCCTCTAATCCATATTTTTGTGCGTCTTCTGCTGAAATTTCAATTAACTCATATGGTAAAATTCCATCAAGCGCATCAGAATATCTAGTCATTACATTATAGTGGTATAATGCTCTACCAGTAGATAAGATTATTGGATATTCTTCATTTTCAAGTTCTTTTGGACCTTCATATTCAACAGGTATCATAAGAGCTTTATCTCCTCTTGTAAATTTACCTTCATGAAGATATTTTGTACCCAAATGATCATCTGATGTACATGGCCATTGAACTCCATTCAACTTATCTATTTTATCATAAGTAATTCCTCTATAAGTTGGCATGCACTTTCTAATTTCATCAAAAACATCTTCTGATGTCTTCCAATCAAATCCCTTACCTCCAAGACGTTTTGAGACATCCGCTAAAATAGCCCAATCCAATCTTGCTTGTCCAGGAGCTTCAACAGCTTTTCTAACTCTTTGAACTCTTCTTTCAGATGCAGTAAAAGTACCATCTTTTTCAGCATAACATGTGGCTGGCAAAATAACATCTGCAAGTTTAGCAGTTTCAGTTAAGTTAATATCTTGAACGACTAAGAAATCTAGACTACTTAATGCATGTTTTACATGGTTGGCATCTGGATCAGAAAGTACAGGATCTTCACCCATAATGTACATAGCTTTAACTGAACCTTCTGCTGCTCCATCAAGCATTTCAGGGATTCTAAGTCCCATCTTTCTATTTAATTTACAATTCCAGTGGTTTTCAAACAATTTAACATTATCTTCTTCCAATACTTTATGATATCCCGGAAAATAATTTGGTAAAGCTGCCATATCACAAGCACCTTGAACATTGTTTTGTCCACGAAGAGGATTAATTCCACCACCTTCAATTCCAATATTTCCACATAATAAAGCTAAGTTAGAAAGATTCATTACATTTGATGTACCAGTTGTATGTTCAGTAATACCTAAAGTATAGAAAATTCCGGCTCTTTCAGCAGAAGCATACATTCTTGCAGCTTCATAAATTTGATCTACAGGAACAGTAGTAATTTTACTAACTAATTCTGGAGTATATTTAGAAACAAGTTCTTTAACTTCTTCAAATCTTTCTACTTTATTTTCAACATATTCCTTAGCATATAAACCTTCAGTTATTATTATATTCATGATACCATTAATTAAAGCAGCATCAGTTCCTGATTTCAATGAAATGTGCAAATCGGCTTCTCTTGCTAATTCAGTTTTTCTTGGATCAACTACTACTAGCTTTTTACCTTGTCTATGAGCCTGTTGCATTTTATTTCCGATTATTGGATGAGCTTCAGTTGTATTTGAACCTATAACAAACATTAAATCAGTCTTAAAAACTTCGTTAACAGAATTTGTCATAGCTCCAGAACCTAATGTTGTTGCAAGACCTGCAACTGTAGGAGCATGTCAGGTTCTCGCACAGTGATCAACATTATTTGTACCAATGGCAACACGCATCATCTTTTGAAAAGCAAAATTGTCTTCATTACAAGTTCTAGCAGAGCTTAAACCTGCAATTGAGTCAGGACCATAAGTCTCTTTTGTGCTACTTAACTTAGAAACAACTAAATCTAAAGCTTCTTCCCAAGTTGCTTTTTCAAATACACCATTTCTCTTAATCAATGGATCAGTAAGTCTATCAGGACTGTTAATTAAGTCAGTATGGAAACGCCCTTTAACACAAAGCTGAGTTCCATTAATTGGAGAATCTTCATTTGGAGTAACTCCAATTACTTTTCCAGTCTTAACATTTACATTTAAATCAAAATTACAACCAGTACCACAGAAAGGACATGTTGTTCTCACTTTTTTTACTTCCCAAGGTCTAGTTCCCATTAATTGTTTATTTAGTAAAGCTCCTGTAGGGCAAACACTAATACATTGCCCACAAAATCTACAGTTATCAGTATTTAAATCTAGATTTTTATGAGTTCCAATATAAGCATTAAATCCTCTTTCTACAAAATCTATAGCTCCTGTAACTTGTACATCCTGACATACTCTAACACATTTACCACATAAAATACATTTGTTTTGATCTCTTATCATAACAGGATTGTTTGCATCAATTTCATGATTTTGGACTTCACCAATCCATGTACCTTTCTTCATTCCATATCTATAGCAATATTCTTGCAATTTACAATTACCAACCATATCACAAGTTAAGCAATCACTTGGATGATTAGAAAACAATAAATCTAGAATATTTCTTCTTATTTTTGTTAATTTTTCACTTTCAGTATTTACAACCATTCCTTCTTTTACAAGTGTTGAACATGCTGTTTCAAGTTTTTTACTTCCTTCAATTTCAACAACACACATTCTACATCCAGCAAATGCAGTTAGACTTTTTTCATAACATAAGTTTGGAATATCTACTCCAACCTTTTTAGCAGCTTCAATAATAGTAGTTCCTTTTTCAACACTAACATTCTTTCCATTTATAGTTAAATTAATCATATTAGACATAATATACCTCCAGAACCTATCTTCTAATTATAGCATTAACTGGACACGCAGCTTCACAAGATCCACATTTAATACACTTAGATGGTTCAATAACATGTAATTGCTTTTGAACTCCTGTAATACAATCAACTGGACAAGCCTTAGCACATTTAGTACAACCAATGCACTTATCTGTAATAAAGAATTCAAGAAGAGCTTGACAAACTCCCGCAGGACATTTTTTATCATAAATATGAGCTTCATACTCATTTCTAAAATAATGCAAAGTACTTACTACTGGATTTGCAGCCGTTTGTCCAAGTCCACAAAGTGATGCAACAGTTATTGTTTCGGAAAGATCTTCAAGTCTTTCAATGTCACCATCTTCACCTTTCCCAGAAGTTATTTTTTCCAATAACTCTAACATTCTCTTTGTACCTTCTCTACAAGGAACACATTTACCACAAGATTCTTCAACAGTAAAATCTAAGAAAAATCTTGCAATATCAACCATACAATCTGTTTCATCCATTACAACCATTCCACCTGATCCCATAATAGAACCAATCTTAGCTAAAGATCCAAAGTCTACAGGTGTATCAAAATAATCTGTAGGAATACAACCACCAGAAGGTCCACCAGTTTGAACAGCTTTTACTTTTTTATCATTACCAGTACCACCACCAATGTCATATACAATTTCATTTATTGTAGTTCCCATAGGAACTTCAACAAGTCCTGCATTGGCAACCTTACCTACAAGGGCAAATACTTTAGTTCCAGAACTATCTTCTGTACCAATTGATTTATACCAATCTGAACCTTTATACATAATTTGCGGTACATTTGCAAATGTTTCAACATTATTTAAAACAGTAGGTTTTTGGAAAAGGCCTTTAACTGTTGTTCTATAAACCTTAGTTCTTGGCATACCACGTTTACCTTCTATAGATTCTATAAGTGCTGTGCCTTCTCCACAAACAAATGCTCCAGCACCAAGCCTTAATTCAACATGAAAACTAAAATCTGTTCCTAGAATATTATCACCAAGAAGATTCTTTTCTTCTGCCTTCTTTATTGCTTCTCTTAAATTTATGACAGCTTTAGGATATTCAGCTCTAACATAGATAAAACCTCTATCAGCCCCAATCGCAAAGCCACAAATCGCCATTCCCTCTAATACAGAATGTGGATCTCCTTCAAGTATAGATCTATCCATAAATGCTCCTGGATCTCCTTCATCTGCATTACATACTACGTATTTTTGACCCGCAGGTTGTTGCATAGCACCTTCCCATTTTCTCCCTGTTGGGAAACCTGCACCACCACGGCCTCTAAGTCCTGAATTTTTCATTTCATTTACAACTTCTTCAGGAGTAAGACTTCCTATTACTTTCGCTAAAGCGTAATATCCACCTAATGCAACATATTCATTAACACTATGTTCATCAACTATTCCAAAATTCTTTAATGCAATTCTAGTTTGTTTTTCAAAAAACTCTCCTTTTAGACGAATACCATTTTCGTCAATTATGTACTTATCAGGTTCTTGATTTAACCTTTCAATTAATAGAGGATAGTTTTTTTCTTTAATAGTATCTAATATTTTAAAATCAACTTCAGTTTTTATCATAAGATCACCTCTATTTATACTTTCTCATTATTCTTCTGATATCTGCTTTTTTTATATGAGCATAAACATCTTCATTTATTGTAACAACAGGTGCTAAATTACATTCACCAATACAACGAGTTTGAGCAACAGAAAACTTCAAATCTTCACTAGTTCCACCAACATCTACACCTACTCTGTCACAAAACTCATTTAAAATTTCTTGAGCTCCTTTTACGTAACAAGCAGTTCCCATACATACAGAAATTTGATATTTTCCTTTTGGAATAAATGAAAATTGTGAATAGAAAGTAGCTACACCAAATACTTTAGCAGGGAATATTTTCATTCTTTTTGCTATCAAATCCATAATCTCTTCTGGAAGATACCCAAAAATACTTTGTGCTTCTTGTAAAACTGGCATTAATGCTCCCGGAATATCTTTCTTCTTATCAATAAATTCACAAAGCTCATCAATTTTGTCTTGATTTTCTTCAACATTAAAAACAAAAGCCATAATTTGCCTCCTTGTAAAATTTTTTAGAAGAACCATATGTAATTATATAATAAAAAACAAGAAATTACTTATTTAAAACATTAAACATTGATAACAATACTCTAATCCATTAATATGTACTATTTTAGTATATAACCATCATATAGTTATTCTAGTTATAATATAGCGAAATACAATACTACATCATACTTAGAGTATAGCAAAATCAGCAAATTTTTTCAAGCATTTTAGCTTTTAAGTATTAAAAATTTTGATAGATTTTCAAAAAAAATATTTTATTTAATACTTAATTTTATCTATATAATTAACAATATAATTAATCTAATTATTTTCTTAAATTATATCCATTTTAATCTTAAAAAATAATTCTATTCCATATGTTATGTTTTTTTGACGTTACTTATAATAAGAACCCCACCCCTTTTCTATGCTTCGCTTCGTGTGGGTACCTGGGAAACTTGTTGCTTCGCAATAAAAAAAATTCTCTTTTAGAGAATTTTTTAAAACATTTTATTATATTGTATAAAATTCTTTTAAGTCTTGTTCAAAAAATGAAATTAAAGTTTCCATAGCCACATTTTCATCATCTCCTGTTACTTCAATTTCTATTTCTTCACCATTTCCAACCTGCATTGATAAAATACTTAAAATACTTTTTCCATTGTATCTATTATTATCTTTTATTAATATAATATCAGAATTAAATTTTACTGAATTCCTTAAAAACATAGAAGCTACTCTGGCATTAAGGCCAATTTCCGATTTGACTACAACCTTTTCCTTTAACATATTTGCCTCCTTTATTTTTCTTTCTTAATCTATATTATATCAAAACAATCTATAATTGTCCATATTTAAAAATAATTTTTAAAAAGATTTTTTTAAAATTATTAAATAACCTATTAAATAATGTTTTCACATTATATAAAAAGAAACTGATTTACTAAAAATAAACCAGTTTTACAAAATTATATATTCTTACCTTCCGAAATTTTTCCAGAAATCATAGTATAAACCTTATCTGCATATGATAGACATGCTAGGTCATGTGTAACAAGTACAATTGTTGTATTATTTTTTTTATTAATATCTTTCATTATTTCTAATACTTCCTTAGTATTTTCAACATCCAAATCAGAAGTAGGTTCATCTGCAAGAATTATTTTAGGATAATTCATCAGTGCTCTTGCAATTGTAACTCTTCTAAGTTCTCCCCCTGATAATTCTCTAGGATATGAACTTTCTAAATGTTCTAAACCTAATTCTTTTAACAAATATTTTCCGCGACCAACAGAATCTCCTTCTCTTTTACTTAGATAAAAAGGTAAACAAATATTATCTAGAATGTTAAGTGTTGACAATACTACTGTAGATTGTGGAACAAATCCCATTAAGTCATTTCTTATAAAAGATTTTTCATCATCAGAAAGAGAGCTTATCTCTTTATTATCCAATGACACTTTCCCACTTGTAGGACTTAATATTCCAGATATGATATTTAAAAGTGTAGATTTGCCGCTTCCAGATTTTCCGACTATTGCAACAAATTCTCCGCTCTTAATATCCAAATTAACATCATCTAATGCATTAAATTCTTTCGCTCTAACATATGTTTTGTATAATTGTTCTACTTTTAACATTCTAATCATTCTCCCTCATAGTCAAATAAACATCAGTTCTACTGATTTTTCTAGCAGCATTTAATGATGATAAACATCCAATTACTGTTCCAACTAATAAACTAAACAATGAAACTAGAACTAATTTTGGTATTGAAGGAGTTAAGAACGGTAAATTTAAGTTTTTTTGAATAATTGGAATTATTGAAAACACAGCTATAATGCCAATAATTATTCCAAGAACTGATCCATAAAAACCTATATATAAGGACTCATACATAATAATCTTAGATAACTTTTTCTTAGACGCTCCTAACACTCGAAGAATACTTAATTCCTTTTTTCTTTCATTAAGTATTACAGAAAATACTACTGCCAATAAAATCATTGACATTCCCCATATTACAGCTATTGAAATATATATATAACTTGAAATAACCTTTAAATTTGAAGATACTTCATTTACAAATTTTTTACTAAACATAGCAAAAATTCCATCTTTAGCATATTCTTTCATAATCTTATTAGATACTTCTGAAGCACTGTAATTTGGCTTTAATTTCAATAAAATTGTAGAAATTTTTTCGCCTTCAGAAGCTGGATTTTTTTGAATTCGTTCGCTTGCTTTTGCAAGTTTTCTAGCAGTTTTCATATTAACGAAAACTGTTGCATCAAAACCCATACCAGTTTGTTCGAGTTTTCCAACTATATCAAGCTCTTCTTCAAAAAATTTAACTTTTGAATTTTTTTCACCAACAATATTACTTCCTACAATTACTTCATCATCTTTTAATTCTCTCTTAAGTGTTTTTTGAAGCCAAGGCTTAATTAAAAAATCTGTATCATAATCTATTCCTATAATTTGAACGGGGTACGAGCAACAAGATGCAGAAAGTGTTGCAACATAAAGCTGAGGTGTTGCTGATTCTATACCTTCAATTTTTTTTATCTTTTCTAATGAATCATTAGGAAGATAAAATTCACTAGGTTCTCCTTTTAGTAATACACTTTCAATATTTGCCTTATAACCTTCTGGAACAACAATAATATCTGCACCAAGTCTATTTGACAGATTATTAACTCCACCAGAAATACTTGATGATAAAATCGTACCACAGAACAAAAATAAAACAAAAATAGCAATAATGCTAATTAATGAAATACTTCTAAGAGGTTTTTTTCTTATGTTTTCTTTCGCTAAAAACTTAATATCAATTTTCTTATTAGTCATTTTTTTCTCTTTTCTTTAATGAATTAATTTTCTTTTCTTATCAAAACATAAATCAAATAAAAAATTGAGATAAGAGCAATTGCAATTCCTAAAATAGAAACTATTGTAAATGTATTATGTTTGATACAATCCATAGAATCTTTCATGCAATATCCCATGAATCTAGGAGCTCCATCTTTTCCGGCACCAATAGTAACCTTAATTATTTTATTTGGTATTAAATGAACACTAATTCCTGCTAATATATTAATAATATTAAAAATAATCTTTGAAATTTTATTATCTACAAAAACAGATACTAATGAAATTATAACAATTCCTACACCAACACAAGTTGCTAATAGACCGCTATAATAACAACTCATTCTTGACCCATTAGCCATTGCAGGACAAACAGGTGCGATTACAAATGGTGTTAATGCAAGTACAGTCCCTAATAGTAAAATAATAATATTAACAATTTTCTTCTTTAATATTTTCACGAAAATCCTCCTAAAAATTATTTATTTAAAGCATTATTAACCGCATTTTTAAATCTTTTATAAGAAATTGTCGCTCCACTAACTGAGTCAACTTTATCAATATCTTGAACCTCAACTAACTTTTTTGCATATCCTTCACTATTCTTTACAGCTTTTTGTGCTTGCTTATAATTAAAATCAGCATCATCTTTACCATAATTTTCGTCTTTTATCTTATTATTCTTATTTTCTCTCTCTTCTCTAACACAATCTACAATTTTCTTATCTTTAACAGTAATTACGACTTTAACATTTGAACTTTCATCTTTGTAATATCCTTCATATACTCCATCTTTTAATGTTTTTTTTGAACTACATGAAGTAACAAATATCATAGATAAAATTAGAATAATAAAAAAATTAAAATTTTTCCTTTTCATATATACCACCAAAAACATTATAACATCTATAATTTATATTGTCAATAATTTATCATCTACAATTTTTCCATAATCTAATATTATTTTTCTCATAGCCTCATCTCCTACTTCAGGATCATGAGTAACAACAATTATAGTAGCACCTTCCTTGTGAAGTTGTTTTAGAATTTCTATTACCATAATTTCATTTGCTTCATCCAAATTTCCTGTTGGTTCATCAGCTAATATTATTTCAGGATTATTTATTAAAGCTCTTGCTATACATACTCTTTGTTGTTCTCCACCAGATAATTGACTTGGCAAATGCTTTGCTCTATCACCAAGACCTACTTTTTTAAGTGCTTCTAAAGCTTCTTTTTCATCAATCATACTATGATAATACTGAGCAACCATTACATTTTCAAGAGCGGTTAAATAACTAATCAAATGAAATTGTTGAAATATAAGACCAATTTTTTCTCTTCTAATATTAGTAAGATTTTTTTGACTTTCTTTTGAAATGTCTATTCCATCAATTAATACTTGTCCATTTGATGGTCTATCCATACATCCTATTATATTCATCATAGTTGTTTTTCCAGAACCTGATGAGCCCATTATAGCAATCCAGTCACCTTTTTTAACCTTTAAATTAATGTTACTAAGAGCATTAACTGATTCATAAATTTTAGAAACATCTCTAAGTTCTAATATTACTTTATCATTATCCATATTTTACTCTCCTTTTAATACTAATGCAGGATCAATGTCAACAGCTTTTTTAACCGGTAAAATACAACCTGCAGTAGTTACTAATACTGAAATCACAACAATTACAGGAATTAATATATATTGGAATGTAATTGTCCTACCAAAAACACTAAGACTTACTCTTTGAGCAAATATAAACCCAAATATAACACCAATAACTCCTCCAATTAGTCCAAGTAATACACTCTCTCCTATAAAATCCATTATAATTTCTTTATTATGTGCGCCAAGTGCTTTTTTTAATCCTATTTCTTTTCTTCTTTCAGCAATTATCGCCATCATAGTTGTCGAAACTGAAATTGTTGTCAAAACTAATATAACTATATTAACTAATAATATTAAAGCAGTTAATTTATTTAATACAGTATCTTGAGATTGAGTAACTCTTTTTACAGCAGAACCTATAACATTAGGTAATTTATTACTCAAATTTTTTGCGAAAGTATCTAATTCATTGTGATTAGCTTCTATACTACATTCAATTGAATCAATTTTTGTTGTATCCTCAACTATTTCATTTAGTTTGTCTATATTTAAAAATATGAAGGATTCTTCTTTACCCCCAGTTGTAATTATTCCTTTTACTGTTAAAGTTACGTCGTAAAAATCATCACCTGTATCTTTATTTTTACTTTTCTCTGCAGAATCATTCACATCTGAAGCAATTGCACTTTTCCCGTGTTTTACTCCACTAACTTTAAATTTATCTCCTACTGAAAGTCCTAAAGTTTTGGCAATTTCTTTTCCTACCATAACTTCATTTGAATCGCTATTTGTTGCCCATTCTCCTTCAACATACCAAAAAGGACTATTTTTTTTTGCTCCATCCATATCAGTACCCGCAAGAATATATGGCTTTTGATTAATTTTTGTCGTCTCATATCGGTATGGAGCTATACCTACAACATTCATATTTTTTATAATTTCTTTAAATTCTTTATATTCTTCTTCAGTAATTTTTCCTTCACTAGGTAGACATATAAAATTAGCGCCATATGATCTAAATTCTTTACCCAACTGTCTTGGAATATCAAAATATATAGTAATAAGACCAGACATAATCGTAGCTCCTATTATTACAGCTAATAAAGCTACTACCATTCTTGACTTTCTTCTTATGAAAGAACTTAAAATCATTTTTAAATACATTTTTCTCTTACTCATTTTAATCCTACCTTCCATGAAGAACTTCTGTCGGTTTAAGTTTAAATAGATAATGAATAGCTGGAATACTTCCAATTAATGAAACTCCAATTACCAGAGCAATATCAATAGGAATAACCATTACTGCTGGTTCTATATAAGATCCAAACACAGTAATTCCTATTATTTGTGTAAATCCAAGCCCAATAAAATATCCTGCTATGCCACCTATGATACCAGTTAATACAATTTCTGTTAAAATAAGCAACATTATCCTAAGATTAGAACCTCCAATTGCTTTTATAAGACCTATTTCCTGACTTTTTTCCATTACAGTAGCAGTAACAAGATTTGAAATTCCAAGTGCAGAGCCAATTGATCCTAATGCTGTAATTAGAATCATAAGTAATTTCGTTTTATCTAATATTTTTCCTTCTGACTCTGCTACTTGTCTTATAGGTTTGGCTACACTATCTTCAACAACTTCTTGTATTTGATAACAAATAGAACTAACATAAGCTGTACAATACCAAGTTTCATATTCAGTAGGTGTTAAGCTATTTGGATCTCTAGTTGCTTTTTTTGCTAATTCATTATCAGGAGTAGTAAGTGCCGAAACTTCTATATTAGAAATTTTTCCTTCAATTCCATATAAGTCTTGAACTGACTTCAAAGTAGAAAAAACGTTTAAATCTTCATTTCCACCGGATTCAAATATTCCTTTAACATTATACATCTTAGTATTTTTACCATTACTTATTTCTATTTTATCTCCAACTTTAACTCCATTTTTTCCCGCAAACAAGCTTCCAACCATAATACTATTATCGTCATCTTCATTTAACCATTCTCCAGTGATTTTCCACCAATTTTTTAAGTTTTTCATACCAGTATCAATTTGTTCACCAGTTGTTAAATCCATGTGTTTAGAAAACCATGTACCTATTAATTTAGTTTTTTGATTATTAACTTTTGCAGTTTTCTCAAGATAAGGAGTAAAATCAACTATAGAAAACCCCCAAAAAATTTGTTTGATTTTAGGTAAATCTTCTTCTTTTAAATATTTATCATTTGTTGTAGTTTCAGAATTTTCTAATTCATACAAATCAGAAATTAATGAAGCATCCTTAGAAACTACATTTATATTTGCCCCATAAGTTTTAAGCTCTTTATTTACTTTATCACCAACTCCAAGCATTACATTTAACATTCCTGTAGCAAGAGATACACCAAGTGCGACAGTAAAAGCTATCATAAACATCTTTTTTCGTTGTCTGATTAAAGTTCCAAAAACCATTCTCCAAAACATACTATTCTCCTATTGGAAATCTTTCTTTTTCTTTATCTAAAACTTTTTTATCAATTATTATTTTTGAATTTTCAATTTTATAATCAAAAGGAATTGGATTACATCCACCTTTAAATCCTATAGTTGCTTTATTCATAACAACATCACATCTTTTGCACACTATATCATTTTTTCTTTCAAAATATCCTGCAACTCCACATATTTGACAAGCATCTAAGCCTACTCCATAAGAAGTACTATTAGGCTTTTTAACAACTATAAATCTAATATCATGACCATCTTTCTTATATGAAAATCTATGCAAGTGCCCATCATCAACATCAGATAAGGGAATAATAATTTTATCCCCTTCCTCTTGATATGGCTGTGCTGCTGTTAATTCAACTGGTTTTGTAAGTTGATAATTTAAGTAAGTCGCAGAAAATAACATTACAAATGATAATACTGTAGTAAAATAAGCCCATCTTCTATTTACTATCAATCTCCATTTTTCTTTTCTTAAACTTGCATTATTATCAAATTTTTCCTTTACCCTTAAATTTTTAGATACAAAAAAAATCATACCTAATAAAATTATTATAAAAGCTACAGAAATAAAATATGTTTCACTTTTATCTTCTATAATCATTAAGTCAAAAACCTTTATTCCAAAAATATTGCTCTTTTCAGTTAAAATTGGTGGCATATTAAAGTCTTTCTTTAGATATTCTTTAAGTCTAACTATTGATGTTATCCCTTTTAAAGCATATTCTAAAAATGTATTAATAAATATAGCAATAAACATTATAATATATTGTTTTTTGCTACATCTAACTAGAAACTTATAAAATGCTAATACTAATAATATTCCAGTTAAAATTCCAAGAATAAATCCACTTACTCTAAATAGAGTCACAGTACTTACAGAATCTTCTCCAAATGCAATAAATTCCATCGCTTGAGTTAAAAGTTTAGGAATAAGCAAATATAGCATAAACGAGATAGTTATAAACATAAAACCTAAATTTATAGAAGTAATAAAATTATATATTTTATTTTTATTTTTTGTTATAACTCCTAAAATCAATGTAATACTCATTAAAATAAAAACAAAAAGACATAATGCAAAAACATATCTATTTAATTTTGTAACTGTATGTATCATTTCCTTTTTATTTTTTACTCTAAGAATATGTATATAAAAACCTAAAAAAATTCCTATCACTAAAATTGAAAAAGAAATTATTTTATTAATCAGTGTTGAATTTTTCTTTAAAAAAGATAACACCAATGCAAAGAAAAAAGAAAATGTACATATAGTAAAAATTACATCAACATAAAATTTTCCCAAAATAAAACCTCACTTCTAAAATACGGCAAAACCTCTCTTAAAATAATAAGAGAGGATTTATCCGTTTGTCATATATTGAATACTAATATTCTAATTTAAAAATCAATATTATTTATTTTGTAATTGTTCTCCAGTATAATTCCATTCAAACTCAACAGTTTGTTTTTCATAGTACTTTGAAGCGGCTTCTTTTCCGCCATCTTTAATAGCAGGAACACCTGTTTCTTCATCAGTGTGTAGTAAATAATCTGCAGATGGTTGAATTTCAATAACTAATTTGTATTTACCAACTTTAAGAACATTCTTTTTAATATTAGTTCCATAATGTGCCCCATCATCAGCGTTCATTGGCATCATTGATCCTGAAGTAACTTCTTTTCCATCAGTTGATAATACTTTATAATTTACTGTTAAATATGCAGGCCAAATATCTTTTCCACTACCGAAACCATATTTTTTACCAGCTTCTTTAGTCAAATGAATGTCAGCTTCTAAGTGCATATCTGATTCTGCAGCACTAGGTTGTCTTCCTTCAGGAATCATATCAACTCCTTGAAAATAAACTGTAGCAACTTGGAAAGGACCTACAATTTTTTCTTCTCCAATTTTTATTTCTTCAAATCCTGATTCACCTGGTTTTTCAGCATCTTCAGCTTTTTCATCGTCGCCACCGGCTTCTTTTAATTTATCATTTAATTCAGCAATTTTTTTGTCTTTTTCTTCAATTGATTTTTGCAATTCATTTATTTTTGCTGTGTCATTTTTTTGACAGCCAACTAAACCTACTGACGCTAATAATGCTA
Source organism: Parvimonas sp. D2 (assembly GCF_035282635.1). Classification (NCBI taxonomy): domain Bacteria; kingdom Bacillati; phylum Bacillota; class Tissierellia; order Tissierellales; family Peptoniphilaceae; genus Parvimonas; species Parvimonas sp. D2. The sequence goes on from NZ_JAYKBO010000001.1 coordinate 169,125, forward strand.
ATGTTACAACCATTTTTGATTTTTTCATAAAATAAATCCTCCTAATTTTTTAACTTTAATAAAATAGAAATTTAACTTTCCTTTTTTATTTTTCTTAATTTTAAATAGTGACCTAACAATATCCAAACAGTAATTATTACCAACATAATTTGTGGAATTAAAGTTTCGGCTCTATCATAGATATTCAAAATTGGAATACTCCAACCTTGCATTGCAGGTATAACTGTTGAACCAGAAATAACTCCGGCTTCAGTTAACTCAATAACCCCTTTTCCCATAAACGAGATACACATTAGATATAATAATATACTTGTAAACAAGAAAAATGGTTTAAGCGGTAATTTAACTGATGTGAATCTAAAAAGTAAAAATATTATAACCAAAACAACAGAGGCTGCAACAAGCCCTCCCATTGGATACAAAATCTTACCTCCACCCGAAAATGAGGCCTTATAAAATAAAATAAGCTCTGCTCCTTCTCTTAGTACAGCTAAAAAAGCAGCAAAAACCAAAGTCCACTTACTTCTGTTATCTATTGATTTTTGAACTTTAGATTGAATATAATTTTCCCATGCTTCTTCTTCAGATTTAGATAAAATCCAGTTACTAACATAGAATAAAACAATAACCGCTAAAAACATAGTCCAGCCTTCAAGTAGTTCCTGTCCAACTCCTCCTAATAAATAGTTTATTATTATGGCTAAACCAAAACTACATACAACGGCAGCACCCATTCCCAAATAAACTGACTTACAAAGATGCTTATTGCCTGTTTTAACAAGATAAGCAATAATTGCAACACAAACAAGAATTGCTTCCAATCCCTCTCTAAGCATCAATCCGAATGATGTTAAAAAATCTTGGATATTTTTAGCTTTCTCATCTCCCTGTTTAATTTCAGTATCTCCAAATACAGCTTTACCTTCAGAATCCGGTGCATTTTTTGAAATTACTTTATCCAAAACAAGTGCATCTCTATAAACTTTCATATCAAGTTCATCTATTGATGCCTTAATTTTTTCAACAGAATCACTTGTATTTCCTAAAAGAGTATGCTTAATTTCTCTAAATGCAGCCTCAATTTCATTTACTCTGTTATTAGATATTGCAACCATAACATTTTTTTCAAAACCTTGAACTTCATAGTAATCAAAATACGCAGAATCCATTGATTTATAAGCATTTTGATAATCTTTTTTATCAATATACTCTTTTGCTTCTGTAAATTTTAAATGCATATCTTTAGCTACTTCTTGCCAATTAGAGTACTTTTTCTTTTCAGATTTAGCTTCTACATTTCCTATGTTACAAACAAGCAAAACACTACAAAGTATTAGAAAAAATGAAAATATCTTTTTTATAACTTAGCACCTCCCTAAAAACAATTTATGATAAAGATAATATATATCATATAATTACTAAAAAGTTAAGCACTAATTACAAATCAATCAATGCCTTATACTTATTATTATTTTTATCAAATATATATTATCATATTCAGAAAAAAATTTCAAGAAATTAATAAAAATTTTCATTTTTAATTAACATCTTATTCATATTTTATAAAAGCTAAACGTCATAAATTAAATCATTATTTTGTTTTATACTATATCTACAAAAAAATAATACTATTGTAATCAAGATTACAATAGTATTATTAAAATTTAGTTTTTCCTTTTTTTAATTAGTAGATATTTTCTTAATCTTAGAATTGTGTATAGCAAATAAATAAAAGTATATAATGCTATTGATAGCATATGTTTTTCAGGTTTATGCATAAACAAAACCATCAAGTGAACATATATCAAGTAAAAAAACGGATATGCTAATTTTTGTAAATTTTTCCAATTTTTAGCTTTCATTTTCTTTCTTACACACTTGAATGAAGTTATCATAAGCGGAATCATCATAGCTATAAGAATTAAACTTATTATTGTTGCCGTCTTAGTATATACATTCATTTTTGATGCATTTGTAAAAAATTCTACAAAGTATCTTATTCCAAAAGCCACATTATGACAAAGCGCAGCAAAACATCCTATAATTGACATTTCTCCTCTTATACTCATAAGTTTTCTAGTATATTTATTATGAGTTGTAACTACTCCTAGAAACATTACTATCATAAATGTTACTGTCGAGAAAATTCCTCTTCTGAATATGTCCATAACATATTTTGTAAACCAGATTGGCATTTCTCTATAAAACTTTGTTTCATAATATAAAACAACGGGAATTATCAAAATATAAGTTGCCATATAAAATAGCACTGGATATTTTTTTATAATATTTGCAAATAAAATGTAAAATAATGTTATTGCAATTAATCCTACTATTAAATTCATCTATTCTTCCCTTTCATTAGTTTTTACTTTTTGTTTTTCTGATGAGTCATAAGTTATTTTCCCTCCACTACTCGAATCTTTTTTTTGAACATTGTCCTTAGTTTTTTTTTCAGATTCAATAGTTTTAATTTCTTTTGAAGTATTATTTATGTTATCAACATTTTTAATATCTTTTTTTGACTCTATAACTTTTCCTGATTTATTAGAGTCATCTACTTCGTTAACATCTTTCTCATCTTTAACTTCTACAATATTTTTTTTAGATTCTATCAATTTATCAATATTTGTTATTTTTATATTAAAAATTTCTACCAGTTTTTTTCCACTTTCGTAATCATTATTTTGAATTAGATTTTCACAATATGCTCCAACTGATAATTTGTTATTTTTAACAAGTGTACTTATTATACTGTTATTTTCAATTTCTTTTTTTGAATCTAAATCTACAACTTTAATTCCAAATAAATGAAAATCAGAATAAGGAATATTTTGAATAGGTGTTCCGGTTGTAGCCCAATCTGACTCATTTTCCAACTTATTAGAAATAAATAATGTTACTTTTAAATCATTCAAATTAAATCTATCTTCTAACTTATACTGCGTTTTATTTGAAGTTAATCTAAATATTCTATATACTGGATATGGTACTATTTTTACTGATACTTCAAGTTCAAGTTTTGAGCCATCCTTAAAGCTTAATTTTATCTTACCTTTTTGATCTCCTAACTTCGATCTGTCTGGTTCTTTTAATACTTCAATACGTGAAATATCTGCAGAACGAGATTTAAGTTTTAAATCTCTATTTATAGCAAAGTCTGAAAAGGAACCCCATTTAACAGTTTCGGCAAAATTTTTCATATTTCCATATTTAGAGTCTTTTACAACTACATTTACTATTTCATTTTTTATTTCAGGATATAAAATCTTAAATTCTTCAGCTTTATTTGGAGCGGTATCTTTTACTATAACATTAATTGATATATCCTTTATACTTTTATCTGCAAATTCAAGCCTTACTTCCATTGAAGTACCCTCTTCATTCACTTCAGTTACATCAGCTTCATAAATAATCTCAATTTTTGTACCTTCTGGCAAGTCATCGAGGTGATTTTTCAAATGGCTTAACGTTACTTCTTTACCTTTAATTGTAATCAAATCTTTTGGTTTATAAACATATTTGTCAGCCATAGAAGTAACTTTTTCTTTTACAATAACATCTATTTCTAATTTTTTTTCACTACCATCATCAAATTTAAGATTAATTAAAAGCTTTTGAGGAATATTCTCATTTACTTTGTTTACATCAACTTGACTTAAAACTGAGATTTTAGTTTCATCGGGTAAATTTTTAAGAACATTTCTTATTTTATCTTCTGTTATTTCTGTTCCTTTTGGTATAATCATAGTTTCTGGTATTTCTTTGTATAAAAATGCTTTTGGAATCTTCCCATCAACTTTTGTTTTAATACGGAAAGTATTATTAAATAATACACCTTTATATTTTTCAATAACATCTAATGTATATTCTCCACTAACAAAATCTCCAATTAAAGTCTTATTTTGTGCTTGTTTTAAAGGAATTTCAATTTCATCAGAAGAATTTTTGTCCTTGGCAATTATCTTAAACTCTATTTCTTTACAATTAAGTTTTTCTGCAACTACTTTAGAAACAGTAATATTTTGAATAAAATCTGCAGTATTATATCCCTTGGTATCATACCACTCAGATTCATTCTTAGCTTTTATCTTAATTCCAGAAATTTCAAAATTCTTAATTCTATTTTTGGATATAAGAATTGTATTTAAAAATTTAAAGCTATTACTTTCTTTATGAACCACTCTAAGTCTCAATCCATCTGTAACACTGTAGCCCAAGTTTTCTTTATTCAAAACTAATCCATCTCTTAGTTCCTTCTTATACTCATCAATTACCTTCAATCCATATTTGTCGAAGTCAGAATAAGAGACTGTAATTTTTTGATTATTTTTTTTATATATAGTAACTTTTAAGTCTTTTAAATCAAGTTTATCTCCTTCTTTATATGAAGTTTTAAAGTTGCTATCGTCAATTCTCATATCATAAAAATCAAAGTTTTTAGCTTTTAATAATGCATTTTTTATAGATGTAGCAGTCCCTGTTGCAGTGAACGTAGCACCACTTACTGCATCATAATCGTCACCATCATAGCCCAGTTCTTCTCTAACATATATTTTTAACAATGTAAATATTCTATCATGAATATTTCTCTCACCTTTTATATCTGACTGATCTATAGTTAATCTCCATTTACCAAAATTATGTTTTCCAATTACTTTATCCAATGCGTCTCTATAAACTTCTACAGTTTGTTCTTTACCACGAGCTTCTTCCATAACCTTATTAGTCGCATCTCTTAATACCTGAAATTTATATATCAAGGATTCAAATTTTTGCATATTTTTAATCCTATCAATTACAGTATAAAATTTTTCTTGGAATATTCCACCATCATCTATATTTCCAGGTGATGTTAATCCTTTTAATCTATTTAATTCTTCTTTAACAAGCTCTACATTCTCAATTTTATTGTTCTTAATAGTAACTTTTACAGGTATAGGCTTATTAGAAACAAATCCATAACTGTCACCATAGTAAACTCCGTCAGGGTAATTTACATTTTTGTCAAGATTTTTAACTTCCTCTGCTGATAAAAATTTATAACTTCCATTCACTTTAACATTTACCAATACAGGAATTTCTACAATTTTTTTACTATTATCCTTGAATATAAGTTCAACTATAATTTTAGTTTTACCTTCAGAACTTGTATCTGCATTACTTTTTATATTAATTTGTGCATCATCTGGCAATTTTTCTAATGCATCTCTTATCTTTTGTAATCCAATAATTTCACCTACAGTTGCAATTATAGTCTTAGGGGAATAAATATATTTATCAGCATCACTTCCATTAGAATCAACTGCTTTTTCTAAGGCATTAACAACAGCATTTATAAAACCTTTTGAAGATGTTGTAGCTCCAGAAATTGTATCTATATTTGTAGATTGACTTGAAATAATTCTTTCTCCTAATATCCCTGCTTTTTTATTATCAAAATATGATTCATCATCCTTATTTTTAATCAATTCTATTTTAGCTATTTTACCATCTTTAACAGTTACTTTAACTTCAATTGAATTTGTATAATATCCATTTGATTTGCCATAATAAATGCCGTCTTTTAAACCTTTAAAATATTTTTTTAATTGTTCTATTTGTCGTCTATTTTGTCTAGGAATACTTTGCTCTGTTCCTTCAGGCGAATTAATATCTAAATTATTATTACCATTACTAGCCTTTCGTAAGGCATCTTTTACAGCATTTAATATCCCTCTACTTGATACAGTTGCTCCTGAGACTGTATCAATACTGGTATTTCCTCTTATAACTTTATTAAGTACACTGGATGCCCAAGTAAAATATGGATAGTCATCACTATGACTTATAACTCTTGCATCATAAATTACTCCATTTTTTATAGAAATAGAAACCTTGATTGGTCCATTATATCCACGTCCAACGCCAATAAATGTACCATCTTTAAGATTATTTCTGTTAAATCCAATTTTACCGGCAACAGCTGAAGCTTGCTTTGCTAACAATTTTGCTTTCTCTTTATCTCTTAGTTCTTGATTTTCCTTTTCAAGATATTCAGCTACATCACTTGTTTTTGCTCCAGCTTGAACAAGCGCCTTGTAAACAGCAACTTTAATAGCATCAGAAGTAACTGTTGCCCCAGAAATTGAATCGACATTAAATGTATTCTTTTCTACAATGGTTTGTAAAATTTTTTTTGCCATTTCATAGTATTCAGGTGTTTCATTATGTGAAAGCACTTCAACAGAAAAAATTTTACCTTCTTTAATTACAACTTTTACCGTTATAGGACCTTCATATCCCTCAGCACTTGCTATATATTCTCCATCTTTCAATTCATTTGGAGCCTTTGCACTGTCGAGCTTTGTAGTTTCATTTGCTCTGTGTTTTTGTCTATCAGAATAAACACTATTATAAACAGTGTAACCTATTCCTGCAGTTGTAATACAAAAAACAAATAAACCTGCAATAACACTATTTTTTTTCATATATCCCTCCTTTGTTTATTTTGTTATATTTATAAATTTGTCACTTATTTATAAATATAACAATAGGCATTATCAATTCTACTAAAATTAATTATTTTTTTCAATAAAAAACACCAATTTTAATATTAAAATTTCTTATCTATTAATCTGATGTAAGTATAAAATATCTTTATTTGCATATTTTTTCTAATTACTTCATTGATTATGTTCTAAAAACATTTCATATTTTAATATTTTTTATCAAATTTATTTGTTATTAAATGTAATTGTACTTAATTTATTATAGATTTTTATTTATTAATAATTTTAATTAAAAATTTAGCAAAAAAAAGACATAGTTTCAATCAAGTATTTGAAACTATGCCTAAAAAATAATTTTTTCTCAGTAACAATTATTTATTTTAAATTTTTTTGAACCAAAATATATATCAATATAGAATAAACAATTACTAAAAGTCCTTGTAAATCATAATATAAATTATTTTTTACAAAAGTATCGTTTATAAACGTTAAAACAAAATCAAATATTCCAAAAAATATAATATAGTTTGAAGATTTCTTTTGAGCTATTACCCAATTTTCCTTGTTCTTACTTGATTTTTTAGTTCTAAAACCATATATTCCCGAATCGAACTTTGGAGGAAATACCTTCATAATAATCCCTCCTGATATAAATACGATTGCTACAATATAAATCATAATAAAACCTCCAATCTATATTATCAACATAAATTATATCTACTACTATCTAATCTTTTTTTGAAATAATTTCTTCCATATACATTGCTTTTGTTGATAAATGTGCATATTTATTATCTACAAATTTGACAATTAAAAATGCCAAAAACATCGTAAATAAACCAATACCAAATCCAATCAAATCAATTCCTTTTAAATTAGGTAGAGCTATATTGACTAATAATATTGAAAGGATAAACATTAAAATAGGAAATCCATATAAGAAAATAGAATATTTTAATACAATATTACTATCCACTCCTATTTTTACATAATCTCCAACTGAAACATCTAATGTCTTTTTCATAACAATATGCATTGTTGGAGTTGGACATCCTCCACAAGTTTTGCAGGTTCCTTTACATCCACTTATTCTTGAAATTAAAACTTTACACTTATCTTCAGGTAAGATTTTTGTTACATATCCTACTTGTTCCATAATATCAAATCCTTTACTACTTCTGATGTAATAATTAGTCCCATAGTTGAAGGAATAAAGCTTATACTTGAAGGGGATGATTTTCTAATTTTATCAGATTCAATTATTTCTCCACTAGAAATTTCATCAGAACAAACACATTTTAATTTTTTTATTCCTAGCTTTTTCAATTCTCTTCTCATTACCCTTGCAAGTGGACAGCATGATGTTTTATATATATCCACTACTTTAAATCTTGTAGGATCCAGTTTATTACCTGCTCCCATTGCACTAATTATATTTATATTATTTTCATAACAATATTTTATCAGATAAATTTTAGAAGTAATAGTATCTATCGCATCAATAACATAATCATAGTATTTCAAATTGAAATTTTCAATATTGTTTTTATCTAGCTTTTTTTTGAATATATTTACTTTTATATCTGGATTGATAAGTTCTATTCTATTCTTCATTTCATCTGCTTTATATTTCCCAATATTATTTGACATTGCATGAATTTGTCTATTTACATTAGTTATGTCAATAGTATCAAAATCTACTAATGAGATTTCTCCTATTCCACATCTACAAAGCGATTCAACTGCAAAACTTCCTACTCCACCAATTCCAAATACAATAACTTTAGAATTTTTTAAAATTTCAAGTGAATCCTTCCCTATTAGACTTTCAGTTCTTGAATAAATATTATTTTCCAATTTTTAAATTTAACTCCTCAAGTTGTCCTTCTGATACAATACATGGTGCATCTGTTAATAAATCAGATGCTGATTGCGTCTTTGGAAATGCTATTACATCCTTTATATTGTTTGTACCCGCTAACAGCATAATCAATCTATCAAGTCCAAATGCAAGACCGCCATGTGGTGGTGTTCCATATTTTAAAGCCTCAAGTAAAAATCCAAATTTTATTTCTGTTTCCTCTTTAGTAAGTCCTAAAGCTTTAAACATTCTATTTTGTAAATCAGAATTGTTAATTCTAATTGAACCTCCACCTAGTTCATCTCCGTTTATTACAATGTCGTATGCTTTTGCATAAACTTTTTCGGGATTGCTTTCCAAGTATTTAATATCTTCATCTTTCGGATGAGTAAAAGGATGATGTTTTGAAACATATCTTTTTTCTTCTTCGTCATATTCAAAAAGTGGAAAATCTACAATCCAGCATAAGTTATATTCATTAGGATTTAATAAATTCATTTCTTTTGCAATAACACATCTTAAAGCTCCTAGTGAATTTAAAACAATATCATTTTTATCTGCAAGCATTAAAATCAAATCATCATCTTTAGCTTCTACCTTTGTTTTTATATTAGAGATAATTTCTTCATTTAAAAATTTTGAAATAGAAGATGTAACTTCTCCATCAGTTATTTTTATCCAGAATAAATTTTTTGCACCATAATCTCTAATTGAGTCAATTAATTTATCAATTTTCTTTCTAGTATATTCCTTTGAATATTTTCCAATTGAAATTGCTCTTACACTCCCACCAGAAGCAATTGCATTTTTAAATAAATCAAATTCAACTTCCTTAACACAATCTGTAATATTTCTAATTTCAAAACCAAAACGTAAATCTGGTTTATCACTTCCATATTTTTCCATTGCATCATCATATTTCATTCTTTTTATAGGTAATTCAATATCAATTCCTTTAATTTCCTTGAATAATCTTTTTAACATTCTTTCATTTACATCAATAACATCTTCAACATCAACAAAACTCATTTCAAGGTCAACCTGAGTAAATTCGGGTTGCCTATTAGCTCTTAAGTCCTCATCTCTAAAGCATTTAACTATTTGAAAATATCTATCCATTCCTGAAATCATTAAAAGTTGTTTCATTATTTGAGGAGATTGTGGAAGCGCATAAAAATTTCCCGGATTTACTCTAGATGGTACGAGATAATCTCTTGCTCCTTCAGGTGTTGGTTTATTAAGATATGGAGTTTCTATTTCAACAAAATTATTTTCAGTGTAAAAATCTCTGATAATCTTACATACTTTAGCCCTTAATTTTAAATTATTTTGTAAACTTTCTTTTCTTAAATCTAAAAATCTATATTTTAATCTTAAACTTTCAGAAACATTGTCGTCATCTTTAATATAAATTGGAGGAGTTTGAGCTGTGTCTAAAACTACTAATTCATTTACTTCAACTTCAATATCTCCAGTAGGTATTTTTGAATTTTTACTTTCTCTTTCACTAACAACTCCTTTAACAGCTAAAACAAATTCTGATCTTATTTCTTTTGCACTATTAAAAACACTTTCTCCTAAAGTATCTCTCACAACTATTTGTGAAATTCCAGTAGTATCTCTTAAATCCATAAAAATTAATGAACCTAAATTTCTTTCCTTAGCAACCCAGCCCATCAAAATTACTTCTTTACCAATATCTTCTTTTCTTAAATTTCCACACATATGTGTTCTTCTTAATTTTCCCATTTGTGCCATATTATCCTCCTTATAAAAAAATCCCTGCAAAAATGCAGGGACGAATTAAATCCGCGGTACCACCCTAATTATAGGTATCTCTCTTTATAATAATAGCTCCAGATTGTCCCGTTTTGTTTTAATTAGTAACTTTCACCAATTGTTACCTCTCTAAAAATCTTAACAAAACTTTTTTCCTTCATCGCCTAATATTCTAATTTAAGTAATTATATCAATATTATCAAAAAAAGTCAACAAAACGAATTATACACAATTCCTAATACTTAAAAGTAAGATACCAATAATATAATAAGCTCCTATTATAAAACTATTCTTTAGTTTCTTTTTCTATATTATCATTTATTTCTTCTATCTCATCATCTTCTTCATAATCATATTCAACTTCATTATTATCAACAAGTTCAACATCATTTTTATTTTTGTTAGTTAAATACCCATATCCACCTATAACAACAAATACACATGCAATAATAGGATAAATCCAAAATGAAAATTTATTATTTAATTTAGGATATATCTTTAAAAAATTTTTAAAAACTGTAAAAAATGTAAAATGATAGCGGTTAGCTATACTTATAGAAGTTACAATTACCTCAGCTAAAAGCATTGATGCACAAGAAATAATAATTGATATAATAACTCCAATTTTCGTTAATTTTCTTGAAAATAAAGTATACATAAAAATCGCACAATATAAAGCAACAAATCCTGACCATGAACTAAACACTCTTAACATAGCCACTCCTACATACAATGCAACTCCTGGTAAACATCCGATAATTGCACCAATCGTTCCAAATAAAATATTTCCTTTTTTCATAATATCTCCTTTTTATTATTTTTATTTAAAATTTTTTAACAATAACTTTTAATATATCTATTGCTTGTCTTGTTCTCAATAAAACAGAAACAATTGTATAAGTAATAGCTGCGAATATTAAAGCAACTAAAAAGCTTAAATTTGAAGACAACTTAATATTTAGTAAAATAAATATTAATTTTGATATAATTGCCATTGAAATCACAGAAATTAAGACTTTTATACCATTATTAACAATTGCTTTTGACTTTATCTTTCCAATTTGTTTTTCAAGTTTAATATATAAATTTACTGCTCCAAATATAGTTGCAATACTTGAGCCTAATGCAAGACCATTAAGTCCCATAAATCTTGATAAAATAATTGACATAATTACATTTAATATTACCATTTCAACAGAGTTTATAAGTGGTATTCTAGTCATTTTTAGTGCATAAAAAGCATTAGAAAGTACATCTCTAATTCCTAACCCTATAAGTCCTATTGCATAATAAAACAAAACTCCAGAAACCAGAATAACATCATTTTCATCAAACTTTCCTCTTTTAAATATCAAAGTTACTATTTCCTTTGAAAAAATTAGTATTCCTACACAAGCAGGTGTTACTAGATATATAATAGTTGAAAGAGTTTTAGCAATCTGTACTTTAAACTTTTGTTTTGACTCTATAGCTAATTTACTAAGTGTTGGGAAAATAGAAGTAACAATAGATACTACTAAGATTCCCCATACAAATTCATTTAATTTAACTGAATAAGATAGAACAGAAATACCTCTTACAGAAATAAAAGATGCTAAATTTTTATCAATAAGTTGATTTATTTGATTTACAGCAACCCCAAAAATAATTGGAAGTGCTAATACTAACATTCTCTTTATATTTTCATCTTTAAAATTTACAATAAATTTATGTTTATATCCCGTACTTCTAATAGCTGGAATATATGGTATATACTGAAAAATTGTAGCAATTGCAACACCAATTGGTGCTAATATTGGATTTATCTTATAACTTATTATTAAAAATATTATAATTACAATATTATATATAAATCCTGTTGAACCAGGAACTACAAAATTACCCTTTATATTTAAATATCCTTTAAGGATTGAGTTTAGTAGTTGAGCAAACATTCCAAGTATAGTAATTCTAGTAAATGTAACTGATAATTCAAAAATTTCTCCAGAATATCCCATTGCAAATAAAAATACAATTTGTCTTGCAAATATATAAGCTAGAACTGTTGCAATAAGGGAAATTATAAAAATTATATTTAAAATATTACTTGTAAATTTTTCAGATGTTGCTTTTCCTTCTCTTTTTTCCAAAGAAGTGTAAGTTGGTATAAAATTAATTGAAATACCAGACATAACAAATCCTAAAATTGTATAAGGAACCAAAAGTGAAATTTGAAAAGCAGTTGCTATCTCTCCTGTTCCATAAAAATAAGATAATAGTATTTCTCTAAAAAATCCTAATATTTTAGATAAAATATTTATAACCATTAGCAAAAAAGCTGTATAACCCATAAAATTCTCCTATCATAAAAAAGGTCAAAAACATAAGTTTTTGACTTTAGTTTTTATATCTACTTGTTACTTTATCATTAAGTCCATACCATATAAATATTCTTGAAGTTTTATGTAAATGATCCATAAAAACTTTATTTATATGATTATAAAGTTCCTCTAAATCTTTTTTTGTCAAAAATTTTTCTTTCTGTAAAACATAATAATTATTATCTTTAAATTCTAATTTTAATTGTTTTACAATATAATTATTAAGATTAAAAATATAATCCTTAATCACATTTTCAAAAAAATCATTAGTCTTTTCTTCAAATTTTTTATTTAAATTATAATAATCTATAACATTATTTATTAATCTATTTCTAAATCTATAATCTTTAGATGATAATTTTCTTACAATAAGTTTTTGCTTTCTACTAATTTTTAAATTAGGATAATTGACTAAAAAATAATTTTCCACTTCATTAGCAAAAACATTTGATTTTTTTCCATATATATAAGAATCTACAGCTAAAACAATTTCAAGACGATTTATATCGTCATAAACCAATTTTTGTACTGCACTTTTTATATATTCTTTATCAGATCTATTCTTGTAGAAGCTGTCTAAACTCTTTGAGATTTTATTAAAAATTGCTTGTCTAAATCTTACATTAAATCCACGTTGTTCAATTGAGAGTGAGGAAATAAAAATATCAAAGGCAACTGAATCTTTTAAATATAAAAAATTATATTCTAAAGCAATTCTAGTGTCTTTATCTAATAACGCATTCATATTATCCTCCTCCCTTAATTTAATCATTAATATTTTCAAAAAAACATTGTTTTAAGCTATTTACACAAAAAAACTACTATATCATTATTTAAATTTCTTAAAAATCTTTTAAAAACTTCACTATGTTTAGATCCATAACTATTAAAAAGCCTTGTAATATCAACAGCAACTGTATTGAATTCACGTCTTTCAATTTCAATTAAAATATTAGAAAAAATACCTTCCAAAAATTTTTCATCTTCTTCTTTTTCAATTTTTTGTGGAATTGAACAAAGTACAATATAAGTTGCTTTGAGATTAAACGCCGGAACAACTTTAAATTCTCCTGTTGTTAGTGAACTTAATTTACTAAAAACATCGAGTAGTCTATTTCCGGCCTTAGATATTATTTCCATAGTATCATCATTTGAAAAAGAATTATCAACGAAATAAACTATGCAGTCAGATTCAATATCAAAAATATTTTCGCTAACTACTCTAATATCCATAACAAACCTCCAAAAGCTTATAATAAAAATAGTACAATTATTATATATTTTTTTTTAGTTTTAGTCAATAATCATAAGCATATAAAATTGATAATTTTATGATTAATATTTTTTAATTATTTTTCAATTAATAAAATGTTATGATATAATAATCGTATATAGTAAAATTATTTACTTTATTACGAATATTTTAATATAATAATCTTTAAATAATTTTAAAAAGGAGATTTTATGAAAAACTCAGGAATAATTGCTGAATACAATCCATTTCATTTAGGTCATAAATATCAAATAGATAGAATAAAAAATGAATTGAATTCCAATATAATTGCAATAATGAGCGGAGATTTTGTTCAGCGTGGTGAATGTTCAATCTTAGACAAATACACAAGGGCTAGAATTGCAGTTAATAATGGAGTTGATCTCGTAATAGAACTTCCATTTTACTACAGTTTGCAAAGTGCTGAAAACTTTGTAAAAGGTGGAATATCTATTCTAAATAAACTAGATATCATAGACTATCTTTGCTTTGGTTTCGAATGTGAGAAAAAAGAGGATATTATAGAAATTGCAAAATTTCAACTTCAATACAAAAATGAAATAGAAAAAATCTTAAGCTATGAAATGAAACTTGGAAAAAGTTATGCAGTTGCATATAAAAATGCTTGTATAGAAATTAACAGAAAATATAAGATTTTAGAAATACAAGATGACTTTTTTATTTCCAATAATATTCTATCAATTGAATATGTCAAAAATATAATACTATCAAAATCTAAAATAACTCCTTTTCCTATAAAAAGAAAAGGAAAAAATTATAATGATGAGGATTATAATTCAAAAGAGCAATTAAGCGCTTCAGCAATAAGAAAAGCAATCTATGAAAATAATTTTGAAATAATTGAAAACTTTATAGATGAAAATACTTTTGATGAATTAAAAAATTCAGTAATAAATAATATTTTACCTAATGAAAAAGTTATTTTAGAAATTTTAAAATACAATATTTTAATAAATCAAATCAATCCTGAAAATATTGTAAATTACGAAAATGGAATTTTAAATTTAATTAAGAAAAATATTTATTCAGTAAACTCTATAGAAGAATTAGCAGAGAAAATACAGAGTAAAAGATATAAAAAAGTTAGAATTAAAAGATTTATTTACAATTATCTATTGAATATAAATAATGAAATAAAGGAAATGTATTCTAAAGATATTGAATATATAACAGTTTTAGGATTTAACAAAAAAGGACAAGAACTGCTTAAAGAAATTAAAAATAAAACTAATCTAGAAATTATAACAACAAACAAAAGCACACAAAATCTATCGGATTTTCAAAAAAATAAATTTGAAATTGAACAAAATTCAAGAAAACTTTATAAGCTATTCACAAATACCAAAAATGAAACTGAGTTTATATCTTTTTTGCATGAATAAATATAATAATAGTTGTCTAATATAAAATAATACAATCATAAATGTATGATGTTTATCTAGTAATTTCCAATAATTAGACATTAAAAATAAGCTGATAAAGACTACTATTGTATTCTTTATCAGCTTTTTGCTAAATAAAATTTAATATTACAGGAATTAAAATTACTGCTAAAATTCCTGAAATTGAAATTGATACTGTAGCAATAGTGCCTTCGATTTCTCCAAGTTCCATTGCTTTTGCAGTTCCTAGAACATGACTGCAAGAACCAAGTGCAACTCCTCTTGCAACTTTATCATCTATTTTAAAAATCTTAAAAATTAATTCTCCTACACTATAACCTATAATTCCACAGATAACTATAAATACCATAGAAATTTCCATAATTGCTCCAATTTTCTTTGAAATTTCATAACCTATAGCAGATGTAACAGATTTTGGTAACATAGAAAGCAAAATCTCTTTACTTATTCCAAAAACATTGCATAAAAATATTCCAACAATTGCTCCAACGCTTATTCCAACTAGACATCCAAACAATATTGGAAGAAAATATTTTTTTATTATATCTAAATTTTTATATAATGGTACCGCTAGTACTACAGTTGCTGGTGCAACAAAAAAAGTTAATATATCGGCTCCTTGCTTATAATTTGAATATGGTATATTAAGAACAACAAGAACTAAAATAATTATAACAGAAGATGTAACCATTGGACTTAAAAATTTTAATCCTAATTTTAATTGAATTTCATACCCTATTACAAATGTTATTATAGTTAAAAAAATACCAAAAAGTGGATTGTTAATTATTAATTCCATTTTTATCTCCTTTTACAAAAATCTTTACAAAAAAAGTTGTAGCAAAAGCTGTAATAATCATAGATACAACTACACTTACAAATAAGATTAAGAAAATTTGTAAAAATTTCTCATTAAAATAATGAAATTTATCTATAACTCCAATAACTAATGGTGTCATAAAAAGTGTAATACTTTCAAGTAAGAATTCTGAAACTTTCTCTATTTTCTTTAAATGAATTACTTTAAAATATAACAAAGCAACTAAGAATAACATTGATAAAATTGTTGCTGGTATTGGAGATTTAAAAATAACCTCTAAAATAGTTCCAAAAAATAAAAAAATTAAAATAACTAAAAATTCATAAATATGTTTAATAAAAATCATCTCCCAAAATAATTTAAGGGTTATCTCTAACCCTTAAATTTCAAACTTATCATATTTCCCATATAATTCATCAAGATAAACCATTGCTACTACTGTTGGCCCTGTATGACATCCAATAACAGCATCTACTCCACTAATTATTACATCACTATTATTAAACTCACTAATCAATAGCTCTTTCAAATCATCTGCCTTATCTTTACAGTCTCCATGAAAAATAACAAGTGTTTGTTTATCTAAAACATCAGATTTACTCCTTATAATATCTATCAATTTTTTCTTAAATGCCTTATGACCTCTAACTTTATCAATAAAATTAAGCTTCCCCTCATCTTTCGAAATATCTAATATAGGACAAATATTCAATAAGTTCCCTATTATGAACTTAGCCTTATTTAATCTTCCACCTCTATAAAGATATGTTAAATCATCAACAGAAAAAATATAATTAATATGTTTTTTATAAAAATCTATATATTTTAATATTTCTTCTATACCTTCATTATTTTCAATCATTTTAGCAACTTTTATATCAAGAATTCCATATCCAAAGCTAGCTCCTAAACTGTCTATTATGTGAATTTTAGCTTCTGGAAATTCATCTAATAAGTCATTTTTTACCATATTAGCAGTATTATAAGTTCCAGAAAGGCCTGAAGATAAGGAAATATAAATAATTTCATTTTTTTCTAATACTTCTTTTTTAAATGTATCATAAAAATCTTTATATGATACCTGGGATGTTTTATAATTAACTCCTTTAGCCATATTCTCAAATAATTTATATTTATTTATATCATGATTTAAAATATATTCATTTTCTCCATCAGTAACTACCATATTAAAAATTTGGATTTTATATTTTTTTGCAATTTCTACTGGAATATCAGCTCCCATATCAGAAAATAACTTTATCATATCTACCTCCATTTTTTAAAAACTTACCTAGTCTATATAATATACTATTTTGGAATTTTTTGCAAGAAAAAAATAGTTTTAAAATAAAACTATTTTTGAAAATTAATATTTAATTTGTAATTACCAAATCCACGGGCAAATCAAATTCGTTTTTCGGAACTTTCTCTACAATTTGTTCTTTAAATGCCAAAGCTATAGTATGTCCTTTATAATCTTTTAAATATCTATCATAATATCCCCCACCAAAGCCAATTCTATAATTATTTTTATCAAATCCTACTCCAGGTACTAATATTAAATCAATATCATTTTTTTCAACAATGTTTTTTTCAATTTCAGGAGGTGTTTTAATTCCATAATAACCCTCAATTAATTCATTCAAAGAATCTATTTTATAAAAAGTCATTTTTCTAGTTTCTTTTTCGCATATTGGTGAACATACTGTTTTACCCTCTTTTAATAATTTTTCAATTATAGGGTATGTGTTTATCTCCGTTCCAAATGGAATTGTTAATGCTACGCATTTAGCATTTTTAAAATTTCCATTTTCATACAATTTTTTATATAAAATTTCTTCAAATATTTTTCTATCTTCTTCAGATATTTTTTTTAATTTTTCTTGAATTTGTTTTCTTATAATTTTTTTATCCATTAATAATCACTCACTCCCAAAAGTTTGCGAACTTCCCCCACAAAATATAAAGATCCAAATGCTGAAATTACATCTTCTTTATTTGAAATTTCAAAGGCTTTATCAATAGCATCTTGATAACTTTCAAAACTATAAACCTTTTTTTCAGTTAACGCTTCAATTTTTTCACTTAATTCATTAGCTTCCATTGCTCTTTCTGAATCTGGCCTTACAGTTAGAAAAACATCAAAACATGGAATAATTTTCTTTAGCATTTCATTATAATCTTTATCAGCTAACACTCCAAAAATTGCAATTTTTTTATTATTTTTATAGTAAAAATTCATATTTGAAATAAATTTTTCTATACCGTCAATATTATGTGCTCCATCTAAAATAAAATCTGGATTTTTAGAAACAAGTTCAAATCTACAAGGCCAATCAACTGTTGAAAATCCATTATATATACTTTCATTTGAAATATCAAAACACATTTTTCTAAGCTCTAAAAGTAATTCAATAGATATTGTAGCGTTCTTAACTTGATGTGATCCAAGTAAATTTATTTTTAAATTTTTAAAATTTTTATAATCAATAACTTGCCCTGATTTTTTATTTTCCAATACTTTAATTTTAGATAAATCATTTACTATAACTTTAGAATTCTTAGATTTTGCAACTCCTATTATATTATCCATAATTTCAGTATCTTGGGAATATAGAACTAGAGGGACACCATCTTTAATTATTCCTGCTTTTTCAAGAGATATTTCTTTTATAGTATTTCCTAAAAATTGTTGATGATCAAAACTTATAGATGTAATTAATGTAATTAAAGGTTTGTTTATTACATTTGTAGCATCAAGTCTTCCACCTAATCCTACTTCCATAATAGCAAAATCACAATCTTCTCTGTAAAAATACAAAAATGCTAAAGCCGTTACAAGTTCAAAATCGGCCGGAAAAACTTCAAGAGTATTTGCAATTTCCCTTACCTCGTTCATTAATTCTATTAATTTATCTTCTGGAATATTTTTATTATTTATTCTAATTCTTTCTTCAAAATTGTAAATAGAAGGAGAAGTAAACATCCCAACTTTATACCCTTGTGAAACTAAAACAGAATTTACAAAAGAAGTGCAGGAACCCTTACCATTGGTTCCTGCAATATGAATAATTTTTAATTTATCTTGTGGATTTCCTAATTTTTCCATAAGATTTTTTATATTTTGTAAACCTAATTTAACTCCACTGCAAACTTCTCCTCTGAGTTTAATCATTGCAGTTTCATAATCCATATTATTTTACCTTTTTTCTAGCGGCAATTAAACATTTTTCTGCTAAAACTGAAGTAGTTATTGATCCGATACCGCCTGGTACTGGATTAATATAACTTGCAATTTCAGAAACTTCATCAAAATGAACATCACCAGTTACCTTTCCATTTTCATCATAATTTGTTCCAACGTCAACTACTATAGCTCCTTCTTTTACAAATTCTTTTGTAACAAAATGAGCTTTCCCAATAGCTGAAACTAAGACATCTGCATTCTTACAAACTTCTTTCAAATTTTGAGTTCTACTATGACATACAGTAACTGTTGCATTCTTTGCCAATAATAACATTGCAACAGGTTTGCCGATTACATTGCTACGACCTAATACAACTGCATTTTTACCTGTTAAATCTAAATCATAAAATTCTAACATTTTTATAACAGCAGCAGCGGTACAAGGAATGAAACTATCTTCTTTCGGATAGAAAACTTCTCCAATATTATATGGACTTACTCCATCAATATCTTTTTTAGGATTAATTTTCATTCCAACCAAATCATCGTCAATATGTGCAGGTAATGGTCTTAAAAGTAAAAAACCATCAACACTATCATCGTTTCCAATTTTTTCTAATTCAGAAATAAAATTAGCTTCAGTAATATCTTCTGGATAGTGAAATTGAACACATTCAATTCCTAAAGAAGATAAAACTTTAATTGCTGCGTTTTCATAACCTATAGAATCACTTCTATCTCCAACTCTAATAAAACCACAAGTAGTAACTTTTCCTTTTTCTTTAAGTTCAGCAACTCCTGCTTTAATCTTTTCCTTTAAAGCAATTGCTACTTCTTTACCTTTCATTATTGTTGTCATAATAGTCTCCTTATTTTAAAAATCCATTAAATATTTCTTCAAACGCCTTGTTAGCAAGTTTCGTTCCATCTTTTAATAATTTCATAGATTTTTCATTTATCATCTTAATATTATCTTCATTTTTCATTGAAGAAGTATTCGCAAAGACACTAAGACTTGCCCCTTTAAGAGCGGATTCTAAAAATACAGCTCCAGTTGCAACATCTCCAATAAGATTTTTATTTCCAATTCTAATAAGTCTATCTACTAAGCAAAGTGCCTCATAAGATTTTTCCATTATTTGTAAAGGAATCATAGCAGCATTATAAAGGTTTTCTTCTAATGCTTCTCTCTTTAATCTCTTTTCCTCGTCAGTATTTCTTGGCATCTTATAGCATTGAGAAAGTGGATAGAAAGCATCCGCATCCCCTTGAACTAATTCTTTTAAAGAAGTAATTAATTCGTTATATTTTTTTATTTGCTCTTTAATTTCTTCTTCAACATCTTTAAATTTTTCATTACCAGTAGTATAAATTGCATCCATATTTAAAAGGGCAACTCCCAAAGCACCTACAAGGGCGGATGCTCCTCCTCCCCCTGGTACTGGTTGTTTATCTGATAATTCTTGAATAAATAAATTTATGGTTTTATCACACATTTTTTGTTCCATAAATTCCTCCTATTAACTAGAATAATCCAACTATCTTTCCGTCATCAGTAATGTCAATATTATTTGCAGCAGGAACTTTTGGTAGTCCAGGCATAGTCATAATATCACCACTATAAGCAACTGCAAATCCTGCACCTGCAGCAATCTTTATATTTTTGATATTTACCTTAAATCCTTCTGGTCTACCAACTTTATTCTTGTCATCAGAGAATGAATATTGCGTTTTTGCCATACAGATAGGAACATTTTTAAAACCTAATTCTTCTATAGTTTTAATTTTCTTTTTAACTCCTGGAGAGAATGTTACACCAGAACCTCCATAAACCTTTTGAACGATTTTATTTAATTTTTCTTCTAAAGAGTCTTCAATATCATATATTTGATTAATTGGTTTGTCATTTTCTGCAAGTCTTACAACTTCATGAGCAAGGTCAACTGCACCTTCTCCACCTTTTGCCCAAACATCTGAAAGAACAACATTAACACCTAATTCCTTACATTTAGTTTCAATTAATTGAATTTCTGCATCAGTATCTAATGGAAATTTGTTAATTGCAACAACACAAGGAATGCCAAATAGATTTTGCATATTTTCAACATGTTTTAGTAAGTTTGGAAGTCCTTTTTCTAAAGCAACTAAATCTTCATTTCCTAATTCTGTCTTAGCAAGTCCACCATGCATCTTTAAAGCTCTTACAGTAGCAACAACTACAACTGCATTAGGATTTAAACCTGCAAATCTACATTTAATATCTAAGAACTTTTCAGCTCCTAAGTCAGCTCCAAAACCAGCTTCAGTAACAACATAATCAGAATATTTCAATGCTAATTTTGTAGCAATTATACTATTACAACCATGAGCTATATTAGCAAAAGGTCCACCATGAATAAATGCAGGAGTATGTTCTAATGTTTGAACAAGATTTGGCTTGATAGCATCCTTTAATAATGCCGCCATTGCACCTTGAGCATTCAAATCTTTTGCTGTTACTGGTTCACCCTTTCTATTGTAAGCAACAATGATTTTTCCTAATTTTTCCTTTAAATCTTTTAAATCATTTGATAGACATAAAATAGCCATTACTTCAGATGCAACTACTATTTCAAATCCATCTTCTCTTGGAACACCATTTGCTTTTCCGTTTAATCCATCTACAATAAAACGAAGTTGTCTATCATTCATATCAACAACTCTTTTTAATGTAATAGTTCTGGAATCGATATCTAATTCATTTCCATGATTAATATGATTATCTAACATAGCAGCTAATAAGTTATTAGCAGCACCAATAGCATTAAAATCTCCAGTAAAGTGTAAATTTATATCTTCCATAGGAACTACTTGTGCGTATCCACCACCTGCAGCACCACCTTTAACTCCAAAAACCGGTCCTAAAGAAGGTTCTCTTAATGCAAGAGATGTTCTTTTTCCTATTTTATTTAGTCCATCACCAAGCCCAACAACAGTAGTAGTTTTACCTTCTCCTGCAGGAGTTGGAGTTATAGCAGTTACTAAAATTAACTTTCCATTTGGTCTTTCGTTATAATCTTTCAATTCATGTATATTCAACTTTGCTTTATAGTTTCCGTAAAGTTCAATAGCTTCTTCCGGAAATCCTAAGTAATCAGCTACTTCTCTGATAGGTTTCATTTTTGCTTCTTGAGCAATTTGCACATCTGTCTTCATAAAAGTCCTCCTTTTTAATTTAAAAAACATTTATTGGGAATCGTTATTCCCTTTATTCAGTATACAATTTATTTAATAATATGTCAATATCTTTTATTGTAAAAAGAATCTTATATCATTGTAAAATAAACTATACACCTATAGAATAAAATACCCTTATAAATAAAAAGCAAAACAGATTTTATTATAAAATTATATAATTGTTAATATCATGATGAACGTTTGTTTATTATTAAAAATATAAAGATTATAGTATAAATTTATAAATATGTTATCAATTTTTACAAATAATTATTTTTAATATCAGAAATATAATATAAAAAAAGTTGGACTATAATTTAATAATCCAACTTTTTATAATATTTTTTAATTCTTTTATTTCTTTCTTAACACTTTGGAAACTTCAGCAACAACAAAAGGTAAGAATGCAAGTGGTATTGCAACTGCTAACTCTTTTATTCCTAAAGAAACAGTATCAAAATATGGTTGTAAGAAAGGTACATATACAACTACTAGCATCATAAAGAAAGATAATGCTGTTCCATATACCAATGTTTTATTTGAAAATATTCCAATATGGAATAATGTAAATCTACTACTTCTAACAGAATAGCTTCTTAGTAGTTCTGCAGTTATAAGTGTAAAGAATGCAACTGTTCTTGCTCCTTCAATATGATTAGGATAATGATGCATTCCATAGAAATACGCTCCAAGTGTTGCAACTGTAATTGCTAAAGATTGAGAAATTATACTATAAATCATTTCTTTATCTAAAATTGGTTCATTTGGATTTCTTGGTGGAACTTGCATAATATCTTCATCACCCTTTTCAACACCAAGTGCCAATGCAGGAAAACTGTCTGTAACTAGATTTAACCAAAGTAATTGAATTGGTATAAAAGGTACTGGTATATTTAAAAGAATAGATATTAAAACTATTAAAATTTCTCCTACATTACAAGATAATAGGAAAGAAACAAACTTTTTAATATTTGAATAAATAATACGTCCTTCATGAACTGCTGATACTATTGTAGCAAAATTATCATCTGTTAAAATTACATCTGAAGTATTTTTTGCAACATCTGTTCCTGTAATTCCCATTGAAACTCCAATATCAGCTCTCTTAATTGCAGGAGCATCATTTACCCCATCGCCTGTCATTGCAGCAATATGTCCGTTTTTCTTTAACGCACTAACTATTTGCACTTTATTTTCAGGACTTACCCTTGCAAAAACTCGTGTAGTTTTGACAACTTCACAAATTTCTTCTTCAGTCATTTTGTTAAGCTCACGACCCATAATAGCCTTTGAATTTTCATCTAAAATTCCTAAATCTTTAGCTATAGCGACTGCAGTTTCTAGATAATCTCCAGTTATCATTATAGGAATTATTCCTGCTTTTTTACATTCTTTGATTGCTTCTTTTGCTTCTGGCCTTGCAGGATCTATCATTCCCATAAGACCAACAAAAACCATATCTCTTTCTATATTTTCTGAAGTTTTTTCTTCAGGTAATGAGTCAAATTTTCTATAAGCAAAAGCTAAAACACGAAGTGCTTGTTTAGCAAATTGACTATTTTGTAAAAGAACTTTTTCTTTTAATTCTGAAGTAAATTCTTCTTCTTTTCCATTAATTAAAATATATTTACAATTATCTATTATAATATCAGGTGCACCCTTTGTAGCAGATATAACATTAGATGAAAATACATTTTCATTAAATGTTGTCATCATCTTTCTAGTTGAATCAAATGGTATTTCTGCTACTCTTTTATGATTGTTATTTAATTCATCTTTAGTAATGCCAACTTTTTCTGAAAGAGTAAGCAATGCACCCTCAGTAGGATCTCCTGCTATTCTATACATATTTTCATCTTTAAGTAGTTTTGCATCATTAACAAGAGTTGAAATTTTAGAAATTGAAATAAAATTTTCTATTTCTTTAGCATTAACTTTTTCTCCGTTTAAATATATATCTCCAACAGGTTCATAACCAGTTCCTTCTACATCATAAACTAGATTATTTACAAAAATTTTTTTTACAGTCATTTCATTTTGAGTAAGAGTTCCTGTTTTATCAGAACAAATTACTGTTGTAGTTCCTAATGTTTCAACTGCTAAAAGTTTTTTTACTATAGCATTCTTTTTTACCATTTTTGTCATACCGAGAGATAAAACTATTGTAACTATTGCTGGCAACCCTTCAGGAACCGCTGCAACAGCTAGTGAAATTGCAGTTAAAAGCATAAGTAAAAACTGTTGTTTATACAAAAGCCCAACTATAAATACTACAATACAAACTCCTATTGTTATCAGCCCAAGAGATTTTGAAAGACCAGCTAGCTTTTTTTGTAGTGGAGTGTCTTCATCTTCAAAAGAATCAAGAGTTGTTGCAATTTTACCAATTTCCGTATTTTCTCCAGTAGAAACTACTACTCCTTTTCCTCTACCATAAGCAACAATAGTAGAAGAGTAAGCCATATTTTCTCTATCACCAATCTCAATTTCTCCATCATAAACTTTATATGCAAATTTTTCAACAGGTACAGATTCTCCAGTTAAAGAAGCTTCATCAATCTTTAAAATAAAACTTTCAATTAATCTTAAATCTGCTGGAATAATATCACCTGTTTCAAGCTCTACAATATCTCCAACTACAATTTCTGGAGAAGGAATATGAATTAATTTTCCATCTCTATAAACTTTTGCCATTGGACTAGCCATTTTTTGTAAAGCTTCTATAGCTTTTTCAGCTTTTCCCTCTTGATTAAGTGAAAGAATTGCATTAACAATTACAATAGCTATGATTATAAAAGCATCTGTTATTTCACCAACTATAGCTGACATAATGCAAGCTCCAATTAAAATTAAAATCATAGGGTCTTTAAATTGGTCAATAATTTTTGAAAGAAGTGATTTTTTATTCTTTTCTTTTAACTCATTTCTTCCATTTTTTTCTAAAAGCTCTAAAGCTTTTTTACTTGAAAGTCCATTTTTATCATCGCTTCCAAGTTCATTGATACATTCATCAACACTTTTGTTGTACCAAAACATAATTTATCCTCCTTGAATTAAGGCTTTTTTTGCATAAAAAAAACCTTGTTTAATTAAATTAAACAAAGGTCTTGCTTCCTATTGAAATAGTTAGGTGTTTAGCCGGGATAAACCGTATTGACGACTAAACAAAATTAGCTACTCCCCTTTATTAGTTATATTATACTAAATTTTAAAAAATTTTTCAAGTAATTTTAAATAAAAATAATACTACAACATTTCGCTAATCTTTGCATTGAATGAATATTTAAAACTTTATTTTTTAACATTAACCTCAACATTCTATAATGTTTTATATTGAGATAGTTCCTAGAAATCTTGCTGTTTCACAAAAAAGGTGTTTTAAAAAATTTTTAAAACACCTAAAAATTTATTTTTTTATAATTCTAACAGCAGTACCTGAGCAAGTAACCATCATCATTCCATTTGATGCTCCAAGCATTTCATAATCCATTTTTAGTCCAACTACAGCATTAGCTCCAATTTCATTAGCTCTTTCAGTAATCTCATCTAAACTATCGTCTCTTGCACCCATCAATTCTTTTTCATAAGAAGATGAACGTCCACCAAATATATCCCTTAGACCTGCTTTAAAATCTTTTAAGAAACTTACTCCAGTAATAACTTCACCGAAGACAACTCCCTTATATTCAACAATTTCATATCCTTCAATATTATTTGTAGTTGTAATAATCATAGAAATATCCTCCTTTTTTTATAATATTAACACACTTGTAAAATGTTATCAATAGTTTTTCTACTAATATATAAATTAATAAAGGATATTCTATTTTGTTTTTATTTTTACTTTTTCTAATACAATATTACCTTTTTTTACATCTAAAAATAATTTTTCATCACTTAAAATTTGATTCTTTAAAATTTCATCTGCAATTTTATTTTCAAGTTCTGATTTAATAATTCTTTCAAGAGGTCTTGCTCCATAAGACTTATCAAAGCCCATATCAGATAATTTTTTTATTATTTTATTACTATATCCAATATTTAACCCAATATTTTTAAGTCTTTTTTTCAGTTTTTCTAGTAAAAGTTCTGTAATTTTCAATATGTCTTTTTCATCTAATTTTGAAAATACAATTATATCATCTACCCTGTTTAAAAATTCAGGCTTAAACATAATTTTTAGTTCAGAATTAACAATTTCTTTAATTCTATCATATTCCTTTTCTTCTTCATCCTTTTTTGAAGAAAATCCTAATGTATTCTTCTTTTCGATTGCAGATGCTCCTACATTAGAAGTCATAATAATTACAGTATTTTTAAAATTTACTGTTTTTCCTTGAGAATCTGTTAATCTTCCATCATCTAGAATTTGAAGAAGCATATTAAATACATCTGGATGTGCTTTTTCAATCTCATCAAACAAAACTACACTATATGGTTTTCTTCTTACCGCTTCAGTTAAATATCCACCTTCTCCATATCCAACATATCCAGGAGGAGATCCAACTAGTTTAGAAACTGTATGTTTTTCCATATATTCACTCATATCAATTCTAATCATATTTTCTTCAGATTCAAATAAAAGATTTGCTAATGATTTTGCAAGATAAGTTTTTCCAACACCTGTAGCTCCAACAAATATAAAACTACCAATAGGTTTACTACCCAAAGATACTCCTGCTCTAGATCTCTTTATAGCATTAGTGACTCTATCAATAGCAGTTCCTTGTCCAATAACTATATTCTTTAAATTATCAGAAAGAGATAGATATTTTTGACTTTCCTTTGCTGTCAATCTATTAACTGGAATTTTACTCCAGTCTGAAACAACTTTTGCAATATCATCATACTTTAAAATTAAATTTTCATTATTTTTCTTATCTTTTTTTATCTCTTTAAGTTTTTTTATATCTTCTAGATTTTGTTCATACTTATTTTTTGATTCTTGAGCTTTTAAAAACTCTTGATGTTCAACAAATTGTTTAATTTCTGATTTTAACTTTATATTTTTTTCTTTCAAATAAATGATATCATCGGGATTTAAATATGATTTAATTCTTAACATAGATCCAGCTTCATCAATTAAGTCAATTGCCTTATCAGGTAGAAATCTATCTGTTAAGTATCTATTAGATAATTCTACAGCAGCTTTTATTGCTTCGTCTGTGATTACTATCCCATGATGTTTTTCATACTTTTCTTTTAATCCTATTAATATGTTTATAGTTTGACTAACTGTAGGTTCTAAAACTTCTATTGGTTGTAATCTTCTTTCAAGAGCAGAATCTTTTTCAATATGTTTTCTATATTCATCGATTGTTGTGGCACCAATTAATTGTATTTCTCCTCTAGCTAAAAATGGTTTTAAAATATTAGCAGCATCAATAGATCCTTCACTACCACCAGTTCCAACAATATTATGAAATTCATCAATAAACACAATTGCATTTTTATTTTTCATAATTTCATTTAACGTATCTTTTACTCTTTTTTCAAAGTCTCCACGGTACTTACTTCCTGCAAGCATAGCTGGTAAATCTAAACTATAAATTGTTTTATTTTCTAAAAACTCTGGAACATTACCTTCAACAATTCTAAGAGCAAGTCCTTCTACAATAGCTGTTTTTCCAACTCCAGCTTCTCCAATTAGAATTGGATTATTTTTTGTTCTTCTTAGTAAAATCTGCAAGATTCTATCTATTTCTTTATCTCTACCAATAACTTGGTCAATCTTTCCTATTTTTGCTCTTTCATTTAAATTAATGGTATATTTATCTAAAGTTTCTGTCATTACTCCACCATTATCTTCAGTATCTGAAGCAAAATGTATCTTTTCTTTTATATCAGCAGAAATACCTTCAGGACTTATATTTGCATCAATAAGCATTTTATATGCAAGACTTGTTTTTAGTTCCATTAATGAAATTAAAAGATGACAGGGTAAAACTTGAACATTATCAGATTCCATTGCAATATTAACTGCATTATCAACAACTTTCTTTGCATTTTTTGATAATTTACTTGCAACATTTGTAAAATCACCAAAACCCTTTTTATCTATTAAATAACCCTTTAAAGAATTATAATTTGCACCAGCAGAAACAAGACACTCAGTCTCTCTACTGTTTATCTTCAAGAATGCAAGTAATATATGTTCAGTACCGATATAATCATCTTTTAAATAAAAAGCTTCATTAACAGCATAACGAATAAACTCATCCACACTTCTAATTACATTTTCATACATACAATCACCTCTCCTAAATTAACTTTATAATTATATTTAAAAGTTCTTTATTGCTCTCTTTATCATTTAAAAAAGTTAAACTTCTTATACTCATAAGACATTTATACAGTAAATTTATATCATAATCTACAATAAGTTCTAAACTTTGCAATAATATACAAAGAGAAATAAATTTACTAACTATAAATGGAGTTATATTTTCTCTATTTATCAGAACTTTTTTAAGTTTTTCATATTTTTCTCTATAGTAGTCAGTTTTTATACCTAAAAGCTTCCTACGATTATCTATTTCTAAATTTACTATCTCACTAATATATTTATCCATTTTTCTAATTGCTGAAAATTCTTCTGATTTAGGATTGGAAAATTCTGCAATATAAAAATCATCACATAATCCTATTTTTGATAAAGAATAAAAATTTATCCCCATTTTTTTCATTTTCTTTTCTAAAAATTCAGTTGTTTTATAGTATTTCAAAGATGGAATATGTAAAACACTAATCATTTTTAATCCATTACCTATTAAGTTAATGTCTTCAAAAACATATCCAAAATTTGTATTAAATGAAAAATCAAGTTCTTCCTCTAAATCAGATTCTAATCCATAAGCAAAATGTCCGCATCTCAGAAAATTTACTCCCGGAAGTTTTCCTGTAAATCTAAGATGTTCTCTAATATTTATATTCATATAAACAAATCCATCATCTCTTGATGCTATATATGAATTTTCTCTAAAAATATCATTTGAATCTATAAAAAGCCCATCATTATAATATTTTATGATTTGTTTTTTTGAATTCACTTTTTCAAAGGAAAATCTATCACTATAATACAATTTATAGAATGAAGAACAAATTTTATTATATAAGTTAATTTCGTCATTAAAAGTTAACATATAATTAAAATTATAACCTTTTACATTTCTATAAACATCAACTTGACTTGAAAGGGAAATATATTTTTCAGAAATTTTTCCTAAGAAATTACTCATTAATTTTTCTCCTAAGTTTAAGATTTTTATTTTCTAAATCTTCAATAGTATTTTTTAAAACATCACATTTTAAAAATTCTTCAGTCTCTATACAATGATTCAACTCTCTTTCTAAGTCCGCAATTTTTATTATATTATCAAAATAAATCTTTGTATATTCAGGTACCTTACCCTTATATTTTTTAAAATCGTCCATTAATAATCTATCGAGAATATCTGAATAAATAAGACTTGGTTTTATTTTCTTTTTTCTTATCAATTTAAAAATTGTTTCATAACAACATGGACATACTGTTCGATTTGTAAAAATCATATCCTTTACAGATGTTTTACATCTTTTACATTTAACATTTGAATTAGAAACTTGACCTTTAAAATTAGAAAACAAATCATCTTTTTCACTAGATTTTAAAAATTCAAATAAATTGTCATATTCATTATCTGATATTTCTTTTTCATAACTAATTGTTGCAATTTTCCTAGTCATTTTTCCTCCCAAATGAATATAGAATATTTAATAATATATTTGCTCTTAAACTATCTTTTGCTTTAGTATCAATACAAAGAGAGTTATCACTTATAGCATGTAATATAATAAATCTTTCTCTTTTTGTAATATATCCTAATTCAAACAATCTGTCTACAATCCTTCTACCTTCATTAAAAGTAATTACATTATTTTCTAAATAATCAAAAACAGAATTAAAAAATACATCTTCATTTGAAAGAGTAGAAATTTTTATATAACCACTTCCTCCTCGATGACTTTCAATATAATATCCATTTGTAGAGGAAAATCTAGTTGTTAAAACATAATTTATTTGAGAAGGTGCACAAGAAAATTTACTTGCTAAATCATTTCTACCTATCTCAATAATTCCATCTTCCGAATTTTCTAACATTTCTTTCAAAAATTTTTCAATAACATCACTAATACCTGCCAAAAGAGCACCTCCTGACCTACTTTGACCTTTATTATATTATACCCAATGATTTTTACTATTTTACATTTTAAAAAACTTTTTAAGTTTCAAAATATTTTCTATATCAAAAAAGTTGAGTAAATTTTTAATATTAACTCAACTTTATTATTGTAAAACAACAAGGTTCCCAGGACCCACCCGATGCGAAGCATCGTGGAAGGGTGGGATTCTTATTTTAAACTAATCATATTATTAGAGTTTATTATCCAACTGCAGTCATAACCTTTCCAATATAATAAATTCCATAAAGTAATGCTGCAACAAATAACAATCTAAACATATAAGTTAAACTAGTAGAAAAAAATCTCTTTTCTTCTGCAGTATTTCTATGAAAACTCAAAATAAAAGTTATAAACTTAAGTAGAATACTTAATATAAAAATAATAAAACCATATCTAAAAACTATTCCTACTATGAAAAAACCAATTTCATAACTTATCATTCCAAGAGAAAAACCAATAACAAAACTCAAAATTAAAAATAAATCCAACGCTATTGAACACCTAAATAAGAATTTTATTATAGTTTCTTTATCTTTTGTAAAATTATTTAATAAATTATTAATTTTATTATACATACAAATCTCCAATACAGTAATTACAATACTATGGTGATTATAGCATATTACTTTTATATAATCAATTTATTCTTATGATTTTAAAATTTATTAACAAGAAAAGCAATGAAATATTTCGTTCATTGCTTTTTATATTCAATATTAAGTTATAAATTTTTAATTAAAAATTATTCAAAATATATCTAACCGTATTCTTTACATTTTCTTTAAATTTAGCAAATCCCTTAAGTTTTTTTGTAGGGAATTCATTTCCATAAAGAATCTCATAAGCTTTCAAAGCTTTATTTACTTTATTAACATAATTTTTCGTTTCAGCTGAAGGTATAGTATATAGACTGACTCCATCACTAGAATATTTTGAGTCTTTCAACCAAGTTTTCACATTTCCTATACCACCATTATAGGCCGCATAAACTGTATCCATATTACTAAAATTTTGCATTAAATATTTTAAATAGTATGTTCCAACTTTAACATTAGTTTCGGGATCATTTAAATCTAAAGAATTAGCATCAACATTTAATAACTTTGCTACATGTTTAGCAGTATCAGGTAAAACTTGCATTAGACCTTTTGCATTAACTTTACTTACTGCATCGCTTTTGAAATTACTTTCAACTCTCATAATGGCTAGAACTACTTTAGGATCTACACCATATTCATTTGAATATTTTTGTATTTCTTCAATATAATTTACTGGATAATTCTGACCACCATAATATACAGCACCTAAAAATAGTGCCTTACATATAATAACTATAGTAACTATGGTTATTAATACTTTTTTCCAAACTTTCATTTTCTTTTTCTTTTTGACTTCATCTTTTTTTTCTTCTTCAACACTTTCTTCAAAAAATTCTTCGTTAGAATTAGCTATTTCACTTTTAACAGAATTAGTATCATCTTCTTTAATATCATCACGTACTGAACTTAAATCTGTTAATTTTGTTTTTTTCATATCTAATGAATCTTGATTATCTAAATTTTCTAAATCAATATTTTCAGTGTTTTGTTCTTGAAAAAATATTGGTTGTCTTTGTTCATCAATAATTTTAGAATTGTCTAGATTTTGCTCTTCAGAAATTTCTTTTTTAGAGTCAATATCTTCAATTTTTTCTGGTACGACCTCTTCTTCAGTTATTTTTCTAAAAGCACCAGTATCATCATTTTTATCATCAAGATTTTCTTCGATTTTATCAGTTTCGCTTTCCTTCTTATTTTTCTTTAATCTTCCAAAAAACCCCGACTTTTTTTGTTCGTTTATACAACTATTCTTAAAAAATAAATCAAGTTTATTTTTTAAATCTTCAAAATTTCCGTTATTCTCAACAGTTAAAATATCATAGTTTTCATTTTCAAACTCTGATTGAATTTCCATAATTCTATGAGCAATTTCTTCAGTCATTCCCTTTCTTTCCATTAGCCTTTTAAATCTAACTTCATCACTTGCTGTTATATTCCATACTTCATCAATATCAATTAATTTTTCTAATCTATCTATTGATTCATTTAATAGTGGAATTTGTAAAAAAACAACATCTGCATCAGAGTTCTTAGCTATATTAACCATATTTTTTAAAATGACTGGATGAGTTAAAGAATTTAGCTTTTCTCTATTTTCATCACTAAAATAAATTGTTCTTCTTAGCTTTCCTTTTGATATATTACCCTTTTCATTTAAAATGCTATCTCCAAATTCTTTTACTAGAACTTTATAAAGTTCAGCACCCCTTTTATATAACTCTTTAATTTGATCATCTGCATCCAAAACTAAATAATTTTCATTTTTTTCCCTAATAAAATTAGCTAAACTGCTTTTACCACTAGCAGCCTGACCTGTAATAACAATATATTTCTTATTTTGACTCATACCAATTCCTCCCTTCACAAACATCAACTTTCAATGGCAAATCTAATTTATATACATTTTCCATAGAATCTTTTAATATCTTCTTAACAATTTCTTTTTCACTTTCTTCACACTCTATAATAAGCTCATCATGAATTTGTAAAATTAATTTTGCATTAACATTTTCTGAATTCAATCTTTCATAAACTTTAATCATAGCAAGTTTTATAATATCTGCTGCACTTCCTTGTATAGGAGTATTCAAAGCAATTCTCTCTCCAAAACTTCTAATATTAAAATTTTTTGAATTAATTTCTGGAATATATCTCTTCCTGTCCAAAATAGTTGTTACATAGCCATCTTTCTTAGCTTTATTAACTATTTCTTCCATATATTTCTTTATACTAGGATAAGTATTCAGATATCCATCAATATACTGTCTAGCTTCATTTCTTGTAATATTTAAATCTTTTGAAAGACCATAATCGCTTATTCCATAAACTATTCCAAAATTTACAGCCTTTGCACTTCTCCTTTGATTATCTGTAACCTCATTAATAGGAACACCAAAAACTTCACTTGCGGTTTTATAATGTATATCTAAATCATTTTTAAAAGAATCAATCATAACAGAATCTTTAGATAAATGTGCTAAAACTCGAAGCTCAATTTGTGAGTAATCCGCATCAATAAATACTTTATTTTTATCTGCTACAAATACCTTTCTAATATTTTTTCCTTCTTCACTTCTTATTGGAATATTTTGTAAATTAGGATCTACTGAACTAAGCCTTCCAGTAGCAGTAATCATTTGTTTAAAAGAAGTTCTAACTCTACCATCATCCATAATATATTCCAATATACCATCTAGATAAGTTGAAATTAATTTATTCAAAGACCTATACTTTAAAATATAATCTGCAATCTCATGCTTTTTAGATAGTTTTTCTAAAACTTCAACATCTGTTGAATATCCTGTTTTTGTCTTTTTTACAACAGGCAATTTCATTTTGTCAAATAAAACTACCCCAAGTTGTTTTGGAGAATTAAGATTAAATACTTCACCTGCTAATTCATATACCTTTTGTTCATACTCATTTGCAAGTTTAGAATACTCCTCTTTTAATTCCTTAATCATACTTTTATCTACTAAAACGCCCGTATTTTCCATATCTGCTAATACTTTTACTAAAGGTTTTTCAACATTTTCGTACAACGAAATCAAATTATTTTCTTTGCATTTTTCAATAAAAATATTGTATAATTTATAAATAGCAAATACATTTTGAGAAATATATTTAAAAATAATATCCTCTTCAAATTCAAAAAAAGTCTTTTTATTCTTTCCTTTTCCTGATATCTCTTTTAGGTCTAGAATTTCTAAATGCAATAATTCGTTGCTTACTTTTCCAATGTCATAATTTCCTTTATTAGAATCAAATAAATATTCTAAAATCATAACATCTTCATAATTTTTAAATTCTAAATTATTTTTTAATGCAAAAAACAATTCTTCTTTTATATCATAACCAATTATATTTACATCTAAATTACAAAACTTTTCAAAATCAGATAACATAAAATCTTTACAAATATAAGCTTTCTTGTTATAGTTTGAATAAATTCCAGTATAAAACTTTTCCCTATAAATATATCCTTTATCAGAGAAAAATTTTATTGATATTGCATCATCATTTTTTATTTTTTCAAAAATTTCTGAAAAATTAATAACCTCAAAATCAATATTTTGGTCTGCTTTTACGTCGCTTTCTTTTTTTATATCTTTAAAATGCTTATTAATAATACTCTTAAACTCTAATTTTTCTAATTTTTCAAGATATTCATTAGAAACATCTTTAATTTCAAAATCTTCAATATTTCTTGCAATAGGAACATTCAAAAAAATCTCTCCGAGATGTCGACTCAAATAGGCCTTATCCTTTTCATTCTCAAGATTTTCTTTTAATTTCCCTTTAAGACTATCTAAATTTTCATATAAATTTTCAAGATTACCATATTCTTGGATTAACTTTAAAGCAGTTTTTTCTCCAACTCCTTTAACTCCAGGTATATTATCTGAACTATCTCCTTGAAGAGCTTTAACATCAATCAGCTGTTTAGGAGAAAGTCCATATTCTTCAAAAATTGATTCATTATTCATAAGTTTAATTTCACTTATACCTTTTTTAGTTAAATAAACTAAAATATTCTCATCAACCAATTGTAAATAATCTCTATCTCCTGTGAAAATATCTACTTCAAAACCTTCTTTTTGAGCAAGTTTTGCTATAGTTCCTAAGATGTCGTCAGCTTCATATTCATCAAGTTCTAAATAATTTACATTCATAGAAGAAAGCAAATCTTTTAAAATTCCAAATTGGTAAATTATTTCATTAGGTGCTTTATCACGAGTTCCTTTGTAATCTGCAAATTCATTATGTCTAAAAGTTTTTGACCCTTTATCAAAGGCAACAAAAACATGAGTAGGCTTTATTAATTCTAAAGCCTTATAATACATATTTAAAAAGCCATAAACTCCATTAACAAAAACACCATCTTTAGTTGTTAAATTTCTTATTGCATAAAAAGCCCTAAAAATAAGACTTGATCCATCAATTAAAAGTATTTTTTTCATTTTATTCTCCAAAATATATTCTATCATAAAAATTATTAAACTTGTTCTTTTTTTCTATTAATGTTATCGTGTTGAATCTATTATAGCATAATTCCCATAAGATAAATCAATTTTTGTTATTATGCTGAAATTATTATAAGTTTTACCACTTGGCAAACCATATTAATTATAACATAATTCCTGTATTATAGCTAAATTTTGGTTATTATGTTGAAATTATTATAGTTTTACCATATGGTGTAAAACTATATTAATTATAACATAGTTCCTATATTATAACTAAATTTTGGTTATTATGCTGAAATTATTATAGTTTTACCACTCGGCGTAAAACTATATTAATTATAGCATAAAGTTGAGTATTTTAAAAATTTTATTAATATATTGACAGCTTTGTTTTTTTATGATATTGTAGTATTGTAAAGAAGTTAATTTAATGATTTGATTGTTTTATGGAGGTTAATATGAAAAAATTTTTGATACTTTGTACATTGATTTTATCAATGGGATTAGGATACAATAAAGTAATGGCAAATGAACATTTTGAACCAACTCACAAAAACACTAAATCCGGAAAAGAATATGGAATTAAAGAAGAATATAGAGTTAGAGAACTAGAAAATGGAAAATTAGAAATTGAATTTAAAAAAGGTTTTTTTACGATTGTAGATAAAGATGAAATTTCTAGGATTTGTGATTTGGATGCTACTGAAGATATGACATCTACTAATTCATTTAATATTAACAAGTTCAATACAGGAATAATAGTAAAATTTAAAACTATAAAGGTTTATGGAAATTCATCTAATTTCCCATATAATAAGTATTATAACGAATATGATAATGATACAAATTGTTGGTATGGAAATAACTTAACACTAAAAGAAATAGTATGTAAAGATGAAAATACTTATGTAGCTATTTATGGTGAAATATTAGTTATAACATGTAAATAAATATATTTATTTTTTAAAAAGAGAAGTTTTTCTTCTCTTTTTTAGTCTCTACGATAAAAATTTGGCATATATATTAATTTTATGATATAATTACAATGATTATATTATTTTGAATGGAGTTATTATGTTTAAGTTTAATTTTAATGATAAAAAATACAAAAATATACATTTCATCGGTATTGGTGGAATTAGTATGAGTGGAATTGCTAAACTACTTTTAAAAAAGGGATATAATATTTCTGGAAGTGACAGAAATACTTCTAAAGAAATTCAAATATTAGAACAAAATGGAGCAAAAATATTTATAGGTCAAAAAAAGGAAAATATTGAAAATCCTGATTTAATTGTATATACAGATGCAATTTTACCGGATAATGAAGAATTAATAAAAGCAAAATCTATTGGAGTTCCTTGTGTAACAAGAGGACAGTTTTTAGGTGCATTGATGAGAAATTATACTCATTCTATTGCAATTTCTGGGTCACATGGAAAGAGTACAACTACGAGTATGATTTCAAAAATTTTAATTAATTCCCCATTTGATCCATCAATTTTAATTGGTGGAAATTTAGATGAAATTGACGGAAATGTTCTATGTGGAAACGAAGATTATCTTGTAACAGAAGCCTGTGAATTTAAGGCAAATATTCTTCATTATTATCCTAGTATGGCTATTATTCTAAATATAGATGAAGATCATTTAGATTTCTATAAAAACTTAGATCATATTGTAGATACTTTTATAGGATATATGAAAAATTTGGATGAAAATTCAAAAGCTATAATTAATATTGATGATCCAAACTGTCTTCCCCTATTAGAACATATCAAAGGAGAAACTATTACATTTGGTATAAATAATGAAAATGCTACTTATAACATTACAAATATAAGTTTTGATAAAGTTGGTCATCCTTGTTTTGATATTGAAAATGAAAAATTTGGAAAACATCATTTTTGTTTAAATATAATAGGAAGACATAATATTTACAATGCAGCTGCTGCTATTATAGCTACTTATGAAACAGGAATAGATGTTGAATATATTAAGAATGCTATTTCAAAATATAAAAATTTACACAGAAGAATGGAAGTTTATGGAGTAATAGGTAATGGTAAAAAAGCTACTATTCTAACTGATTATGGACATCATCCAAGAGAAATTAAAAGTTGTCTAAGTTCAATTGCTGAACATAAAGAAGGCAGACTTGTATGTATTTTCCAACCACATACTTATTCAAGAACAAAAGCTTTATTAAATGACTTTGCAAAATGTTTTGATGATTGTGATGAAGTTATTGTTACTGAGATTTATGCTGCAAGAGAAAAATTCGATCCTACTATTCATTCAATAGATTTAGTTGAAAAACTAAATAAAAATGGAGTAAATGCTATATACCTAAAAACATTTGAAGAAGCAAGAGATTATATCTTTGAAACATTTAAAGATAAAGATACTATAATTACAACAGGATGTGGAAATCCACATGAACTTGCAAAAATGATTGTAGAAGATTATAAATAATTAAAAGAAAAAGACAGAAAATATAAAATTTTCTGTCTTTTTTTTATCTTGGTAAAA
Source organism: Parvimonas sp. D2 (assembly GCF_035282635.1). Lineage (NCBI taxonomy): Bacteria > Bacillati > Bacillota > Tissierellia > Tissierellales > Peptoniphilaceae > Parvimonas > Parvimonas sp. D2. Next base: position 207,356 of record NZ_JAYKBO010000001.1, read on the forward strand.
AACCAACTTTTTTATAAACTTTCCTAAGTGTTTTAGTTGCATAATAGGATGCTTTATCTGCTCCTTCTTTCATAACTTTTTCAAGATATGCCTTATCTGAAATAAATTCTTTGTAGTTATCTCTTAGCGGTTTTAAACTATCTGCAATTAATTGTCCTAAATCTTCTTTAAACACCGAATAATTTTCAGTTCTATATTTTGCCACAATTTCATCACTTGTTTTTCCACTAAAAGCAATATACATATTTATTAAGTTTTTTAGTCCTTTTTGTTCATCATTATAATCGAAATTTCCAAGACTATCAGTTACAGATTTTTTAATTTTTCTCTTGATAGTTTCTTCATCATCAAGAAGTAGTATAAATGAATTAACATCTTCATCAGATTTACTCATCTTCTTTTCAGGATTTTTAAGACTCATAATTTTACCAGTTTCTTTTCCAATTATTCCTTCAGGAACTACAAAAGTATCTGAATATTTATTGTTAAATCTTTCAGCTAAGTCTCTTGCAAGCTCTAAATGTTGTTTTTGATCAACACCAACAGGAACTAAATCTGTTTGATATAGTAAAATATCTGCAGCCATTAATACGGGATAAGTAAACAAACCTGCATTTAGATTTTCTTCAGATTTTTGTGATTTTTCTTTAAATTGAGTCATTCTATTAAGTTGTCCCATATAACTCATACAACTTAAAACCCAAGATAATTCAGCATGTTGAGGTACATGTGACTGAACAAAAAGAGTAGATTTATCAGGTTCTAATCCTGATGCTAAAAATATAGCCATTAAGTCCAATGTTCTTTCTCTAAGTAATTTAGGCTCTTGTGGTACAGTTATAGAATGTAAATCTGCAACATTAAAAAAACATTCATATTGATCTTGTAAACTCTTAAAATTTCTTATAGAACCTAAATAATTTCCTATTGTTAGTTGACCTGAAGGCTGTAATGCACTATAAACTATTTTTCCCATATTCAAATCCTCCAATCATAAGATTTTAATAAAAAAGGTCAATCCTAATCTAATTAGAATATTGACCTATTTCTGTTATTTATTTTTCTTCTTTTTCTTTATCTTTTTTAGGCTTTTCAAGTAAGGCTTTTCTTGACAATTTAATCTTTCCTTGATTGTCAATTTCTATTACTTTAACTTCAACTACATCTCCAACTTTAAATAAATCTTCAACTTTATTTAATCTTTCGTGAGTCATATTTGAGATATGAAGTAAGCCTTCCTTACCTTTAATAAGTTCAACGAATGCTCCAAAATTTGTGATTGTCGTAATTACACCACTGTAAATTTCTCCAACCTCAATTTCTTTAACAATTTCATTAATCATTTCTTTTGCTCTTTCACCATTTTCTCTTGAATCAGCTGTAATTGCAATGCGTCCGTCATCAAAAGTATCAATCTTAACTCCTGTTTCATCAATAATCTTATTGATAACTTTTCCACCCGGTCCAATTACTTCTCTAATTTTTTCTGGTAAAATTTGCATAGTAAATATCTTTGGAGCATATTTTGACATTTCTTCACTTGGAGTTGCTATACAGTCATTCATAATTGATAAAATGTGAAGTCTTGCTCTTTTTGCTTTTTCTAGTGCGGTTGCCAAAATTTCTCTACTAATACCATCAATTTTAATATCCATTTGTAAAGCTGTGATTCCATTTTTAGTACCAGCAACTTTAAAGTCCATATCTCCAAAATGATCTTCTAAACCTTGAATATCGGTTAAAATGGCAATTTTATTAGTTTTTTCATCTTTTATTAGTCCCATTGCGATACCTGCAACAGAATCTTTAATAGGAACACCTGCATCCAATAATGAAAGTGTTGAGCCACAAATACTTGCTTGTGAACTTGATCCATTTGAAGATAAAACTTCTGAAACTAATCTCATTGTATATGGAAATTCTTCCTCACTTGGTAAAACAGGAACTAAAGCTCTTTCAGCTAAAGCACCATGACCAATTTCACGTCTTCCCGGACTTCTTAAAGGTCTAACATCTCCAACACTAAAAGGAGGGAAATTATATTGATGCATATATCTCTTATCATCTTCATCAATAACTCCATCTAAAACTTGAACTTCTCCAGGAGCTCCTAAAGTTGTTAAAGTTAAAACTTGAGTTTGTCCTCTAGTAAATAACCCTGAACCATGAGTTCTTGGTAAAAGTCCTCTTTCACAAGAAATTTTTCTAACTTCATCAAGTTCTCTATCATCTGGTCTAATTCCTTCTTCTATTATTAATCTTCTAACTTCATCAACTATAACTGATTCTATAGCAGAATTAATTTCACCTTTTTTATCTTCATAATCAGGTAAGAATTTTTCAAAAATTTCTTTAGTAATTTTATCAAGATTTTCTTCTCTTTCCATTTTGTTTGGAGTTCTAAGAGCAGAAATAATTTGTTCTTTACCAAATTCAATAATTGAGTTGAATAAATCTTCATCTCTTTGTTTTATTATAACTTCAGATTTTTCTTTTCCAACTTCTTCTCTTATTGTTTCAATAAAATTACAAATTGATTTGATTTCTTCATGTGCAAAAAGAATTGCATTTAAAACTTCTTCTTCACTTAAAATATCAGCACCTGCTTCAACCATCATAATAGCATCTTTTGTTCCTGATACTGTAATATTAAGTCTTGATTTTTCTCTTTGTGCAATTGTTGGATTTATTACATACTCACCATCAACATAACCAACATTAACAGATCCAGTAGGTCCATTAAAAGGAATATCTGAAATTGTAAGTGCAATAGATGATCCTATCATTGCAAGTATGTCTGGTTGATTATCTTGTTCAACAGATAATGCTGTTGCAATAACTTGAACATCATTTCTATATCCTTCTGGAAATAGTGGACGTAGTGGTCTATCTATAAGTCTAGATGTCAATATTGATTTTTCACTTGGACGTCCTTCCCTTTTAATAAATCCACCAGGAATTTTTCCTACTGAATAAAGTTTTTCTTCAAAATCACAACTTAACGGAAAAAAGTCAACTCCTTCTCTAGGTTCTTTAGAAGCACATGCATTTACTAAAACAACTGTTTCTCCACATTGTACAAGGCAGGAACCATTAGCTTGTTCTGCTACTTTTCCAATTGTTACTTTAAGTTCTCTCCCACTTAAATCATATATAAATTCTCTAACCATTTAATCCTCCTATGGTCTTCTAAAAATAAAGAGCGAAAAAAATCGCCCTTTAATAATTATCCTCTTATTTGTAATTTACTAGTTAATTCACGGTATCTTTCGATATCAACATTACTAAGATATTTTAAAAGACCTTTTCTTTGTCCGATTAATTTGAATAAACCTCTTCTTGTTGCATGGTCTTTTTTATGTTCTTTTAAGTGTTCAGTTAAATACTTAATTCTGAAACTTAATAATGCAATTTGAACTTCTGGAGAACCTGTATCTCCTTCACTTCTTTTAAATTCATCAATAATTCTTAATTTGTCTTCTTTAGTTATCATTATAACTACCTCCTAAAATATAATTCACCGTAGCAATGTAAAGGTCGGAGTTTCCATAAACATAGCAACAGTACTCGATAAGTATACCATAAAACGCAATAAATGTAAACTGTTTTTTAAAACTTTTACTGAATATTATCGAATTTTTATGATATTATATTATATTATAATTTTACAATTATTAATTCTTAATTTGATTTTTCCACTCTTCTTTTAGAATTCCATATTTCATTGAATCATAATATATATTATTATGATATCTAACTTTTCTAATTCTTCCCTCAAGTATCATTCCAATTTTCAAGCTACATTTCATCATTCCAAGATTTCCACTCCAAGTCGTCAAACCTATATGCTCTAAATTTTCTTCAGCATTAAAGATTTCATCTATCCATAATGAAAGTGCCTCTGACCCAATTCCTTTACTCCAGAAATTTTCATCAAAAATTGCTATTCCGATTTCAAGCCACCTTGTTTTTTTATTTTCCCAATATTTTGAAACTATTCCAATTAGGACATCATCAAAATAAATTCCTTTTACTCTTTCTCCCAAAAGGAATTCTATCTCTTTTGATAATATAAATTCATCATAAGTTTTAAATTCAAAATCATCGAAATATGGAGCATCATATTCTTTCCATTTAGGCATTTTACTTGAATACTCTATATCATATAATCGTCTTAAGTCATCTCTTTGAATTCTTTTTAGTTCAATCATAAATTTCTCCTAAATTTATTCATCAGATAATTTTTTTCTCATTATATCCCAAGGCTTTACTTCAAATGGTAAAGGCATTTTTATAATTTGTTTTGCCCTTGGTGCAACATCAATTTCTTCATCATTTTCATCATACATTTTTTCTATTTTAAAAGTTTCAAAACCATCTCTTGGACCAAAAATTTCAACTTCATCTCCAACAAAAATTCTATTTCTCTGTTCTATTGTTGCAATTTTTGTTTCCTTATCGTAGTCCAAAACAAGTCCAACAAAATCATAAGTTCTTATATATGAGCTTGAATTGTAAAGTTGATCATTTTCATCTGGCTTTTTATAGTAAAATCCCTTTGTAAAATCTCTATGACTTGCTTTTTTTATTTCAAGTAAAAGTCTTTCTGCCATTTCTTTTGTATAAGTTCCGTTATTTATTGCATCAAGTGCAATCCTATAACTCCTTATAACGGTTGCAACATAGTATTGAGTTTTTACTCTTCCTTCAATTTTTAAACTATGAACTCCTGCTTTAATAACATCTTCAAGAGAATCCAACATACATAAATCTTTACTATTATATATAAAAGTTCCTTGTTCTGTTTCTTCAATAGGATAATACTCTCCTGGTCTTCTCTCTTCAACTAAATTATATTTCCATCTACAAGCATGAGCACAATCTCCCTTGTTTGCATCTCTTCCACACATATAGTTGCTCAATAAGCATCTTCCTGAATATGAAATACACATTGCACCATGGACAAAAGCTTCAATATCAACTTCAGGTACTTCCTTATGTATTAAATTAATTTCTTCTAAAGATAATTCTCTTGCCATTACAATTCGTTTAATACCTAAATCATACCAAAATTTTACAGTTCTATAATTTGTAACACTCGCCTGTGTGCTCATATGTACTTCAATATCTTTACTTACAGAACGAACAGCAGTGTATATTCCAGCATCTGCAACGATTAATGCATCTACACCTATATCAACTAGAATTCTTACATATTCTTCAAGACCTATTAAATCATCATTATGAGGAATAATATTCATTGTTATATATATTTTTTTACCTCTTTCATGAACAAAATCAGTAGCTTCTTTTAGTTGTTCAACTGTAAAATTCTTAGATGCTTTTCTTAAACCGAATGATTCACCTGCAAGATAAACTGCATCTGCCCCATAGATAATTGCCATTTTTAATTTTTCTATATCCCCTGCGGGGGCTAATAGTTCAACTTCTTTCATTAATTATTTTCTCCTTTAACTATTAAATAGGAATCCAAGAAAATCGGATTCCCATTTATATTTAGTCTATTTTTTATAACATATAGCCATACCATCGTCTATTGGTATTATAGTAGTTGAAAATTTATCACTATTCGTTATGATTTTCAAAAATTCTTTCAATCTTTTAACTATTGTATTTTTTCTTCTTATATTATTTTTCTCTTTTGCAACAAGACCTCTAAATAAAATATTATCAGAAACTAATATTCCCCCATGATTTAATCTTTCAATGGATTTTTCAAAAAAACTTATATACTGTCCCTTTGCTGCATCCATAAAAATCATATCATATTCGTCTGTAATAAAATCTAAAGCATCATTTGCGTCGGCATATATGAGATCAATATTCTTTTCACAACCTGCTCTTTTTATAAACTCTTTAGCTTTTAAAAAATTTTTCTCATCAATCTCAATAGTTGTAATAATAGAATCAGGATAAGCTCTATTCATAATTATAGATGAATAGCCAATTGCTGTTCCAATCTCTAATATTCTTTTTGGCTTTTTTAACATTACCAAAAATTCTAAAAATCTGGCAACTTCTACTTCTATAATTGGTACTTTATTTATGCTAGCATATTCTTCCATTTCAATTAATATAGACTCTTTACTTTGCTCTAAACTCCTGATATATTCAGAAACATAATTTGCAACTATTTCCATTATTCCGCTATTGTTTCTTCTAACATTTTTACAATATCATTCATTATAGTTGAAATTCTAACTTCAGCAGCCATAAATTCTGATATTTCAGAATTGCTCATCAAAATAGAATTCAATTCATTTAATTGCTTTTCTTTTTCAGCAACATCTTCTCCATTTTGTTTTGCAATTTGATAATCATATAATTTCTTATGAAAATCATCTATAATTTTTTTGTTTTCAGGATTTTCATCAATCTTTTTCTTTAATTTCTTAAATTCTTTAACTTCATCACAATTTTTAAAATCATTTGAAAAAGTTAAAATACTATTATATATATTCATAAAACCTCCTAAAGTTCAGTAATTATAGGAATAATCATTGGTCCTCTTTTTATTTCATGATAAATATAAGAATTTAAATCTTTTCTAATATTATATCTGATAGTTCCAATATCTGTTATAGAATCATCATTACAAATACTTAAAGTATTTTCAACAACTTTTCTCATTTCAGATACAAGATCTAAATTTTCCTTTACGTAGATAAATCCTCTTGAAACTATTTCAGGTCCTGAAATTATTTCTTTAGTAGATTTTTCTAGAACTACCATAACAATTATAATACCATCTTCAGATAGATGCTTTCTATCTCTTAGAACTGCACTACCTACATCTCCTACTCCAAGTCCGTCAACTAGTATATTTCCAGACTCAACTGTTCCTGATATAAATCCTTCTTGTTTATAATTAAATTCAAAAACAGTTCCATTTCGTCCTATTAAAATATTATCTTTTGACATTCCCATTTCAACAGCTAATTTAGCATGAGTTTTTAGATGCCTTGATTCTCCATGAACTGGAATAAAGTACTTTGGTTTAACTAAAGTATGAATTAACTTCAATTCTTCCTGACAAGCATGGCCTGAAACATGAACCTCTGCTAGAGAAGAATGAATTACTTTAACTCCCATTTCAACAAGACGATTTACAAGACCAAAAAAGATTTTTTCATTTCCTGGAATAGGGGAAGCTGAAATTATTACAGTATCATTTTCTGTTAATACTAGTTTTCTATGTTCACCGTAAGCCATTCTATTTAATGCACTCATAGGCTCGCCTTGACTTCCAGTCATTAAAAGTACAATTTCAGATTCATCATACTTATTAATATCCTTTAAATCAATAAGAGTTCCTTTTTCTATCTCTAATTTATTAAGTTCAGTTGCAACTTTAATAACATTAACCATTGAACGACCTGACACCGCGACTTTTCTTTTAAATTTCTCTGCAGCTTTTATAATTTGTTGAACTCGATGTAAATTAGAAGCAAATGTTGCAACTATAATTCTTCCATGAGCCTTATTAAAAAGTTCTATAAAAGTTTCCCCTACTGAACTTTCGCTCATAGTATATCCTGGTCTTTCGACATTAGTACTATCTGCACATAGAAGCATGACTCCATCCATTCCCCATTGAGCTATACGATGTAAATCCATCTTATCTCCATCAATAGGCGTATAATCAATTTTGAAGTCTCCGGTAAAAATAATATTTCCGACTGGTGTTTTTATTCCAAAACTTACACTATCAGGAATACTATGACAAGCTCTTATAAATTCAACAGAAAAATGTTTAGTTTTTATCGTTTCACCTGCATTAACCAAATACAAATTTTCTTTACTAAGATTATGTTCTTGTAATTTATTTTCAACAAGGCCTAAAGTTAATTTAGTTCCATAAACAGGTACATTTATTTTCTTCAATATATATGGGACTGATCCAATGTGATCTTCGTGTCCATGTGTCAAAAAAAGAGCTTTTACCCTATCAATATTTTTCATTAAATAGGTAATATCTGGAATTACAATATCTATTCCTGGCATATCGTCATCTGGAAAAGTCATCCCACAATCCAAGATGATAATTTCATCATCATATTCCAAAATAGACATATTTTTACCTATTTCACCAACTCCGCCTAAGGGTATCATCTTTAAAGTTTTCTTTTTGTTTTTTTGCACCACAATAATCCCCTACTTCTTTTCAAGATTTAAACAATCTGAACACTTTCCATAGAATTTTAAATCGTGGTTCATAATTTTAAATTTATACTTTTCTTCAATAATTTGTTCTAAAGTTTCTAAATAATCTTCTTCAACTTCAATTATTTTTCCACAATCTTTACATAAGAGATGATGATGTTGATGTTTGTCATCTTCTCTTATAATTTCATATCTATATCTTTTATCATCAAAATCCAATTTATGAACTATATTCATCTTATCAAAAATAACAAGTGTACGATAAACTGTAGCAATTCCTAAATCTTTATCATATTTGCTAGCTATTTCATGTAATTCTTCTGGACTTAAATGATTACCTTTGTTTTCATTAAGGACATTAAAAACAATTTCTCTTTGCTTAGTAATCTTGTAGTTGTTTTCAACTAACAACTTCTTCATTTCTTTTACTTCCATAACTATTCTCCTTTTCTAAATTTTTTCTTTTTCTGACTTTAATTCCTCATAAACTTCAATCGCATCGGAAAGTTCTTCATCATCAATACCTTCTAAATTAATATTTCCATCCTTATCATATATAATTCTTAAAATATATGTACTAATATCATCTTTTGAATTTAAAACCGCATATTCACAATCATTCATACCAAAAGTATCAATTAATTCAAAAATAATTTTTTTCCCATTTTCATCAAAAGCTTCAAAACGCTCCAAAATATCACTCCTATTTTTTATCCAAATATGATTGTAAAATATATGTAGCAGCTACTTTGTCTATTACTTTTTTTCGCTTCTTTCTACTCATATTTCCTTCAATCAAAATTCTTTCTGCACTTACAGTTGTGAGTCTTTCATCTTGCATAATAATTTCTATATTAAAAGAATTTTCTTTTAAAAATTCTTTTAAAGATTCGACAAAAGATAGAACCTTCTCTCCCTGTGGACCAATAGTATTATTCATATTTTTAGGAAGTCCAATAATAATTTTAGTAATATTTTCTTTAATTATTATATCTTTTAAAATATCAAAATCTTTTTCAATACTTTCTCTAAAAATTGTACTATGTCCTTCTGCCATAATAAACAAAGGATCACTAATAGCAACACCAATTGTTCTATCACCCACATCTAAAGCCATATATCTATTCATAAATACCCCTTTTTTCCATTATGTAAAAGCCCCGGCAAAAAATTTTTGCCGGGAATAGTATTAATCTTTTATATAATTTTCAAGAAATTCTTCAAGTATCTCATCTCTACTAACTTGTCTAATTAAACCTCTAGCATTATTATAACTAGTAATATAAGTAGGATCCCCTGAAAGAATATATCCTATAATTTGATTTTTTGGATTATATCCCTTACTTTCTAGTGCACAATACACTATTTTTATAATTTCTCTAATACTTTTCTTATCAGTTGGTATTTCAATTCTCATTGTTTCATTGAATTCGTTTGACATATAATCCCTCCTATTTTAAAATTGAGATTTTAAAATCTCCTCAGCTTGTTCTAAAGCAAAATCAACTTTACTTAAGTCTTTACCTCCTGCTGATGCGATATCTGGTCTACCACCACCGTTACCGCCAACAAGTTTAGCGACATCTTTAACAATATTTCCAGCATTAATTTTTCTTGCATTCAAATCTTTACTTACTCCAACTGTAAAAGTAAGTTTTCCTTGATAAACATTAGCAAACACTATTACACTTGTACCCAATTTATCTCTTAATTTATCAATTAAATCTCTTAAATCATTTTGATTTTCAAATTCTACTTTTTTTGCTATAAAAGAAATACCTTCTATATCTTTCTTTTCAGCAATAAAAGCATCTAAACTATTCAAAGTCATTTGAGATTTAATTTCTTTAAGTTCTTTTTCTAATGACTTAATGTCATCAGTAAGAGAAGCCACTTTAGAAACTAACTCAGACTTTTTACACTTTAACACATTTGAAACTTCTTCGATTTGATTTTCAGTCTTCTTTAGGTACTCGTAAACGCTTCTTCCTGTAATAGCTTCAATTCTTCTAACTCCTGCAGCAACACTTGACTCTGAAATTATTTTAAACATCTGAATTTCACTAACATTTTTTACATGAGTACCACCACAAAGTTCTATTGACCAACCGCCAAATGAGACTACTCTTACTACATCCTTATATTTGTCTTCAAATAGTCCAATAGCTCCCATTTTTGATGATTCTTCTAATGACATTTCTTCTACAATTGTATTAAGATTTAAAGCTATCTTATCATTTACAATCTGCTCTACTCTTTTTAAATCTTCAGTACTTATAGCTTCAAAATGAGTAATATCAAATCTTAATTTATTTGCATCTACTAAAGAACCTGCTTGATTAATGTGATTACCTAAAACTTCAATTAAAGCTTGATGTAAAAGATGTGTTGCAGAATGGTTTTTCATAATATCACGTCTATTATTTACATCAATTCTAAATGTTAATTCATCATTTAGCTTAACATTCCCACTAATTACCTCAACACTATGGAATATTCCATTATTTTTATTTTTCTTAGTATCTAAAACTTTAAGTTCACAGTTTTCACCAACAATAATTCCTATATCTCCAACTTGTCCTCCACCTTCACCATAGAAAACAGTTTTATCAGAAACTAAAAGAGCTCTATCTCCTTGACTTAAAGTTGAAACTTCTGCTTCATCTTTAAATAATTTTATTACTTTTCCAACACATTCATTTTCAGTATAACCCAAAAATTCTGTTTCTTTTAATGCTTTTAAATAATCAGTATTCTTTTCACTCCAACCTGCTGATGAAATATTTCTACCTTCTCTAGCTCTAATCTTTTGGTCTTGCATATTTTTATTAAAAGCCTCTTCATCAACTTCCATTTTTTCTTCTTCTAAAATTTCTTTTGTCAAATCTAAAGGAAATCCATAAGTATCATACAATTTAAATGCTTTCTCTCCAGATAGAATCTTTGAATTTTTTGATTTTTCATCTTCTATATAAGAATTTAAAATACCTAAACCTTGTTCTATTGTTTCTTGAAATTTAGATTCTTCAGCATTTAAAATCTTAAAAATTCTTTCACTATCTTCCAATAATTCAGGATATTCCGTATTATATGCTTCCATAACAACTTTTGAAACATCTACTAAGAAATTATCCTTAATTCCCAACAATTTGCCATGTCTTGCTGCACGTCTTATTAGTCTTCTTAAAACATAACCTCTTTGTTCATTACTAGGAATTACACCATCATATATTAAAAATGTCATAGCTCTAGCATGATCGGCTATTACTCTTATAGAAATATCAGAGATTTCATTTGATTTATATTGAACACCTGATATTTCTTCTATTTTCTTTATTATAGTATCTACTAAGCCTATTTCAAATATATTATCTTTTTCTTCTAAAACCAAAGTAAGTCTTTCAAGTCCCATACCTGTATCAATATTTGGATGCTCTAATCTATGGTAATTTCCATCTTTATCTTTATTAAATTGAGTAAAAACTAAATTCCAAATTTCCATAAATCTATCATCAGGATTAGTATATTTTTCTCCTCTATCATACATTATTTCAGAGCAAGGACCACAAGGGCCAACTTCTAATTCCCAAAAGTTATCTTCTTTTCCAAGTCTTTGAATTTTTTCTGCTGGAAGTCCAACTTCATTTCTCCAAATATTATAAGCTTCATCATCTTCTTCATAAACAGTTACTGATAATAAATTTTTATCCATTTCTAGTTTTTCAGTAAGAAATTCCCAAGCCCATGTTATAGCTTCTCTTTTAAAATAATCTCCAAAAGAAAAATTCCCTAACATTTCAAAAAAAGTTCCATGTCTTTGAGTTTTTCCTACATTATCTATATCTGCTGTTCTAATACATTTTTGACTAGAAGTAGCTCTATTTTTACTCATTTTTTTTACTCCAGTAAAATAATCTTTTAATGGAGCCATTCCAGCATTTATAAGTAAAAGACTTTTATCATTGTTTGGTATTAAAGGATAACTTTTTAAACGCAAATGTCCTTTACTTTCAAAAAATTCTAAATATTCTTCTCTTATTTCATTTAATCCTAGTTTTCTCATATATCCCTCTTAATCATTAATTTTATCTTTGTATAAATATTTTTTTACATATGGCTTTGTATGTTTATAAATTATCTTTATAACCGCTGCAACTGGTACAGAGAAAATCATACCAAAAACTCCAAACATTCCGCCGCCTATTATTAATAGTATCAAAACTATTAGTGGATGCATTCCTGTACTATCTCCCAGTATTTTTGGCCCCAAAATATTATTTTCAAGCCATTGAACAAAACAAAATAGAACAGCAACCCAGAAAGCAGTAAAAGGTCCTTTAAATAATGCTAGTAGAACCGCAGGTACAAAGCCTAAAAATGGTCCAATATATGGAATAATATCTGCTACACATGTTATAACACCTATTACAAAGGAAAACTCAATTCCAAATGCCATAAGATATACCATAGTAGCTACTCCTACAAAAATAGCCATTATAATTCTGCCTCTTACAAACATAGACAGAGATTCATCTATTTCTCTCCAAATTTTAACCAAAAAGTTTTCATACCTATCAGGAACATTTTTGCTTATAACATCTAAAATTTTATCTTTTTCAAGCAACAAATAAAATGTTATTACAGGAATTAAAATTAATTGAATAACAACTCCTATAAAACTTGAAATTCCAGCTACCATTCCTGTAATCCATGTTGCAGAGTATGACAATAATGTATTGGCAATCTTTACTAGTTGTCCATTAATTCCAGTTATAAATTCACTAATAAACGGAGCATCTGTAAATAAATCTTGTCTAATTCTATCACTATAATCTACAAAATTTTTAACCATATCAGGCAATGAAAATAATAAATGTTTAAACTGTCTAAATGTACTTGGAAATATTCCAATAGCTAAAACAAAAATTGCTAATGCAATTATAATATAAATAAGTATTATAGCATATAATCTTTTTATATTTTTCTTCTCTAAAAATTTCATAAATGGATTTAAAATATAAGCTATTATTACAGATGCTATAAAAGTAAATAATGTTATCCTTAAAATTGGATAAGTCTTAAATAAAAAGCATATTATAAATGCAATTAAAATATACAGTAATATTCTTATAATTTTTAATTTATTAAATTTTATTTTATCATCATCTTCTAACTTTCTATTAGAAAATTGAATAAATACATATATTCCAACTATTAATAAAACAGAAATCAGTATTTTTATAGTAATATTTAAAACAGAATCAAAATTTAACATATTACCTCCACCTAATTAATTATTTCTTTTAAAGCTATAATAAATTCATCTATTTCCCCAAAAGTATTATTCTCTCCAAAACTTATTCTTATAGCACTATTCTTTAATTCTTCATCAATATCCATTGCTGTTAAAACATGAGAATTTTCAACAGATCCGCTGCTACATGCAGAACCACCTGAAATGCATATTCCTTTAAAATCCATAGACATAATAATCATTTCTTTATCTATTCCTAAAAAAGAGATATTTATATTTCCAGAAGATCTATTTTCTATAGAACCATTAATTTTATAGTTTTCAAAATTTTCTTTTATTTTCTTCAAAAAATAATTTCTTAATGCAAATCTCTTAGAAACATTCTCTTCTCTTTTAATTCTTAAAATATCAATAGCTTTCGAAAAACCAACTATCCCAGCAACATTTTCAGTTCCTGCTCGCCTTGATCGTTCTTGACTCCCTCCAAAGATAAAATTTTCAATATCTGTTCCTGTTTTTATATATAAAGCGCCTATTCCTTTTGGAGCATGAACCTTATGACCAGAAATAGAAAGCAAATCAACATTCAAATCTTTAACATCAATTTCAAGTTCAGATAAAGCTTGAACTGCGTCTGTATGAAAAACTATATTTGAATTTTTTTCCTTTACAAGATTACAAATTGTTTTTATATCTTGAATAGTTCCAACTTCATTATTAACATACATAACAGATACTAAAATTGTATCTTCTCTTATTGCATTCACAATATCTTTTTTATCTATAAAACCTTCTTTATCAGGATTAATAAAAGTAACATCAAAACCTCTATTTTCTAAAAATTTTGCAGTTTCTATGATTGCAGAGTGTTCAAAGGCTGTTAATATAATATGACCATTTTTTCTTCCCTTAAACAAAGTAAGTCCCATAAGAGCCCAATTATCTGCTTCTGTCCCTCCAGATGTAAAAAATAACTCATTTTTTTCGGCATTTATGTAATTGGAAATATTCTCTCTTGACTTTTCAATAGCAACTCTAGATTTTTGTGAAAATTCATAAAGAGAAGAAGGATTAGAATAATTAAAAATCAAAAACTTCTTCATTTCATTAAAAATTTCTTCATTTAAACTTGTAGTCGCGAAATTATCAAAATAAATAATATTACTCATATACATAAAACTCCATTTTTTAAAAATACATTACCATAATTATACTCCAAAATGCTATAAATTACAAGAAAACATAATAAAAAGTACAAAAATAATAGTAATTACTCATTTTAAAAATCAAATTATTGTATTTATTATTTTATCAATTAGCTTGTTTAGTTTAAGAAAAAAATTTCCTAATATTCTATAAAATATACTCTAACGAATCTATAATAATCTTATAAAAAATCTTTCATTCTATTTTTTATACAAAAAAGGCACTGATTAATCAGTGCCTTTAGTAAAATTTTATTAAAATCTAATATTAGCCTTTAAGCAAATTATTTTACTAATTCTAAAATCGCCATTTCAGCTGCGTCCCCTTGTCTAGGTCCTAGCTTTAATATTCTTGTATATCCACCATTTCTTTCTTTATAAAGTGGAGCAATTTCTTCGAATAGCTTATGAACTGTTTCAGTCTTGTAAATATAAGCTAAAGCTTGTCTTCTTGCATGAAGATCGCCTTTTTTCCCAAGAGTTATCATTTTTTCAGCTACTCTTCTAGTTTCCTTTGCTCTTGTCAACGTAGTTTCAATCTTACCATTTTCAATAAGAGATTGAACTTGATTTCTAAGCATTGCATCTCTATGATCAGCTCTACGTCCAAGTTTTCTTAAATTAGCCAAAGTACTACCTCCTCTTTTTATTCTTCATCTAAAAATTTTAAACCTAATTCATGTATTTTATCTACTACTTCTTCTACAGATTTCTTACCAAAGTTTTTAATCTTCTTTAGTTGTTCTATATCTTGTGAAATAATATCTTTAACTGTATCAAGATTTGCTCTTTTCAAACAGTTAAAACTTCTAAGGGATAAATCTAATTCTTCAACACTCTTTGATAAAACACTATTAGTGTCTAAATTTTTACCATCTTTTATACTTGAATTATCAAGGTTAATGTCTGGTAGTGATCTAAATAGACTTAAGTAATCTATAAAAATTCCAGCACCTGTTGAAAGAGCTTCTTGTGGAGTAATAGTTCCATTTGTCCAAACTTCAATTTCA
This sequence comes from Parvimonas sp. D2, assembly GCF_035282635.1. Classification (NCBI taxonomy): domain Bacteria; kingdom Bacillati; phylum Bacillota; class Tissierellia; order Tissierellales; family Peptoniphilaceae; genus Parvimonas; species Parvimonas sp. D2. The sequence goes on from NZ_JAYKBO010000001.1 coordinate 223,009, forward strand.
AGTTTGTCAAAATCTATACTTTGTCCAACTCTAGTATTCCCTACCATAAAGTTTACTTTCTTTACAGGAGAAAAAGAAGAATCAACTGCTATTGAATTAATATCGCAATATTCTTTATTCAAGTCGCTAACTCTATAGCCCTTACCATTTAAGACTAATAAATCCATACGGATTTCTCCCTCTTCATTAAGAGTTGTTATATAATGATCTTTATTAGCTATTTCAACATTTTGATTTTCAGAAATATCTCCAGCTGTTACAACTTTTGGACCTTTTACATTTAATTCTAATATCACTGGCTCATCATTAAATTTCTTTAATGCAATTCCCTTAATATTAATTAAAATTTCTGGAACATCAGCTATTGAACCCTTAATAGTAGTAAACTCATGTCCAACACCATCAATTTTAACAGTTGCTATGGCAGAACCAGGAAGAGATCCTAAAAGTACTCTTCTCATTGAATTCCCTAATGTAGTACCATATCCTCTATCAAGAGGCATAATAGCAAATTTACCATAGTTTTTTTCAAGATCTATATCTAAAACTTCAATATTTGTATTTAAATCTTCTGTCATAGACTTTATCCTCCTTAGTCTAATTCATATTGAAACTTTTAAATACCTTTAAAAGTTTACAATTACACTCTTCTTCTCTTTGGTGGTCTACAACCATTATGTGGAATTGGAGTAACATCCTTAATTAAACTAACTTCAAGTCCAGTAGCTTGCAATGATCTGATAGCAGCTTCTCTACCTGATCCAGGTCCTTTAACATAAACTTCTACAACTTTTAGTCCATGTTCCATAGCTTTTTTTGCAGCTTCTTCAGCAGCTTGTTGTGCAGCAAATGGAGTAGATTTTCTTGATCCTCTAAAACCTAATTGTCCAGCACTTGCCCAAGAAATTACATTACCGTTTAAATCACTAAGAGTTACCATAGTGTTATTAAATGAAGAAACGATATGAGCTTGTCCTTTTTCAATATTTTTACGCTCTCTTCTTTTAACACGAGCTTTTTGTTTCTTAATTGCCAATTAAATCCCCTCCTTATTTACCTTTTTTTGTACCAGAAACTTTCTTTGGACCTTTTCTAGTTCTGGCATTATTTTTAGTATTTTGTCCTCTTACAGGTAAACCTCTTCTATGTCTGATTCCTCTGTAACAGTTAATTTCTCTTAATCTCTTAATATTCATAGCGATTTCTCTACGTAAATCACCTTCAACAAGATATTTATCTATTTCAGCTCTTATTAAAGCAACTTCAGCTTCAGTTAAATCTTTAACTCTTGTATCTGGGTTGATTCCAGCATTTCTAAGAATATCATTTGAAGTCTTTCTACCTATACCATAGATATAAGTCAAACCTATTTCTACCCTTTTTTCTCTTGGTAAGTCGACACCTACAATTCTTGCCACTGTTACCTACACCTCCATCTTCATTAACCTTGTTTTTGTTTGTGCTTTGGATTTTCACAAATCACCATTACTCTACCTTTTCTTCTGATGATTTTACATTTTTCGCACATTTTTTTCACTGATGGTCTTACTTTCATTTAAGTCCCTCCTATGCTACTTGTTTCGCCAAGTTATTCTTCCTTTTGTTAAATCATAAGGTGATAGTTCAACTAATACCTTATCTCCAGGAAGAATTCTTATATAATTCATTCTTAATTTTCCTGATATATGAGCTGTTATTTCATGACCATTTGCAAGTTTAACCTTGAATATAGTATTTGGCATAGCATCAATAACAGTTCCTTCAACTTCTATAACATCCTTTTTGGACATTTAAAGAACCTCCTATTTTTCTACATTATCCTGTATATATGATTTTAATAATTTTCTCAAATTAGAATCATTAAATGATAATGGATTCAAACTAAAATCTTTAAGCACGTCATTATAAATTTGCAAATGCTTTGACTTTTTAAGTTTAGGTTTAGAAAGAGGTCTGTTACTACCATTAGCAACTTTTACTAATGATGAACTAATTACCTCAACTATGATCATTACTTCGCCCTTGTCACGGCCCTTAAGTGATTTTACAACCTGACCTACTTTAAAATCAAAATTTAGATCCATAGTATACTCTCCAAAATGTCAGACATTTAAGAAAGAGACTCCTTAATTTGTGAAAAGACATCCTCAATAGACAAAGTACCATCAACAGTTAAAATCAATCCTAAATTCTTGTAAAAATCAATTAGTGGAAAAGTCTGCTTTTCATATACTTCTATACGATCTAATACAGTTTTTTCATTATCATCCGCTCTTTGAATAACTTCTCCTGAGCACTTATCACAAACTCCATCTTTTAATGTTGGTTTATTATCTACATGATAAGTTTCTCCACAGTTTTTACAAACTCTTCTTCCAGAAAGTCTTTTTACTAAAATATTTTTATCAACATCAATGTTTATAACCTTATCTAGTTTAAGACCTCTTTCTTCTAAGCCTTTTTGTAAAGCTTCTGCTTGATTAATTGTTCTTGGAAAACCATCTAGTAAAAATCCTTTTTTACAGTCATCTTTTGATAATCTGTCCCAAACTAAATCAATAGTAAGTTCATCAGGTACTAATTGACCTTTATCTAAATATGACTTTACTTTTTTTCCAAGTTCTGTTTCATTTTTAATATTATGTCTAAAAATATCTCCTGTTGAAATATGAGTTATACCATATTCCGCAACGATACTTGACGCTTGAGTTCCCTTTCCTGCCCCAGGGGGTCCTAACAAAATTAGTCTCATATTTTATCTCCTATAAACTATTTATTCAAAAAACCTTTATAGTGTCTCATTAACATCATAGATTCTATTTGTTTCATTGTTTCAATTACAACACCAACTATAATTATAGCTGATGTTCCACCAAAATTAATTTTCATTCCACTTAAACGTGAAATAACTATTGGTGCTGAAGCAATTAATGCTAGTATAATAGAACCTGAGAAAGTAATTCTATTTGATATTTTTTGTAAATATTCTCCGGTAGGTTTGCCAGGTCTGATTCCTGGAATAAATCCACCATATTGTTGTAAATTTTTTGCGTATTCAACAGTATTAAATTGAATTGATGAATAAAAGAATCCAAACAATATAATCAACATAAAATTCAATATTGAATATACATAAACACCAACTGAACCTTCAACTGTTAAGTATGAACTAATCCAACTTGGAGTTCCACCAGAAAATAATAATGAAAGAGTTTGTGGCATAGCTAATAAAGATGATGCAAAGATTACTGGCATTACACCACTCATATTAACTTTTACAGGAATATGAGTAGCTTGTCCCCCATACATCTTCCTTCCAACAACCTTCTTAGCATATTGAACTGTAATTTTTCTTTCACCTTCATTTATAAGTACAACAATTACAACTATTGCAATAGCAGCAAGTACAACACCTATTATTGTTAAAATTCCAACTGTTCCAGTCGCAATTCCGTAAATAAATGTTCCGACTTGTGTTGGTAAGTTAGAAACAATACCAAGGAAGATAATAATTGAAATACCATTACCAATTCCTTTTTCAGTAATCATTTCACCTAACCAAACTAAGAACATAGAACCTGCTAATAAAGATGTAATAATCAATGCTGATTGAATATATCCTTTAGCAACTATTGCTTTTGCAAATAATCCATTTGCTATTGCCATAGCTTCAAATATTCCAAGTATTACTGCGCCTATCTTAGTATATTTTGCAACTTTTTTTCTGCCCATTTCACCATCTCTGGCAATTTCGCCAAGTCTTGGGAATGCAATAGTAAGAAGTTGAACAACTATTGATGCAGTAATGTATGGATAAATACTTAGAGCAAAAACGCTCATTTGTTTTAAACTACCACCGGCAAGTAAATCTAACAAATTTACTAAACCTCCAGCATTACTACTCATGAGCTTATTAACAACTGTTTTATCCATAAATGGAATTGGAATAATATTCCCAAGTCTATAAACAACAATCATCAATAGTGTAAAAATCATTTTACTTCTGATTTCTTTTATTCTCCACGCATTTGATAGAGTCTTGAACATATTAGATCACCTCTACCTTTCCTCCAGTGCTTTCTATTTTTTCGATAGCACTCTTAGTAAATTTACTGCAAGATACAGTTAATTTTTTAGTTAATTCTCCATTACCTAATATTTTAACACCATCTTTTGCCTTAGCTTTTTTAGCTAAATTAACTTCAAATATTAATTCTTCAGTAACTTCTGTACCATCTTCAAAAATATTTAATTGTTCTACATTAACTTCTGCATACTGTTTAGCAAAAATATTTGTAAAACCTCTTTTTGGAAGTCTTCTAAATAGGGGCATTTGTCCACCTTCAAATCCAGGTCTTACTCCACCACCTGATCTTGAATTTTGACCGTCACGTCCTTTACCACCATATTTACCAAGTCCAGAACCGTAACCTCTACCAAGTCTTTTTCTTGCTTTTGAGCCTCCACCTTCAGCAGGTCTTAAATCATGTAACTTCACGCTTTATACCTCCTTAAATTTCTTCAACTTCAAGCATAAAACTAATTTGATTGATCATCCCTCTAATTGATGGAGTGTCCTCTTTAACAACTGTTTGACCAACTTTTTTTAAACCTAAAGCTTCAACATTTTTAACATGTTTTTCTATTCTACCAATTTTACTCTTTTTAAGTGTTATTTTGAGCTTTGCCATTTTAAAAGCCCTCCTTAACCTAATATTTCTTCTACGGATTTTCCTCTTAATCTAGCTATATCTTCAGCTCTCTTAAGATTCTTTAATCCTTCCATAGTTGCATTAACTATATTTCTAGCATTAGTAGTTCCCAAAGATTTACTTCTTACATCTTTGATTCCTGCAAGTTCACAAACCGCACGAACAGGGCCACCAGCGATAACTCCAGTACCAGCTCCAGCAGGTTTTAATAAAACTCTACCAGCTCCAAAAACTCCTACAATTTCATGAGGAATTGAAGTATTTACAAGAGGCACTTTAATCACATGCTTTTTAGCGTCTTGAACACCTTTTCTTATGGCTTCAGGAACTTCAAGTGCTTTACCAATACCAACACCAACATGTCCATTTCCGTCTCCAACTACTACAAGAGCGCTAAATCTAAAGTTTCTACCACCTTTTACTACTTTAGTAACACGGTTGATGGCAACTACTCTTTCTTCTAATTCTAATCCTTCTACTTCTTTAATTAAAAGTTCCATTAATTACCCTCCTGATACTAAAATTTAAGTCCAGCTTCTCTGGCACCATCAGCTAATTCTTTAACTTTACCATGATATAAATATCCGCTTCTATCAAAAACTACTTCTGTAATGCCTTTTTCAATAGCTTTTTTTCCAATTGCAAGACCAACAGCTTTAGCAGCTTCTTTATTTGATTTTGATTCTAATGAAGCTAATTCTTTATCCAAAGTTGAAGCTGAAACTAAAGTTATACCTTTAGTATCGTCTATAATTTGAGCATATATATTAGTATTACTTCTATATAAATTTAATCTTGGTTTTTCAGGAGTTCCAGAAACTTTTTTTCTTACTCTAGCATGTCTTGCTTTTCTATTTTCATTCTTGTTAATTTGCTTTAACATTAAATTTCACTCCTTTCTATTTACCAGTCTTACCAACTTTACGTCTGATATATTCTCCTTCATATCTAACACCCTTACCCTTATAAGGTTCTGGTCTTCTATAAGAACGAATATTAGCTGCAAAGTTTCCAAGTTGTTGTTTATCAATACCATTAATCACAATTTTTGTTGGTTCAGGAACTTCAACAGTAATACCTTCTGGATCCATTACTTCAATTGGATGAGAATATCCTAAATTTAAAGTTAATTTCTTTCCAGATTTTGCTGCTCTATATCCAGTTCCTTCAATAATCAAAGTTTTAGTAAATCCCTTTGAAACACCATCAATCATGTTCGCAAGTAATGTTCTTGTTAGACCATGAAGTGATTTATGTCTTTTTATTTCAGAAGGACGTTCTATATTTATTGTATTTCCTTCCATTTTTATGTTCATTTCTCTGCTTAATTGTTGAGTTAATTTCCCTTTAGGTCCTTTTACTTCAACATAGTTTTCGTCTCCTAAGATTACCTCAACTCCAGCAGGAATAACAATTGGTTTTAATCCAATTCTTGACATTGGTTTACCTCCTTAGTTTTATTCCTTAAACATGTTACCAAACGTAACAAAGAACCTCTCCACCAATACCTTCTTTTCTAGCAACCTTATCAGTTACAACTCCTTTTGATGTTGAGATAATAGCAATTCCAAGTCCTCCTAAAACTTTAGGAATTTCATGGCTTCTAGCATAAACTCTTAAACCTGGTTTTGAAATTCTCTTAAGTCCTGAAATAACTTTTTCATTGTTCTTTCCATATTTTAAGTCAACTGTGATGATTCCTTGTTTGTCATCTTCAATTACATTATATCCTTCAATAAAACCTTCATCTAATAAAATCTGTACAAGATTTTTCTTCATTTTTGATGCAGGTATTTCAACAGATGAATGTCTTGCGTTATTACCATTTCTAATTCTTGTAAGCATATCTGCTATAGGATCAGTCATCATATAAGCTTCCTCCTTTATCTAATATTACCAACTAGCCTTTTTAACGCCAGGGATTTCTCCCTTGTAAGCTAATTCACGGAATACAATACGGCTGATTCCATATTTTCCAATGTATCCATGAGGACGTCCAGTTATTTTACAACGGTTGTGTAAACGTGTTGGAGAAGCATTTCTTGGTAATTTGCTTAATCCAACATAGTCCCCTTTGGCTTTTAATTCTGCACGTTTTGCAGCATATTTTTCAACTAACTTTTGACGTTTTAATTCACGTTGTACCATTGATTTTTTAGCCATTAAATTTCCTCCTACTACTTTTTAAAAGGCATTCCTAATAGCTCTAAAAGTGCTTTTGACTCTTCATCAGTCTTAGCAGTAGTAACTATTATAATATCCATTCCTCTTATTTGATCAATCATATCATATACGATTTCTGGGAATATTAATTGTTCTTTTATACCTAATGCATAATTTCCTCTACCATCAAAGCTTGAAGCACTAACACCTCTAAAGTCTCTTACACGTGGAAGAGCGATGTTAACTAATCTATCTAGAAAATCATACATTTTTTCTCCTCTAAGAGTTACTTTAGTACCTATCTTCATACCTTCTCTTAGTTTGAAGTTTGCAATTGACTTTTTAGCAGTAGTTATTACAGGTTTTTGGCCTGAAATAATTTCCAAGTCTCTTAAAGCGCTTTCTAAAACTTTTGGATTATCTTTAGCTGAACCTAAACCAATATTGATAACAATCTTATTTAGTTTAGGAACCTCCATAATATTTTTATATTTAAAACGTTCCATTAAAGCAGAAACTATTTCTTCTTTATATTTAACTTGCATTCTGGAAGTCACTTAAGATTCCTCCTTTCAACTATTTATCTATTTTTGAACCACTTTTTTTACTGATTCTAACTTTCTTATCTCCTTCAAGAGTGTAACCAATTCTAGAAGGTTTATTAACTTTAGGATCAAGGTACATTACATTTGAAACATCAATACTTCCCTCAATTTTAATTAAGCCAGATTCATCTTTAGGATTTCTAGCCTTTTTATGTTTAGTTTGAATATTTACTCCTTGAACTATTACTCTATTTTCTTTTACTAAAGTTTTAAGTACTTTTCCAGTTTTTCCTTTATCTTTTCCTGCAATTACAATAACAGTATCTCCAGATTTTATTTTCATTCTAACACCTCCTATTATAATACTTCAGGTGCAAGAGATATAATTTTCATAAAGTTACCAGCTCTTAGCTCTCTTGTAACTGATCCGAAAATTCTTGTACCAACTGGGTTCTTATCATCTTTTATAATTACTGCTGCATTATCATCAAATCTAATGTAGCTGCCATCATTTCTCTTTATACTATTTGTTGTTCTAACAATTACCGCTTTTACAACGTCACTTTTCTTAACAACTCCACCTGGTGTAGCACTTTTAACAGTACAAACTACTATATCGCCAACTTTTGCATATTTCTTATTAGTACCACCAAGTACTCTGATAACAAGAAGTTCTTTAGCGCCAGAGTTGTCAGCAACTTTTAAACGACTTTCTGTTTGAATCATACGATACTCCTTTCCAGATGAAAATTATTTTACTCTTTCAAGTATCTCAACAAGTCTCCATCTCTTTTCTCTTGAAAGAGGTCTTGTTTCCATAATTTTAACTCTATCACCAATTAAACATTCATTATTTTCATCATGTGCTTTAAATTTTGTAGTTTTTTTCATTTGTTTTTTATAAAGTGGGTGAGAAACAAAAGTTGCAACTTCTACAACAATAGTCTTATCCATTTTATTAGAAACTACATTTCCTATTATGACTTTTCTACTATTTCTTTCCATATAGTATTAAGCCTCCTTTCCAGCATTAAGCTCACGTTCTCTGATAATAGTCTTAACACGAGCTATATCTTTTTTAATGCCACCAATTCTCATAGGATTCTCTAATTGTCCAGTGGCTAATTGAAAACGTAAATTAAATAATTCAACTTTTAAATCTTTTAATTTTGCTTGTAAATCACTATCATTCATTTGGCGAATTTCTTTAATTTTCATTAGCTTCACCTTCCTTCATCTCACGAGTTATAAATTTAGTCTTTACAGGTAGTTTGTGAGCAGCAAGTCTCATAGCTTCTCTAGCTACATCAACAGGCACACCACTCATTTCAAATAATACTCTACCTGGTTTAACAACTGCTACCCAGTATTCAGGAGCTCCTTTACCAGAACCCATTCTTACTTCAGCAGGCTTTTTAGTAACAGGCTTATCAGGGAATACTTTAATCCAGATCTTACCGCCTCTTTTTATATATCTTGTCATCGCACGTCTTGCAGATTCAATTTGGTTTGCAGTCATCCAGCAAGGTTCTAATGCTTGAATTGCATAATCTCCATAAGAAATTGTATTTCCCCTTAGAGCTTTACCAGTCATTCTGCCTCTATGAACTCTACGATATTTTACTCTCTTAGGCATTAACATAGACTCTTTCCTCCTTCCAGTAACTAAGCTTCTTTCTTAGCACCAGTTTTATTAAATCTTTTCTTATTGTCTTTCTTGTTTCTTCTATCTTTTTTTGCAGGTTTTTCTTCAATAACTGCAGCTTTCATTCCTGGAAGAACTTCTCCTTTATATAACCAAACTTTTACACCTAATTTTCCATAAGTTGTATCAGCTTCAGCAAATCCATATTCTATGTCTGCTCTTAAAGTTTGTAGAGGAATTGTTCCTTCAGAATATCCTTCAGTTCTAGCCATATCAGCTCCACCAAGTCTACCAGAAACAGCAGTTTTAATACCTTTTGCCCCTGCTTTTAATGATCTTTGCATAGCTTGTTTCATAGCACGTCTAAAAGATACACGTCTTTCTAATTGTCCAGCAATGTTTTCAGCAACTAATTGAGCACTTAAATCAGGTCTCTTAACTTCTTCAACATTAACAATTACTTTTTTACCAGTTAATTTTTCAATTTTAACTCTTAATTCTTCAACACCAGCACCTGATTTTCCAATTACCATTCCAGGTTTAGCAGTAAAAACTGTTACCTTTACTCTATTTGCTGATCTTTCTATTTCAACTTTAGGTACTCCTGAAAGAGCTACCTCTTTTTTAACAAGTTTACGAATATTGTGGTCTTCTACTAATAAATCACCAAATTCTTTTTTATTGGCAAACCATCTTGAGTCCCAATCTTTTATTATTCCAACTCTTAACCCATGAGGATTAACTTTTTGACCCATTTTTTATCCTCCTTATACTATCTTTCTGCTACCGTTACACCAATATGACTTGATCTTTTCAAAATTGGGTAAGCTGAACCTTTAGCCTTTGGTCTCCATCTTTTCATAACTGGAGCATCATTTGCATAAGCTTCTAATACATAAAGGTCTTTTCTATCTAAATTATGATTATTTTCTGCATTAGCAACAGCTGATTTTAATACCTTTTCTAATAATCTAGCACCCGCTTTAGGAGTGAATCTTAGAATAGATAAAGCTTCATCTACATGCTTTCCTCTTATTTCTCTACAAATAAAGTTTACTTTAAGAGGTGAAATTCTTTGATATTTTGCAATTGCTTTAGCTTGCATGTTATCTCCTCCTTATCTATTATCTTACTTTACTATTTTTTTCATTTTTTCCAACATGACCCTTGTAAGTTCTAGTTAAAACGAACTCTCCAAGTTTATGTCCTACCATATCGTCAGTAATGTATATTGGTAAGTGCTTTCTTCCGTCATGAACAGCTATAGTATGTCCAACAAATTGTGGAAAAATTGTACTTCTTCTTGACCAAGTTTTTACAACTTTTTTTTCATCTGCACTATTTAATGCATCTATTTTCTTTAAAAGATGATCATCACAAAATGGTCCTTTTTTAAGAGATCTACCCATTTGTTTTCCTCCTTAATTAGTTTTTAGTTCTTCTTCTTACTATGAACTTATTAGACTTTTTATTTTTCTTTCTAGTCTTAAGTCCTAAAGCTGGTTTACCCCAAGGAGTTGAAGGTGCTGGACGTCCAACAGGAGTTCTACCTTCACCACCACCATGAGGGTGATCTACTGGGTTCATCGCTGATCCTCTAACATGTGGTCTCTTACCCATATGTCTTGATCTTCCTGCTTTACCGATAGTTATAAGTTCATGACTTAAATTTCCAACTTGACCAACTGTAGCTCTACATTCTAAATGAATTAATCTAAATTCACCTGAAGGTAATCTCAATTGTGCAAATCTTCCTTCTTTACCCATTAACTGAGCTTCAGAACCTGCACTTCTTACAAGTTGTCCACCTTTTCCTGGTTTTAACTCAATATTATGAACATTTGTACCAACTGGAATATCTTTTAATTTTAATGCATTACCAATCACGATATCTGCATTTTCACCTGATTCTATTTTATCTCCAACCTTTAATCCTTCTGGAGCTAAGATATATCTCTTTTCTCCATCTAGATAATGAATTAATGCTATATTAGCAGTTCTATTTGGATCATATTCTATAGAAGCAACTTTTCCTGGTACTCCATCTTTATTTCTTTTAAAATCTATTATTCTATACTTTCTTTTAGCACCGCCACCTCTGTGTCTAACGGTAACTCTACCTAGTGAATTTCTTCCGCCTGATTTTGATAAAGAAACTAATAAAGACTTTTCAGGTTTTGTCTTAGTTATTTCATCAAAAGTTAAAACGCTCATTCCACGTACACCAGCAGAAGTTGGTTTATACTTTCTAATAGCCATTAATATTACCTCCTATATTAAATACTTTCAAAAAATTCAATTTCTTTAGAATCTTCTGTAAGAGTAACAATGGCTTTTTTCCAATCAGGTCTTTTGCCAACATTAGCTCCCATTCTTTTTTTCTTACCAGTAATATTCATTGTATTTACTTGTTTAACTTTTACACCAAAAATTGTTTCTACGGCTTTTTTGATTTCTGATTTATTAGCCCTAGTATCAACTTTGAAAGTGTATCTTTTTGATTCCATATTTTCCATTGAACGTTCAGTTACAACTGGTTTAATAATAATATCATATGCTGTCATTATGCATACACCTCCTCAATTTTTGATAAGGCATCTTTTACGATTACAAGATTATCAAATCTCATTAAATCATAAACATTCATATAATCTACAACAACAGTTTCAACTTTTGGAAGGTTCGCAAATGATTTTACAATCATTTCATTTCCTTCTGGTAAAACTATCATAGTTTTTGTTTCTAAGCTTAAATTTTTCAAAATTTCTTTTGCTTTCCTTGTGCTGAATGCATCAACTGTTAAAGCATCTAAAATTCTTAACTCTCCTTCAAGAACTTTTGAAGAAAGAACTGATCTCATAGCAAGTCTTCTTACTTTCTTAGGAACTGAGTATCTATAGCTTCTTGGTTTTGGTGCGAACACTACTCCGCCACCTTTCCATTGAGGAGCTCTTATACTACCTTGTCTAGCACGACCAGTACCCTTTTGTCTCCAAGGCTTTCTTCCACCCCCACGTACTTCCGCACGAGTTTTAGCAGATTGTGTGCCTTGTCTTCTATTAGCTAAATGGTTTTTTACTACTTCATAAACAACATGTTCATTAACTTCAACACCAAAAATAGCTTCGTTTAATTCTATATCACCAACAACTTCTCCTAGTTGGTTATAAACATTAACCTTAGGCATTATTTATCCTCCTTAAACTATCTTTTAACCGCTTCTCTAATTGTTACTAAACCACCTTTAGGTCCTGGAATAGCACCTTTTACAAGAATTAGGTTCTTTTCAACGTCAACTTTTACAACAACAAGATTTTGAACAGTACTCTTTTCATTTCCCATTTTTCCACTTGCTTTTCTACCTTTAAGTACTCTACCTGGGTAAGTACCTGCACTTCTAGCTCCAGCTACTCTATGGGATTTAGAACCATGTCCTTCTGGACCTCTTCCGTAATTCCATCTCTTTATAGCGCCTTGAGTACCTTTACCCTTTGAAGTTCCGATAACATCAACTTTATCTCCTTCAGCAAATAAGTCAACTTTAATTTCTTGACCAGTTTCAAAAGTTTCGCCTTCGTTTAATCTAAATTCTCTTACAAATCTCTTATATCCAACACTTACTTTATCAAAATGTCCTTTAAGAGGTTTTGTAACCTTTTTTTCTTTTTTGTCTACATATCCACATTGGATTGCATTATAACCATCAGTTTCAACAGTTTTAACTTGAGTAACGAACATAGGGCCCGCTTCAACAACTGTTACAGGAACAACTGCTCCATCTTCAGTAAAAATTTGAGTCATTCCAATTTTTTTACCTAAAATACTCTTCATTGAGTACACCTCCTATTACTTACAGCGGATTGATTTACAATCATTCTAAGATTTATAACTTAATTTCGATATCTACACCACTTGGAAGATTCAATTTTTTTAAACTTTCCAAAGTTTTTTGGTTTGGATTTAGGATATCAATAAGTCTTTTATGTGTTCTTTGTTCGAATTGTTCTCTACTATCTTTGTATTTGTGAACAGCTCTTAAGATTGTAATGATTTCCTTTTCTGTTGGTAGTGGAATAGGTCCTGATACTTCTGCACCAGTTCTCTTTGCAGATTCCACTATTTGTTGCGCTGAGCTATCGATTAATTCATGATCGTAAGCTCTTAATCTGATTCTGATTTTTTGCTTGTTTGCCAATTTTTTTACCTCCTTATTTCGCATGTTTTGGCATCATGCAACTAGGTCCTCCGTATCAACTCATCCGTGTGTTCCATTTTCACTTCCAAAAAATACGGCGACCCGTCGCCGAAATCTAGTTCGACATACTCAGAAATAATTACCTCAAAAGGCTATAAAACAGCCATAATTTGAGCAACCTATTTCGTCAACGCCTATTATGTGCATATGAGCACCCATATATTATACTATATCATTTCTATTATTGCAATACTTTTTTTAGATTTTTTTAAAAATTTTTTCACCATATATTGTAAAATTAAGTTAGCCACATATAAAAAAAAAGATAGTGTATAATTTTTATACACTATCTTACCTAAATTTATTCCTCAATTTTTAAAACTTCTTCCATTTCTTCTTTTTCAAATACCTCAACATTCTTGATATTATCAAATCTTCTTGTTATCTTTGTCGAAGTAGTAAAAATATCTTTTACATCTTTACTTACCTTGTTTATATCTTTTTCTAGTGTTTCCCATCTTTTTGCATATCTTTCAAACTCTGCAGAGAGCGAATTTAATTCTTTTTGAATCTCTAAAGCATATTGAGATTGCTTTAAGTTTTGAGAAACAGCTTGTATTGTTGTTAATATCGCCATCATTGTAGTTGGAGATGTAATCCAAACTCTCTTTGAATATGCATATTCAACAATTTTAGGCATATAAGCATTAAGATAAGCAAATATAGCTTCTGCTGGCAAAAACAAAATCGCTTGATCTGTTGTTTCGTTTTTTATTATATATTTAGAAGAAATATCATCAATGTGTTTTTTTAAATTTTGTTCAAAACTCTTTTCGTTTTCTACCTTGTTTTCAGATGTATCTTCAAAAATTCTCCTATAATTTTCCAATGGAAATTTACTGTCAATGCAAATAGTTCCAACTGGTTCTGGAGCAAATATCACTGCATCTGCCATCGTCCCGTTAGAAAGTTTATATTGTTTTTGATAAATTTCATTATTATTTCCAAAAGCTGAAGTCAAAACTTGATATAATTGTACTTCACCAAATATGCCACGAGTTTTTTTATCAGTCAAAACATTATTTAAATTTTGAACATTATTAGATAAAAATTCCATCTTTTTTTGTGCTTCATCAAGCCTTCCTAAACTTTGCATAACATTACTAAATGTCTTTTTAGTATCTTCAAAACTTTTTTCAAGCTTAACTTCAACACTTTCATTTATCTTATCAAGTCTACCTTCTACAACAACAGTAAGATTTAAGAAGTCCTTTTTCAACTCAGATTTTAATTTATCATTAAAATTAAAAATTGAATCAATATTTTCTTTACCTGCTTTTATAATATTATCATTAGTGGAATTTTTAAATTCAAGCAATTGATTGGAGATTTTTTCATTATTTCCATTTAATTTTTCGTTTAATTTATTAAATTCATCCGAAAAACTAAGTTTTAACTTTAGAATACCTTCATCTCTTATTATATCATCATTTGATTTTTTCAATATTTTAAAAATCAAAACAATGACAATAACTACTAATAAAATTAAAATCCCAATTAAAAAATAAATCATATTTCACCTATTTTAAAATACCAAATTCATATCCATTAGATTTAAAATAATCAATTATACTAGGCAAAGTTTCTACAGTTAAATTCTTTCCTTGAGAATCATGCATTAAAACAACAGCAACATTTTGTTGTTTCCAATAGCTCAAAGACGTTTTAACATATTTTAACATTTCTTCTTTATTAGTTGGTCTAACCTTTTGTGGTTCAGCATCACCAGATAAACTATTCCAATCTATCCATTCAAGTCCCAAACTTTTTAGAACTTCATCACCATTACCAGCATTTTCAAGACCTTTCCAGGACATATGTCCACCTGGATATCTCCAAACCCCAGTATTAAATTTATCTCCAAGAAGTTCCTTTAATCTTGATAAAGTCTTTTCTGCTTCATCTTTTATAACGGATGCATTAGGAACTCTATTTGGATATAGTTTATTATAATCATGAGAAAAACTATGAATTGCTATTCCATGTCCTTCTTTTAATTCTCTTTCCAAATATGGCTTTGCTTGATCATTTAATGTTTTACCAACTATAAAGAAAGTAGCTGGAACTTGTTTTTCCTTAAGAATATCTAAAACTTTATCTGTAATTCCAGGAGTAACACCGTCATCAAAAGTTAAGAACACCATTTTCTTTCCAGTATATTCTTTTTTACTCATGATATAGTCTCTAATTTCAGCGGTATCATAAGCATAAGAATCTGCAGACTTTATGTGGCTTCCAGATTCTGAAAAATCTATACCATTAGAATCTTGTTTTTCTGGTTCTTTTTCAGTTGTGTTTTGTTTTTCCTCAGAATTATTATCAGATGTATTTTTTTGCTCATTTTCATTATTTTTATTTTGTATTTGTGTTTTATTTTGATACATCACACTTAAAACATATTTACCACCTAAAAAGACAAATAGTGCTAAAAAAACCGCAGTTATTATAACAAAATTTTCTTTTCTTCTTCTTTTCTTTTTTTTCTTCTTTGTTACTTTTATTTTTTCTTCATTATCTATCATTAATTTTACCTCCTAATTTAGTACAATTATTTATTTCCAATTAATAATTGTATATCCCCTATAGTTTAAGCCCATAGTCTAAAGTTTCATTTATTATAACATATTTATAAATATATTGTAAACTCAATTATTAGAAATTCAATTATTTTTTTATTTATTATTCGAAAAAACATATATATTTTTAAAAAATAAATAATGATACAAAAATTAAATTAATATATATTTTTGTTTTAAAAAAATTAATATAATATGATATAATATAGCTATAAATATTTACCCATTATTTTTTTTAGATATATGGATAAAATTAAATTATGTATTAAAAAATTAACTGAGGAGATTTTATGAACAATATTTATTCAAATCCACTAACAAAAAGATATTCAAGTAAAGAAATGAGTTATATTTTTTCTGACGATTTTAAATTTAAAACTTGGAGAAAATTATGGATAACTCTTGCCAAAGGAGAAAAAAGTTTAGGGCTAAACATAACCGATGAACAAATTAAAGAACTTGAAAACTTTAAAGATGATATTAACTTTGATATAGCTTTAGAAAGAGAAAAAATTGTTAAACATGATGTTATGAGTCATGTTTATGCTTATGGAGCACAGTGCCCGAATGCAAAAGGTATTATTCATTTAGGTGCTACAAGTTGCTATGTTGGTGACAATACTGAACTTGTAGTTATGAAAGAAGCTCTTTTAATCATAAAGAAAAAAATTATAAATGTCTTAAATTTATTAAAGAAAAATGCTCTAAAATATAAAAACATTCCAACTTTGGCTTATACGCATTTTCAAGCAGCTCAACCAACAACAGTTGGAAAAAGATTAACACTCTATATGCAAGACTTACTTATTGACCTTGAAGAATTAAATTTCATATTGGAAAACTTAAAACTTCGTGGTGCAAAAGGAACAACCGGAAGCCAAGCATCATTTATGGAGTTATTTAATAATGATGAAGAAAAAGTTAAAAAGCTTGATAATTTTATTGCTTCAGAAATGAACTTCAAAGGAGTTTATGCTGTTTCAGGTCAAACTTATACAAGAAAAATTGATAGTAAAGTTTTATTTTTATTATCAAATATAGCACAATCTGCTCATAAATTTTCAAATGATTTAAGATTATTACAACATCTTAAAGAAATTGAAGAACCTTTTGGTAAAAGTCAGATTGGATCGTCTGCTATGCCTTATAAGAGAAATCCTATGAAATCAGAAAGAATTGGAGCTTTGTCAAATTTTGTTATTTCAAATGTAATGAATCCATCTATAACTTTTGCAACACAATGGTTTGAAAGAACTTTAGATGACAGTGCAAATAAAAGACTTTCGATTTCTCAAGGATTTTTAGCAGTAGATGGAATATTGAATCTCTATGCAAATGTAGTTGATGGAATGGTAGTTTATGAAAAAGTAATCGAAAAACATTTAATGGCTGAATTACCTTTTATGGCAAGTGAAAACATAATGATGAATCAAGTAAAAAAAGGTGGAGATAGACAGGAACTTCATGAAAGAATCAGAGAACTTTCACAAATTGCAGGTAAAAATGTGAAAGAAAAAGGGCTTGAAAATAATCTATTGGAATTAATTGAAAAAGATGATTTCTTTGATATAAGTAAAAACGAACTCAAAGAAGTACTTAATCCTATGAAATATGTTGGAAGATGTCCTTCACAAGTTGATGAATTTATAGAAAATGAAGTTAATCCTATTTTAGAAGAAAACAAAAATCTGATTGAAAATATACAAGAAATTGAAATATAAAAAACGCTCCAAACGGAGCGTTTCTTTTATTGCGAATCAACAAGGTTCCCGCGAACCCACCCGATGTGAAGCATCGTGAAAGGGTGAGGTTCTTATTTACTTTATTTCTTAAAATTTACTTGCATCAACAGAATTTAAATATTCTTCTAATGGTTTAACAGCCTTTTTAATAGTTCCTTCTTTAAATGGATTTTCTAAGTTTGCAACTTCAAGAAGTTTTAAGAAAGGCTTAGTTCCACCTGTTTTACAAAGTCTTACATAGTCATCAAAGGCTGATTTGTGATCTTTTTGATCTTTATTCCAAAATTGGAAAGCGCACACTTGAGCCAATGTATAATCTATATAATAGAAAGGCATTTGAAAAATATGCCTTTGTCTAAACCAAAATCCACCATTTTCTAGAACTTTTATTCCATCATAGTCTCTATGTGGCAAATATTTCTTTTCTAATTCTCTAAATTTTTCACGTCTTTGTTTTGGAGTTAGCTCTGGATTTTCATACACAACATGTTGAAACTCATCAACTAAAGCTCCATAAGGTAAAAATGTTAATCGATGAGCCAAGTGATTATATCTAAATTTATCCGCTTCTTCTTCAAAGAATAAATCCATCCATGGCCAAGTGAAAAATTCCATACTCATTGAATGAATTTCCGCTGATTCCATTCCAGGCCAAGTGTATTCTGGAATATAATCTCTTGAAGAGAAAACTTGAAAAGCATGCCCTGCTTCGTGAGTTAGAACCTCAACATCATGAGTTGTACCATTGAAATTAGCGAAAATAAATGGACTCCTCCAATTTCTTAAATAAGTACAATATCCTCCACCAGCTTTTGTTGTTTTTGCATCTAAATCAAATAAATTTTTAGTTTTCATAAAATTAAAGAATTCTTTGGTTTCAGGTGATAACTCACTATACATTTTTTCTGCTCTTTCAACCATCCAATCTTTTTTACCGTGAGGAGCTGGATTTCCTGACTTAAAGAACATTGGTTCATCATAAAAAGTTAGTTTATCTAATCCTATTCTCTTTCTTTGTTCTTCTCTAATCTTATTACAAATAGGAACAATAGTTTCTACAATTTGTTTTCTATAACCCTCAACATCTTTTGCATTATAATCAACTCTACCCATTTTTTTGTAGCCAAGCTCAATAAAGTTCTTATAACCTAATTTTTTAGCCATTCTATCTCTTATCTTAACTACTTTATCATAGATTTCATCTAGTTTTTCTGTTTGTTCTTCATAAATTTCAGAAACAAGATTTGTAGCTTTTCTTCTAGTAATTGCATCAGAATCTTGAGTATATTTAGCAAGTTGAGTAAGATTTAATTGTTCTCCATTCCACTCTTTTGAACAAGAAGACAAAAGTTTTTGATATTCCATAACAACTTTTGCTTCCTCAACTAAATCTTCCATAATTGAAGGATTAAAAGTCAATAAATAATTTTCATATTTTTGGAATAAATAAACTCCGAACTTTTCTTCAAGTTCTTTTCTAAATTTACTGTTTACAAATTCTCTAATATATTCAACCTCAACTTCTTGAACTTTTGGAGCATTTTCTTGAATGAATTGCATTTCTTTGTCAAAAAATTCATCTTTAGTATCAATTGAATTTTTGACATGTGCTAAAGCAACCATGCTATCAGCATCTGAACTTACTTTAATAAGTTCATTATAAGTTTCAATTGCCTCTTCACTTGACATAGCATTTGCAAGTCTTTCAGTTAAAGCTCTAATATCAGCTCTAAGTTTTTCAAAGTCAGGACGAACATATTTATAATCCTCAAACTTTAAATCTAAATTTTCTTTAGTCATAACTACCTCCTATTGTAAATCTTAAAACTATTTTATCACAATTTAACAATAAAAAACAGTCTTATAAAACATTTCAAGAAAAAAGGAATTACCGCAGTAATTCCTTTTAAAAATTATCTTTTTAACATCATTGCATATGGTTCCCAAGGCTCAATCTTTATAGATTCTTCTTCTAAACCTTTTAACCATTTTTCATCAACAAATTTTTTATCTACTATTGCTGAAATATTTTCATTTGTAAACCAAGAGTCGCTCATTGAGAATATTCCCTTTTCTCCAACTTCATCTCCCCAAGAGTTTTCAACTTGCCATTTAATTGGATTTCCATTTTCATCCAAATCAACCCCTACAAATGTCATAGCATGAGTTAAATCTGTATATCTATAGTCAATTCTGTCGGCTTTAGAAAATTCTCCAAGTTCTGTTAAAGTTTCATCATAATTAAATAAATCTTTATCCATTATACCTAATTTTCTATCACAGTTCTTCATAACATCACAAGCAAACCACACAGCTTCTCCAGCTTTTATAGATGCGATTATAGCTTTTTTTATTTCTTCTTGAGGAACATTTAAAGAAGCAACAGGATTTCCTTCTCTAACAGATTTAAAATATTTTAATTCTATTCTTTTACCAAATGGATACTTGCCTCTTGGATCTTCAATTAAATCAACCTTATTTTCAAAGTAACTTCCAACATATTCTTCATAGAATTTTTTTGGAGTTAAATTTGTAATCTTATGGAATTTATCGTCTTTATCTGTATATTCAAAATCAAAAGTTTCTGGTAATTTTCCTAGAACTTTTGTACAAATATTATAAACTTCATAAAGAGTTTCTTCTTTTAATTTCTTTAATTCTTGAACTGAAGCTCCATTTGAATGCGCTTTTCTCATATTCATTGCAGTTCTCTTCAATCTTACATTGATTTGTTCAACAAAAGCACCAGAATCGGATGAACTGAAAGTTTCTGGCATAACTGATTTAGGAACAATACCATGTTTTGAAATCAAGTCATCAAAGCATTCAAAAAAGTTTCCATCATCAGCTCCTAAATCTAACAAACTATCCATAAGTCTTGAGCCCAATGGTTCATCTATATGTTCAATCATAAGTTCTAAGAAATTATTTGATTTTTCCATTTTATCCATAAAGAAAAGATAAACTTGTGAAAACTCAAAAGTTTTTAAATTAAGTTTTTCCATAACTTTTAGTCTTAAAACATTGAGTCCTGAAAACATCCAACAACGTCCAGATTTCTTTTGATTTGTAATTTCAGCTTTTTTTATACTATCAGAAAACTTAAAATTATGAAATCTTAAAGCATCATTATTAATTGAACTATCTTGAATACCATTTTTAGCAATTGCATTTGAAATTACTCTACTTGATAAATCGCTTTCAAAACGTTCTTTAAATTTTTTCATCATTTCATTTGTTACCATAAACTATTCCTCCATTTTTTTATTTTTAACATACTCATAATATCACAACAAAAAAATTATTTCAATAGACTTTTAAATATAATTGATATTTTTTATCAATTTATTTTTTCTAAGTTAGTTTTTAGTCAAAAAACATCTAAACATTTAAAAAATTTAAGTATTTTATTAAATCTTATTACTTTAGGAGTATGTTCTATTTGATATAATAAGAGTTAAATTTAAACACAGAGGAATGGTAGGACAATCCCTAGAATAGAAATAGGTCCTTTTTGTTATAACTTTAATTTTAATTTCAATTTTAATTTCAATTTTAATTTTTATTGTATTATTATGTATTCCTGTTGACGAAAATATAAACAACTAAAAAGCTGTGATTACTCACAGCTTAATATTTCTTCTATTTTATTATGGACTGCCTCTAAATTCGCTTTTGAATCTGAACTAAATGGAATAACTAAATTCATATCCTTTATTCCTAAAGTTTCTCTAACAACTTTTAAATGTTTATTCCATTGTCCTTTAGAAATTTTATCAGCTTTAGTTGCTATAACATAACCACTAAATCCATATTCTAAAAGCCAGTTATACATCATAACATCTTCCTTACTAGGAGCATGTCTAATATCTACGATAAGAATAACTTCACATAAATTTTCTCTGTTTGAAAGATAGGTTTCAATAATTACTCCCCATTTTTCTTTTTCACTTTTAGAAACTTGTGCATATCCATATCCTGGCAAATCCACTAATCTAAATGAATTATTTATTTTATAAAAATTTACTGTTCTTGTTTTTCCAGGTTTGGAACTAGTTCTCGCTAAATTTTTCCTGTTTATGAAAGCATTTATAAAACTTGATTTTCCAACATTACTCCTGCCGGCAAATGCAACTTCTTTTAAATTAGAATCAGGATACTGTGAAATAATCGCAGCTATTTGTTCTAATTCACTTGAGATTATTTTCACATTACACCTCTTTTTCTAAAACTAAATCTAATACTTCACAAACATCGGAAACTGTATAAATTTTTAATGTTTCTCTAATTTCTTCAGGAATTTCATCAATATCAACTTCATTTTCTTTTGGAATAATTATATTTTTTATTCCATACCTATTTGCTGCAAGGATTTTTTCTTTAAGTCCTCCTATTGCTAAAACTCTTCCTCTTAAAGTTACTTCCCCTGTCATTGCAAATTGTCTATTGACTTTCCTATTTGTAAGAGCACTGACAATTGCTGTTGTCATTGTTATACCAGCAGATGGACCGTCTTTTGGTACTGCTCCTTCAGGAACGTGAATGTGTATATCTTTTTCCTTATAAAAATCTTCTTTAATATTAAATTTATCAGCTTTGCTTCTAACAAATGAAATTGCAGTCATTGCAGATTCCTTCATAACATCACCAAGTTGTCCAGTAAGTTGAATTTTTCCTGTTCCGTTGACAATATCAGTTTCTATTGTTAAAAGTTCTCCTCCTACTTCTGTCCAAGCCAATCCGTTTACAAGTCCAATCTTATCTTCTTTTTCCAAAATATCATCATGGAATTTTTTCTTTCCTAAGAAATCTACAAGATTTTTCGAATTAACTGTAACTTTTTTGCTTTCTTTTGAAACCAAAATTACAGCAGCTTTTCTAATTATTTTTTCAATCATTCTTTCTAAATTTCTTACACCAGACTCTCTTGTGTAATAACGAATGATATCTCTTACTGCTTCAGCTTTTATATCAAGCATTTTCTTAGTAATTGAAAAAGTTTTAAATGTCTTTGGAATCAAATGATTAATAGCAATTTTTTCTTTTTCATCATAAGTATAGCTTGAGACCGGAATAATTTCCATTCTATCAAGTAATGGAGATGGAATTGTAGCAGTTGTATTAGCAGTAGTTATAAACATAACTTTTGAAAGATCAAAAGGAATATTTATATAATTATCTGTAAACTTATTATTTTGTTCAGGATCTAAAACTTCTAACAAAGCACTAGAAGGATCTCCTCTAAAATCATTTGAAACCTTATCAATCTCATCAAGTAGCATTACTGGATTATTAACTTTACATTGTTCTAATAAAGTTAAAATTTTACCTGGCATTGCTCCAACATAAGTTCTTCTATGACCTCTTATTTCACTTTCATCATGAAGTCCACCCAATCTCATAGAAACAAATTCTCTATTCAAAGATTTCGCTATAGATTTTGCGATAGAAGTCTTACCCACTCCTGGTGGACCAACTAAACAAATTATTGAGCCTTTTTGATTATTTGAAATTTTTCTTAAAGCTATTGATTCTATAATTCTATCCTTAACATCTTTAAGTCCAAAATGGTCTTTATCTAAAATTTTTCTAGTGTAAGCAACATCTAATTTTTCTTTTTTTGACTTTTTCCAAGGCAATGCAACTATTTTATCAAGATAACTTCTAATCACATTTCCCTCAGGTGAGCCTGATGGTATTTCAGAAAGTTTTCTAATTTCCTTAAATAACATTTCTTCAATATTTTCATCAAATCCAAAACTCATTATGGTATTGGCATATTCATCCAATTCAGAGCTTAAATCTTCTCCATCTCCAAGTTCTTCTTTTATTATATTAAGTTGTTCTCGAAGATAATATTCTCTTTGATTTTTATTTAGTCTTGAAGAAACCTTTCTAGAAATACTTTCTTCTAAGAATGATAATTCTATAGAATTTTGTAAAATTTCATAAAGTTTTTCAAGTCTTTCTCTCATATCAAATATTTTAAAGTTTTCATAATGTTCATCATCAGATAATCTAATTATATAACTTGCTACATTATTTGTAAATTTATCCATATTTGAAGAATTTTGAACACTTATTTCAGTATCAACATCTAGATGCCTTTTCTTAGCTGTATATTCTTCAAATGCAACTTCAACCATATTTCGTAAAGTTGCCAATTCAGAGTCTACTTCTTCTCCAACTTCATCATAATAGAATTCTTCAACATCGGCTGTTAAAAACTTTCCATCATCATAAATTTTCTTTGCTCTACATCTACAAATACCTTCAGCTAAAACTCTAGTTATTCCATTATTCATCTTTAAAATTTGTTTAACGATAACAACAGTTCCCATTTCATATAAATCTTCAGCCTTAGGATCTTCTGTCCTAATATCTTTTTGAGTAAAAGCAACTAAAATTGAATCCTTTTTTAATGCAGACTCTATTGCATCTATAGACTTTTTTCTTCCTGCGTCAAAATGAACAACAGAATAAGGATAAATCCAAAGTCCTCTAAGTGCTATTACAGGTCTATTTAATTTTTCTTCAATATTAAAATTTATATTGCTCATAAATATTTTTCCTCTATTTTTTATTTTCATTATATATTAAAACGGGATTTGCCTTTCCTAAAACTACATCTTTAGTGACAACACATTTTTCAACATTTTTCTCAGATGGCAATGTGAACATTGTATCTAAAAGAGCACTTTCTATAACAGCACGCAAACCTCTTGCACCTGTTTTTCTTTCAAGAGCTATCTTTGCAATTTCTTTTATTGCATCTTTTTCAAACTCAAGCTCTATATTATCCATAGATAAAAGTTCTTTATATTGTTTAATTAATGCATTCTTTGGTTCTTCTAAAATTCTAATTAGAGAATTTTCATTTAAACTTTCTAAAGTTACAATCATAGGTATTCTACCAACAAATTCAGGTATCAAACCATACTTAAGTAAATCTTCAGGTCTTAAATTCTTAATAATTTCAGAAAAATCATCAAGTTTATCCGTTTTAACATCTGCGCCAAACCCCATTGATTTTTTCTCTAGTCTGGCTTTTAAAATTGACTCTATACCTTGAAAAGCTCCACCTACAATAAATAAAATATTTGTAGTATCAACTTGTATATACTGTTGATCAGGATGTTTTCTTCCTCCTTTTGGAGGAACATTTGCAACAGTTCCTTCTATAATTTTTAAAAGTGATTGTTGAACACCCTCTCCACTAACATCCCTAGTTATTGACGGATTTTCACTTTTCCTCGTAATTTTATCAATTTCATCTATATATATTATTCCTTTTTCTGCTCTTTCTATGTCATAGTCTGCTGCTTGAACTAATTTCAAAATTATATTCTCAACATCCTCTCCAACATATCCTGCTTCAGTTAAAGTAGTTGCATCTGCAATTGCGAAAGGAACATCTAAAACTTTAGCAAGTGTTTGAGCTAAAAGTGTCTTTCCACTTCCCGTAGGTCCTACAAGAAGAATATTAGACTTTTGAATTTCAACTTCACTTTCAACATCTCTATTAATTCTTTTATAGTGATTATAAACAGCAACACTTAGAGCTTTTTTTGCATTGTCTTGTTGAATAATATACTCATCTAAAATATTCTTAATTTCTACTGGAGTTGGTAATTTTTCTAAGCTTTCTTTTTTCTTAGTTCTTTCTTGGTATTCAATCATAGAATGACAAATTTCAATACATTCATTGCAGATATTTGCATTAATTCCACTAACTATTTGATCTACTTCTTCTACCTCTTTCCCACAAAAAGAACATCTTGTTATCTTTTTTTCCAAAATTAACTCCTTAATTTTCTATTACTTCATCGATTATTCCATATTCTTTTGCTTCATAAGCACTCATATAGAAATCTCTATCTGTGTCTTTTTCAATTTTTTTAAGTGATTGACCTGTTCTCTTTGCTAAAATTTGATTAAGAGTTTCCCTAACTTGCAAAATCTTTTGTGCTTGAATTTTAATGTCTTCAGCTTGACCTTGAGCTCCTCCTAAAGGTTGGTGAATCATAATATCTGCATTAGGCAAAGCAAATCTCTTTCCTTTTGCACCTGATGTCAATAAAAATGCCCCCATACTTGCAGCACGTCCAATACAAATAGTACTTACATCAGGTTTTATATATTGAATTGTATCATAAATTGCAAGTCCAGCGCTAACTGAACCGCCTGGACTATTTATATAAATTTGAATATCTTTTTTAGGATCTTCTGATTCTAAAAATAGAAGTTGAGCAACAATCAAATCTGCCATTTGATCATTCACTTCTCCACTTAAAAATATAATTCTTTCCTTTAAAAGTCTTGAATAAATATCATAAGACCTTTCTCCTCTATTAGTTTGTTCAACTACCATAGGTATAAGTGCCATAATTACCTCCTAATAAAAAATATAGCTTAGCAAAATGCAAGCTATATTTTAACTAATTATTCCTCAACAGTTTCTTTTTTAGGTTCTTGGAATTTAACAAGACTTACCAAATGATCAACCGCTTTTCTTCTAATTAAACTTGCAGTAATGCCTTCCAGACCTTCTCCTGATTTCAATTCCTTCTTAAATTCTTCAAAATCTTTAACTTTCATATTCTTTCCGAATTCATCGATTTCTTTATCAATTTCTTCTTCAGATACTTCAATATTTTCTAATTTTGCAAAAGCATCGATAACAAGTTCAGCATTAGCTCTCTTAGTAGCTTCTGGTCTTAATTGTTCTCTAACAGCTTCTTCAGTAGTATTTAACATTTTGAAATAATTATCCAAGTCCATATTGTATTGTCTAATTCTACCAGCAAAATCTCTAAAAGCTTTATCAACTTCTTCAGCAACCATTGATTCTGGAGCTTCTACATTTGAACTTTCAATAAGAGCATCAATTGCATTATTTTGTTTTTGAACCAAAGCATTTCTTTCCGCAGATTCAACAAGATTCTTTTTAATATCTGCTCTATATTCTTCCAGTGTATCAAACTCAGAAACATCTTGCGCGAATTCATCATCTAATTCAGGAAGTTGTTTTTCTTTAATAGAATTTATTTTTACTTTGAAAAGAGCTTCTTTTCCTTTTAACTCTTCTGAATGATATTCTTCAGGGAAAATAACATTAACATCAACATTATCTCCTATATTTTTCCCAATTAATTGTTCTTCAAAACCTGGAATAAAAGTATGTGAGCCAACAACTAAATCATAATTTTCAGATTTACCTCCATCAAATGGAACTCCTTCAACACTACCTTCAAAGTCAATATTAACAGTATCCATATCTTTTACAGGTCTATCTTCAATTGAAACTATTCTTGCATTGTTTTCACGTTCTTTATTTACCCTTTCATCAACCATTTCATCAGTTACTTCAAACTTAACATCATCAGCAACTAAATTTTTATAGTCTCCTAACTCAGGAACTGGTTTTAATTCTTGTTCAAATTTTATTACTATAGCTTTATTTTTATCAAATTCTTCAATATCAATTTTTGGCATCCCACAGATGTCTTTACCAATTTCTAATTCTTTAACAGCTTCTTCAAATAAATCAGGTAATAATTCATTTACAGCATCTTCAAAGAAAATACCTTCTCCATAATTTAATTCAATGATTTTTCTTGGAGCTTTACCTTTTCTGAAACCTGGAATGTTAAATCTTGATTTCATTTTGTTATAAACTTTATTAATTGAAGCTTGGAATGCTTCTGGACTAATTTCTGATGTAAAAACTATTTTCTTGTCATCTCTTGATACTAATTTAGTATTCATTTAATTTCCTCCTAACAACTCTATAAAAATTATATTATTTTCTATTTACATACCTAAGAATTATAACACAAAAAAACATATAATTCAATACATATTAACAAATTTAAGATACATTTTTAATAGTATATTACACAATTTAACCTTCAAAAATATAACTTGTCATAGAAACAGATCCCAAATCACAGCCTTCATTAAATATTTCAACTTTTTTATAGTCATATGCACATCCCAAAGCTATTAGTAAAGGATAAAAATGTTCAGGTGTTGGTACTGAATGATGGTAATCAAAAATACTATTATTATAATTTATTACTGATTCAATATTCCTATTTATGATACTATCCTTAATATAATTATCAAATTTATTAGCCCAATTAAATCCACCTTTTTTATCAAAATCAATTAATTGTAAATTATGAACTATATTGCCACTAGCAATAACTAAAATATCCTCATTTAATAATCTTTTTAACTTTTTTCCAAACTCATACTGCTCTTTAGGACTTTTATTTTTATCAACACTTAACATAACTACAGGAATTTCAGCATTGGGATAAGTTTTACATAAAATACTCCATATTCCATGATCTATCCCCCATGAATTATCCTCTTTAATTGCAAGTTCGAATATTAGTTTTTTTGCAAACTCCACATTATTTTTTGGCTCATATTTAATTTCGTAAAGCTCCTTAGGAAACCCATACATATCATAGATTTGTTCATTATATTCTAATGTTCTAACAAATTGTCCGTTAGTATACCAATGAGCTGAAATTGCAAGAATCATTTTTGGAGTTTTTAATTTTTTTCTTAACGATACCCAATTATCACTAAAAACATTTTTACTAATAGCATTCATTGGAGAACCATGTCCAACAAAAATCACATTATACACCTAAATCACCTCGATTAATTATACCCTATTTAGTTTTTAAAACTAACTATTATATTCATCAAAGCACCTAATTTATGATTTTTTCTATTGTATAAAAATGATATTAAATTTTGCTTATTAAATATTTTATTTACAATAAAAAAGTTGCACTATATAGAGCAACTTGTTTAGTTCTATTTATCTAAATTTAAATCATTCCATTTTGAAAAACTAGTAGTATTAGAGAATTTTGTCACTTCATTATTCCCAATATATTCCAAAGTCCAAAAAACATTCTTTAAATAAAATGTATCTTTGTCAAAAACTGCTTCAAATGTTATAGTAACATCATTTTCAGAAAGTTTTTTCAAATCCAACTTATATTCAGCTTTCAATATGTTAATAATTTTTGATTTATTCTTATCATCATTATTTATTTTTAAATGATACTCATCATTAACTTCTTCAAATTTTATATCATTTTCAGTAAAGGAATAAATACCATCTAATAATCTAAAATAATCTGGAAATACATTATAATTGCTATTATTAGTTTCAGATTTTTTATCTACTCCATTTACCTTTTTAGTCATAATTGCTGTTCTGTTTTCATCACCAACAAACTCTGCATCATAATTATTTTGTTCAATATTTGAGGTACCTGAGTACCTAACAATCACTTTTCCTTTGGTAATTTTCTTAGAATCCTTATCATTAATCAATTCTCCTTTTAGAATTTGTTTTGTTGTTTTTCCATTTTGTTCAGTTATAATTTCATTAAGTAATAAAAAAGATTCAATATTATTGTTAGCATTTTTAGATTTTTCAAACAATTCGTTAACACCAACCTTATTAGAACAACCTGAAAAAGTTATAATTACTAACAACACTCCTAATATAAATATTTTTTTATTTTTAAACATTATTAATCCTCCAAAAAATAAATCTACGTATATTATATCATATTTTTAAATATATAAAAAATGTTACTTTGCTATAGTAACATTTTTGTATTAAATCTATTTATTTTCTAATTTTACATTGTTCCATTCAGAATATTTTAAAGATTCTTCTATTTTAAAAGCTCCTTTATCTCCACCATATTCTAAAGTCCAAACTACACTTTTTAGATAAAAAGTTTTCTTATCAAAAACCACTTCAAATTTCACATCAACCTCAAAATCATTAACAGATAATTTCAATCCATACTGTGATTTTAAAACATCTATAATCTTTAAATTTTTATTTTCGGTTTTTAATTTTAAATGATATTCATCATTTTCTTCTTCTAGTGTCAAATCTTTTTCTTTAAGAGTATAAATTGCATCCAACAATTTATAATAGTCAGGACTAACAATGTAATTAGTATTTTCTTTTTTTGTTTCTTTAGTTTGTCCGTTTTCTTTGAAAGTAGTTATTGTTGTCTTTTTTGCATCTCCAACAAATACTACATCATTATCTACTTCTCCTTCTTCTCTTTTTCCTGTATATTTTATACTTCCTTTTCCTTTAATAATTTTTCTAGTATTAGCATTATATTGTAATTCAGCATGAATAAGTTGAGTTTTAATGTTGCCTTTAGTCTCATTTTTACTTTCACTATCCATTATATATGACTGAAGTTTATCATTTGCCTCTTTTGATTTCTCAAAAAGATCTCTTACTTGCATCTTGTTAGAACAACCTGTAAAAACAAATACAGACAATAATAGGGTTATAATAAAAAATCTTTTCGTTTTAAACATTTCCTATCACCTCGACTTTATATTTTTCTTAATTATATCATATATATATTATTTTAAAAAGTTTATTAAATAAAATTTCAAATCAGTAATTTAAATATTTATAGTTAATATTCTAATAAAGAAAAATATTTATAATAAATTAATATATAAAAAAGGAATGTAATATATCAATTGTAAATCACATTCCCTTAAAATTGTTTATTTGTCAATAATAAGCTAATTTTTTAAATTTAAAACTATTTTGTTCCAAATAGTCTATCTCCTGCATCTCCAAGTCCTGGAATAATATAGCTATGTTCATTTAGTCTCTCATCTAACGCAGCTACAAAAATATCTACATCAGGATGATTTCTTTGAACGGCTTCAACTCCTTCAGGAGCAGCTATTATACAAACCAATTTAATATTTTTACAACCCTTTTGTTTTAAAAGTTTTATAGCATCAGATGCAGAACCCCCAGTAGCAAGCATTGGATCTAGAACTAAAAAGTCTCTTTCTTCAGCATCTACCGGTAATTTACAATAATATTCAACTGGTTGTAAAGTTTCAGGATCACGATATAAACCAATATGACCAACTTTTGCAGCAGGAAGAATATTTAACATTCCTTCAACCATTCCAAGGCCAGCCCTTAAAATAGGAACTACCCCTAACTTTTTACCAGACAATCTTTTTACCTTAGTCTTTTGTAAAGGTGTTTCAATTTCTACTTCATCTGTTTTTAAATCTCTTGTAACCTCATAAGCCATAAGCATTGAAATTTCATTTACTAAAGCTCTAAAATCTTTTCCACCAGTCTTTTTATCTCTTAAATATCCTAACTTATGAGAAATAACTGGATGATCGAATACTGTTAATTTTGACATATTATTACCTCCTATAATTATGCAAAAATTTTTCATTTTATTAAATTAATTTTTAATATTATACAAAATTTTTTTAGATTAGTAAAGTCTACTAATTATATTAATAAATTATTTATACTGTTTTACTACAAAAAAATATTATAAAATTATTGAATTCTTTCCTTTTTTATGTTATACTATTCGAGTAATTGAATTTGCCGGCGTGTCGGAACTGGCAGACGAGACAGACTCAAAATCTGTTATCCGCAAGGGTGTGTGGGTTCGAGTCCCACTGCCGGCACCATTTTAAAACTAACGTTTAGTTAGTTTTTTTTATTGTGAAACAACAAGGTTCCCGGGAACCCACCCGATGCGAAGCATCGTGGAAGGGTGGGGTTCTTATTGCAAAAAAGGTATGAATCAACATACCTTTTTCCTTTATTTTACATTATTCATTTTTTCTCTACACACTTTTTCAATTAAATCTAATTTATTTATACTTTCTTGTTCTGTTTTTCCTATTGTATAAATATATAATTTAATCTTAGGTTCTGTTCCAGATGGTCTTAAGGCATACCAAGATCCATCATTTAAATAATACTTTAGACAATTTTGTTTTGGAAAATCTAAATATCCATCTTTAAAATCAATGACTTCTTTTAAAGAAATATCTCCCATTTCTTTAATAGGATTTTCTCTAAAGTCTTCCATCATTCTTCCAATTCTTTGTTGTCCTTCAATTCCTTCAAGTTCAAGAGAAATTTGTCTCTCATTATAATATCCGAATTCTTCATATATATCATTTAAAACATCTAATAAACTCTTTCCTTGTTTTTTATAGTATGCAGCCATTTCAACTACCATCATTGAAGCTCCAACAGCATCTTTATCTCTTACGAATGTTCCGTAGCAAAAGCCTATGCTTTCTTCATATCCAAAAACATAATTTTTTTCTTTAGTTATATCATATTCATTTGTCTTCCCACAAATATTTTTAAAACCTGTTAATGTTTCTACAGTTTCTATTCCATATTTTTTAGCTATTGCTCTTGATAAATCTCCTGTTACAATAGATTTTACTAAAACAGGATTTTCAGGTAAATTATTAAGTGCATGTCTTTGTGAGAAAATGTAATATGACAATAATGCTCCTATTCTGTTACCATTTAAAAAAACATATTCTCCATTTTTATCTCTAACTTCAAGAGCAACTCTATCACAATCAGGATCAGTTGCAATTAAAATATCAGCTCCAACTTCTTTACCTAATTTTTCAGAATAAAGAAAAGCTTTAGGAACTTCCGGATTAGGATATCCAACAGTTGTAAATTCAGGATCAGGCAATTCTTGTTCTTTTACAACAAAAATATTTTTAAAACCTCTTCTTTTTAAAACTTCTCTAACCGGTAAATTACCAACGCCGTTTAAAGGAGTATAAACTACTTTAATGCCTTTATCTATATTTTCATCATTAATAGTTAAATTTAAAACTTCTTTTTTATAATCTTCCTCTACTGAATCATCAATATATTTAGCAATTCCGCTCTTTAGAGCATCCTCAAAAGGAATTTGTTTAACATCTTCAAACTTTTCAATTTTATCCATATGAGATGAAATTTGGTTGGCAATATCATCAAGAATTTGAGAGCCTTCTTTCCAATATGCTTTATATCCATTATATGCTTGTGGGTTGTGACTAGCAGTAACCATTACACCAGCTATACAGTTTAATTTTCTAATCGCATAAGAACACATTGGTGTAGGTCTAATTCCCTTATAAATATATGATTTAATTCCATTTCCTGCCATTATTGAACAAGTAAGTTCTGCAAATTCTTTTGACCCATATCTTACATCATAACTAATTGCAACACCTCTTTCAATGGCTTCTTGACCATAATCAATTATTGTATTTGCAAGTGCCTGTGCAGCCTTTGATACCATATATTTGTTCATTCTATTTGTTCCAGCACCAAGTTTTCCACGAAGACCTGCAGTACCAAATTCTAAAACTTTATAAAATCTATCTTTAATTTCTTCATCATTATCTTTTATTGAAAGTAAATCTTTTCTAGTTTTATCATCAAAAAACTCATTATTTAACCATTCTTCATAAACTTTTTTATAATCTATCATAAAGTCCTCCTTAAATTATTTTCTATTATATTTTACATCAAAAGGTATTTTATTTCAACAGTTCAAACTAAAGCAAAATTTTAAATAGGTGTTTGTAAATAAAAAATTATGGTATAATTAACTAGTATGATTAAAAAATAATATGAGGTGATTAAATGAGATTTGTTTCTTGGAATGTAAATGGACTTAGAGCTTGCATAAAAAAAGGATTTTTAGATTATTTTAATGAAATTAATGCTGACTTTTTCTGCTTACAAGAAATTAAAATGAGTGAAGGTCAACTTGATCTTGAACTTGAAGGATATGAAACTTATTACAATTATGCACAAAGAAAGGGATATAGTGGAACGGCTATTTTTACAAAATATACACCTTTAAGTGTAAAATATGGAATGGGAATTGAAGAACATGATAATGAAGGAAGACTTATAACTTTAGAGTATGAAGATTTCTTTTTAGTAACATGTTATACACCCAACTCCAAACAAGAACTTTTAAGACTTGACTACAGAATGGTATGGGAAGATGCTTTTAGAAATTATTTACTTGAATTAAATAAAACTAAATCCGTAATAGTTTGTGGAGATTTAAATGTCGCTCATAAAGAAATCGACCTAAAAAATCCAAAAACCAATAGAAAAAATGCAGGATTTACTGATCAAGAAAGAGAAAAGATGTCTATACTTTTAGATAGTGGGTTTACAGATACTTTCAGATATTTCTACCCTGATAAAGAAAATGAATACAGTTGGTGGAGTTATTTTGGAAAATCAAGAGAAAGAAATACAGGCTGGAGAATTGACTATTTCTTAACTTCAAAAGATATGGATGACAGACTTGTAGATGCACAAATACATCAAAGAATTTTAGGTAGTGATCACTGCCCTGTTTACTTAGAAATTAAATAAAATATTTTATTCTTCAAAAAATGTACCTTAAATATGTAGGTACATTTTTTATTGTAAAACAACAAGGTTCCCGGGAACCCACCCGATGCAAAGCATCTTGGAAGGGTGGGGTTCTTATATAAAAAAGAGACTATAAAATTTATAGTCTCTAGATATTTTGAGGTTTATAAACTATCTACAACTTTTTTAAGTCTATTTAATCCATCAATTAACATTTCTCTGTTACAAGCTATATTCATTCTAAAGAAAAGTCTTGCATTTTCCCCATAATTTATTCCTGAATTAAGCAATAATTTTCCTTCATTTATCAACTTTTGGTGTAACTCATCATGGTCAATATCAAAAGCTCTAAGATTTAACCATAACAAGAAACTTGCTTCTGGTCTTTTTACCTTTACCTTTGGAATTTCTCTATTTATGAATTCTATTGCAAAGTCAATGTTATCTTCAATATAACTCATACATTCTTCAAACCATTCTTTACCATAAGTATAAGCAGCAACAAAACCAACTGCTGCAAAACTTGCCATATGGAAAATTCCATATCCTACAAGTCCATTAATAAATCTATTTCTCAATTCTTCATTAGGAATTACAGCAACAGATTGAGCAAGACCTGCAATATTAAAAGTTTTACTTGGAGCAGTTAAAGTAACAGTGTTATATAAAAAGTCTTCATTAAGAGAAGCAATTGGAATATGTTTATAATCCTTAAGTATTAAATCTCCATGAATCTCATCAGAAATCATTAATACATTATGTTTCCTACAAATTCTTCCATATGTTTCTAATTCTTCTTTTGTCCATACTCTTCCAACAGGATTATGAGGACTACATAATACACTTAGTTTAACGTTATTATCAACGATTTTCTTTTCAAAATCTTCAAAATCCATAACATATTTGTCTTCTAACTCAATTAATGGACTTTCAACAACAACTCTATTGTTTAAAGTTACTGCATTAAAGAAAGGTGGATAAACTGGTGTATTTATAATTACAGCATCTCCCTCTTTAGTATTGTGCAAAATAGTATTTGCTATTCCAGGTACTACTCCCGGAACAGGAACAATCCATTCTTTCTTAATATTCCAATTGTTTTTTTCCTTTTGCCATTTTATAAATGATGAAAAAAACTTTTCACAAGGGCAGTCATATCCTATTACTCCATTTGATATTGGCTCTTTTAATGCTTCTAATATCTCATCACAACATTTAAATTCCATATCAGCTATAGACATTGATAAAATTGAATGATCATTATTAGGTGCCCCCGCAGCAACCATATTATTCCATTTTTCAGCATGTGAATTTTTTCTGTCTACATATTCATTAAAATCATAACATCTTCCCATAATAACATCTCCTATATTTTTAATCAATTTATATTAATTTTTTTATATCTTCAACTCTGTCCAATTTTTCCCAAGGTAAATCTAAATCATCTCTTCCAAAATGACCATAAGCGGCAATTTGACGATATATTGGTCTTCTTAAATCTAAAATATCAATAATTGCAGCAGGTCTTAAGTCAAATACTTTATTAATTATTTCAATAATTTTGTCATCTGAAATTTTTCCAGTGCCAAAAGTATCTACATAAATAGAAAGTGGCTTTGCTACCCCAATAGCATAAGAAATTCCTATTTCTAACTTTTCACAGATTCCACTAGCGACAATATTTTTTGCAATATATCTTGCCATATAGGCTCCAGATCTATCTACTTTAGTTGGATCTTTACCAGAAAAAGCTCCCCCACCATGTCTTCCAAATCCACCATAAGTATCCACTATTAATTTTCTTCCTGTCAATCCAGAATCTCCCATAGGTCCCCCAATTTCAAATCTACCTGTAGGATTTACATAAATCTTAGTATTTTCATCAATTAAATAATCCGGAATAACCTCATCAATGACAAATTCTTTAATATCTTTTTGAATTTGTTCTAATTTAACTGAAGGACTATGTTGAGTAGAAACAACTATTGCCTCTATTCTTGAAGGAACTCCATCTATATACTCAACAGTAACCTGACTTTTACCATCAGGTCTTAAATATCCTAATATATCATTTTTTCTAACATAAGATAATCTTTTTGACAATTTATGAGCTAAAGTAATTGGTAATGGCATAAATTCATCTGTTTCTGTACATGCATAACCAAACATCATACCTTGATCTCCAGCTCCGACAGAATTATACTTATCTTCATTACCATTCTTATATTCTAATGCGCTGTCAACACCTAATGCTATATCTCTTGATTGTTCATTTATACTTGTTATAACCGAACATGTTGAAGCATCAAATCCAAACTTAGCTCTAGTATATCCAATTTCTTTTAAAACATTTCTAACTATGCTCTGTATATCAACATATTGAGAAGTTGTAATTTCACCAACAACCATTACAATTCCAGTTGTTGTTAAAGTTTCACAAGCTACTCTTGCAATTGGATCAACTTTTAAAATTTCATCTAAAATCGCATCAGAAACCTGATCACAAATTTTATCTGGATGGCCCTCAGTTACTGATTCAGATGTAAATAAAACTTTTTTCATCTTTTCCTCCTTATATTTTTTCAAGTAGTACCACCGCCTGAGAAGAAATACCTTCTTCTCTACCTTCAAAACCCAAATGTTCTGTTGTAGTGGCTTTTATACTTATATTTTCTATATCTGTTTCTAAAACATTAGCAATATTTTTCCTCATCTGCAAAATATATCCTGCTAGTTTAGGCTGTTGTGCAGATATTACACTATCAACATTTCCAATTTTGTATCCTTTTTCTTTCATAAGCCTAACTACTTCCTTAGTCATAATCAAAGAACTAATATCCTTGTATTTTGGATCATTATCAGGAAATAACTTTCCAATATCTCCTAAACATAATGCCCCAATAATTGCATCATTTATAGCATGAACTAAAACATCTGCATCACTATGACCTAAAAGACCCTTTTCATGATCTATTTTAACACCACCAATTATTAAATCTCTATCAACAACTAATTCATGAACATCAAAACCTAGTCCTATTCTCATATTAAATGCCTCTTTCTAATAATAATCTTGCATGATAAATATCTTCTATTGTTGTAATTTTTATATTTGAATAATCTCCTTCAACAAGTTTAACTCTAACATTCAATTTTTCAACCACAGAAGAATCATCTGTAACAAAATTATCTTCCTCAAAAAATTTTTTATATCCGTCTATAATGACTTTTTTGTCAAAAGCTTGAGGTGTCTGAATATTGTATAATGACCTTCTATCAGGAGTAGATACTACTTCTAAATTAGAAGAAACAATTTTCATTGTATCTTTTGCTTTAACGCCTGTTATAACAGCTTTATAATTATCAAGTTCACTAATAACATTTAAAATATTTTCTTTACTAACTAAAGGTCTCGCTCCATCATGACAAATCACAAAATTTGACTTATCACAAACATTTAATAGACCATTAAAAGTAGACTCTTCTCTTGAAGAGCCTCCTTCAACAATTTTTATATTTAAAGGAAATCTTTTAATAATATTATTTATACTGTCAAAAAATTCTTTCTTTGTTACTAAAATAATCTCAAATATTTCAGGTATATCAATAAAAGCACTTATTGTTCTTTCAATAACAGAATTCCCGCATAAGTCTAAAAAAATTTTATTTTCTTTAGTTCCCATTCTGTGAGAAGAACCAGCAGCAACAATTACAACAGAAATCTGTTTATGCATAATTTCACCTCATCCTATATTGTATCATATTTAAAATTTATTTTCTATATTTTATTTTAAAATTTATGAAGTAATTAAAAGTTAAAATGATCAAATCTTAAAAATTTATACTAATAAATACAAAAGCGATGAGTACTCATCGCTTTAAAAACT
This sequence comes from Parvimonas sp. D2, assembly GCF_035282635.1. Lineage (NCBI taxonomy): Bacteria > Bacillati > Bacillota > Tissierellia > Tissierellales > Peptoniphilaceae > Parvimonas > Parvimonas sp. D2. The sequence goes on from NZ_JAYKBO010000001.1 coordinate 260,810, forward strand.
ATTTTACAAGTTCATATTTATATTGTTTAACACCTTGTGCATTACTAACATTAGTATAACCTAATTTTTTTAACTTTTCTAATGCTTGTCCACTCCTATTTCCAGTATTACAGTAAACAATAATTTTTGCATCCTTTTTAGTAACTTTTGATTCAATATCTTTTTCGATTGTTTCCAAAGGAATATTTATAGCATCTTTAATATGTCCTGCATTATATTGATCAGCTACTCTTACATCAATTACTGTCGCACCATTCTTTTGTTCTTCTAAAAGAGTTTCACCTTTCATCATATCTGATGATTTTTTATCATCTTTCTTTTCAGTTTGATTTTCAGTTTTTTTATCATTTGCTTTATTGTCACTTTTTGATCCACAACCAACTAAAGTTGTAGCAGTAACTAATGATAAAAGTAACATTTTTGATAGTTTTTTCATTAATTTACCTCCAAAATTTTAATCAATAAAATCATACCATATATCCTAAATAAAGTAAAATAGTTTTTTCTTATTAATATATATTATTAATTAATTATTTCTATACAACTATTCTTTTTATGTTATTGCTGATATTTTTCCAACTAAATTGAGTCATTTTTGATGAAAAATCTTGTTCGTAGTCATTATTATACAAATTCTTTATTTGATTCTCCAATGCTATACTAAGTCTTAAAATATAATTATCAACTTCACTTTCAATTACTTTATCAGTATCATATAAAGTAGGCATTTTTACAAATTCAATATTTTTTGACTTAGTAATATCTTCTCCTACAAAGTTAATGAAATTTTCTAGTTCATTCATCACAACTTTTAGTCCACAAGCCATTGCCTCTATTGTAACAAGTGATAGTCCTTCATAAAGAGATGGCATAACAAAAATATCGCAGGATCTAAATAAATCACCTATCTCATTCATATTCATATATCCATACAGTTTAACTTTATCAGCCAGCTTTTTTGAGTAATTAATGATTTCGTCATACTCTTCTCCAGTACCACTTCCCGCTAAAATTAATTCAACATTGTATTTATCTTTTACCATTTCAAAAGCTTTAAGTAGATATATAATTCCTTTGGCTCTACTAAATTTTCCTGCATATATTAGTCTTATTTTAGCATCTTTAGAATAAGTTTTATTATAATCTTTATAATAAAAATCTAAATCATATCCCCCACCAATAACATATACTTTATCTTTATTATAATTAAATACATTAATAATTTCTTCTTTTTGCTTTCCTGACAAACAAAAAATTCCATTAAGTTTGGGAATATTGTCACAAATAAATTTTTTATGTATATCATTTTTATAAAGTTGTCTTAAATCAGTTCCATGACAAAATGCAAAAACTTTACATTTTAAATCAAGACTTCCAACAATTGATGTCATAATATATAGATGATTTGTAAAAATAATATCTGGTTTGAAGTTTTCAACAATATTCAATATTTTACTAGTAAAAACATTTATATATCTTTCCAAGTTCTCTCCAGTTAAATTTGAAAATAAAAAAGATTCATAAGGCATTACATCACTCATTCCAACTACTGGAAATGGTAATTCATCACTTTTAAATTTTACTATTTCAAAATCATCAAAGTTAACTTCTACAATATCATCCTCATTCATAGCACACAAAACTTTTTGAGTAAAATTCATAGCTTTGAAGTTTTTATATACCTCTGATAAGTAAATTCCACTACCTGTTTTTGAGGGATATTGACTAATTAAATGTAAAATTTTCAAATTTATAACTCTCCTTATAATACAACTTTATAATCCAAAAAAATGGATTTTAACGTCTTTTTGATATTATATCATATCAATAAATAAATGTAAAAAAAAAAGCTCCACACGGAGCAAATATAGTGTGTTGGATCCATACACGCTATATTTACGCTTGTGTTGAAGCATCATGTAATTTTTTACTTAATTTACTTACTTTTCTAGAAGCAGCATTTTTATGAAAAACACTGTGTTCAGTAGCTTGTTTAAGTCTTTTATCAATTGTTCTTAACAATTCATTAGCTAATTCAAAATTATTTTCTTCTATTGCTAATTCAAATTTTTTAATATAAGTCTTTATTTCAGATTTTCTACTTTTATTTTTAAGAGTTTGTTTTTTTGTAACATCAATTCTCTTAATTGCTGATTTTATATTTGCCATTTTATTCACCTCCTCAAAAATAACATTAATATTATACTATAAGCCAATAATTTTTTCAAGTCCTATTTTTAAATAATTGAGTTAACTTTGGATTGTATATTTAAAAACAACTGAGATTAATAATCTCAGTTGTTTTTTACATAAAGTCAAATAAACTTACTTGATTTGTTTGCTGTAAATCATTTAAAACGCCGTGTTCTTTTAATGATTCCAAAGCATTTTTATTTATTTTTGTTCTTTCTTGAAAATCTTCAATTGATATAAATGGTAATTTTCTAACTTCTTCATATATAGATGTTGAGTTAACATCACTTACAAAATCTAAAGCCCTAAAAGGTGGTAAAATTTTACCTTTCCCATCAATTAAGAACCTTGAAGAATCAGATTTTTCCAAATCCACTTTACTAGCAACAATTCCTCTAAGATACATTTCTTCAGCAACTTCAAGTATATCATATACATCTTGTTCCTTTTGAGATGCAGACTTTCCTAATTCTTTTATTTCTTTCATTTTACTCTGAATTGCTGTAAGACCTTTAAAAATCAAGTTACCTGGGTAATTATCAATTTTAGTGGTAAAATATGTGGCATAAAAAGCTTCAGGATAATGAACCTTAAAATATGCAATTCTATAACTCATCATTACATAAGCAACAGCATGAGCTTTCGGGAATAGATATTTAATCTTTTTACAAGAGTCAATATACCATTCTGGTATTCCATTTTCTCTCATATATGATTCAGTTTCCTCATCAAGTCCTCTACCTTTTCTAACAGTTTCCATTATTTTAAATGAACGTTTATTTTCAAGTCCTTTAAAAATCAAAAATGTCATTATATCATCTCTAGTACAAATCGTTTCATTTAAAGGTATTCCTTTTTTAATAAGATCTTGTGCATTTCCAAGCCATACATCAGTTCCGTGAGATAGACCTGAAATTCTAATAAGTTCAGTTAAAGTTTTTGGCCTTGTATCAAGTAGCATCTGTCTTACAAAGTTTGTCCCATATTCAGGTATACCTAAAGTACCAACACCATCTTTATATTTATCATCCATAAATTTTAAACTATCTGTTGAATAAAATATATTTAAAGTTTCCTTATCATCCATAGGAATATTTAAAGGATCAACACCAGTTAAATCTCCAAGATGTTTTATTATAGTAGGAACATCGTGTCCAAGTAAATCTAATTTTAAAATTCTTCCGCTTATAGACTTATAACTAAAATGTGTAGTTTTTGTTTCAGAAGATGAATCATCTGCAGGATATTGAATTGGAGTAAAATCATAAATTTCTTTATTATGTGGAACAATCATAACTCCACCCGGATGTTGACCACTTGTTCTTTTTACACCAACTATCTTTCTAACATATCTTCTAATATTACCAGCTGTAAGAGTGAGCTCATTTTCTTCAATATACTTTTTTACATACCCAAATGCAGTTTTGTCAGAAACTGTCCCAATAGTTCCAGCTCTATACACTTTATCTGATCCAAATAGTTCTTCAGTATATTTATGACAAGTAGATTGATATTCTCCTGCAAAATTTAAGTCAATATCAGGCTCTTTATCTCCATCAAATCCCAAAAATACTTCAAAAGGAATGTCATGTCCTTCCTTGATCATATTTATTTTACAATCTGGACATTCTTTATCTGGCATATCCACTCCAGATTGTCCGCTATACTCTGAATGAAATTCTGAACGTTTACATTTAGGACAAATATAATGCGGAATTAATGGATTAACTTCAGTTATCCCAGACATTGTTGCAGCAAAGGAAGAACCTACTGACCCTCTCGAGCCTACCAAGTATCCATCATCATTTGACCTCCAAACAAGTTTTTGAGCAATTATATATAGTACTGCATATCCATTTTTAATAATTGATCCTAATTCTCTTTTAAGCCTATCTTCAACAATTTTTGGTAAATTTTCACCATAAATAGATTTAGCTTTGTCATAACATATTTTTCTTAATTCTTCGTCAGCACCCTCTATAAAAGGTGGAAACGTTCCATTAGGAATAGGTAAAATTTCATCAAGCATGTCTTTAAAAATATTAGTATTCTTTACTACAACTTCATATGCTTCATTTTCTCCTAAATATGAAAATTCATCAAGCATCTCAGCTGTAGTTCTATAATAGAAAGAACCTTCTTTTTCAAGATTTTTCTTTCCTTGCCCATATAGAATAATATTTCTGAAAACATAGTCATTCTTATCAAGATATTTAACATTTCCAGTTGCAACGACTAATTTATCTAATTTTTTTCCAAGCTCATAAATCTTTTTATTTACTTCTTTCAAATCATCTATACTTAAAACTTTACCTCTAAAAAACAAATGTTTTAAATTAGATATAGGTTGAATTTCAAAAAAATCATAAAATTTTGCAATTTCTAAAATTTCTTCTTCACTTTTTTCTTCAATAAAAGCTCTAAAAAGTTCTCCATCCCAATTTCCTGAACCTATTAAAAGACCTTCTCTGTATTCCTTTAATCTTGATTTAGGAAAACCTGCAACCCTTCTAAAATACTTCATTAATCCTTCTGAAACCATCTTATAAAATCCACTTAAGGATTCCATTTTTTTTACATATATAGTTGAATTATATGAAATATTTTTTGCAACAGGCCATTTTGTTTCAATATTATTTATATTTTCATCAAAAACTTTTCCATCTTTTTCAATTATCTTTATAAGTTCTAAAAGAATTCCTGAACAAGCTTCCGCATCGAAACTTGCTCTGTGATGATTTAATAATTTTACTCCTAACTCCTTACATAAAGTATTGAGTTTATGATTTTTTAAATTTGGTAATACTGCTCTTGCAAATCCCATTGTATCTATAAAAGTAGGATCAAATTCAAGGTTCAATCTCTTACAATTTGTTTTTATAAATGAAATATCGAATTCTGCATTATGTGCAACAAAAACTGCATTTTTAGAAAATTCTAAAAATTTTGGCATAATTTCACCTATTAAAGGCTTATCTGCTACCATTTCATTAGTAATACCAGTTATTTCTGTTATTTCTTTAGTTATTTCTTGCTCTGGATTTATTAACTCATTAAAATGTTCAACTACTTTTCCGTTCTCAACACGAACTGCTCCTATTTCTGTAATATTATTTTTCAAATGAGAAAGACCAGTTGTTTCAATATCAAAAACTACAAAAGTATCAAAATTTACTCCATTTTTATAATTATATAGAATCCTCGGATTGTCTTCTAACAAATTTAATTCTAGACCATATAAAGCTTTTATATCTCCATTGCTAAACAAATCCATCATCTGTGGATAAGCTTGAACGACTCCGATATCAGTAACTCCGACAGCAGTATGTCCTAATTCTTGTAGTCTTGTCTTTAATACTTCTAAATTCACACATCCATCAAGACCACTCATCTGTGAATTCAAATGCAATTCAACTCTTTTTTCAGGAGCATTATCTACATATATATGTCTTGGAGCTTCTTCCATTCCATCAATCATCATAGAAATTCCCTTTGCATATTGATCATATTCAACTCTACCTACTGCTGTTACATAAATTCCGTTAGGTATTGATTTAGAATTAATTTTTTTACTAAAAATTTCTAACTTCTTATCATCTAAAAAAAATTTACAACTCATAGCTGAAGTTTCGTCTTCAATGTCAAACAAAGCAAGTTTTTTTCCGTTTTTTAATTCTCTAATGTCTAAAGAATATACTCTTCCTTGAATTTTACAAAAACCACTATTTTGGTCTAAATCTGAAATTTCTAAAACCAGTTCTTTATCGGAAATTTTTTTTCCAATTTTAAATTCTGTTTCTGTTTCACTTTTTTCTTTAATTAATTTGACTTTCTCGATTTTATTTTCTTTTTCTTTTTGAATTTCTTTTCTTTTATTATCTAATTTACTTTCTAATTTTTCAGAACTTTTTTCTTCTCTTGTAAACAAACTATTTAGCATAACTATTTCAATATCATCGTTATATTTTTCAGAAACAAATGCTTTTAAATCATTTAAAAATGAATTTGAAATTAGTTTAAATCTACAAACAGAATCCGATATATATATTTCTATATAATCTTCCAAGAAATTTATCCTATCATTATTAGTAAGTGCAAAACCATGATTTCCTAATAATTTTTGTACTTTATTTACAAATTCATCATAGTTTATATAATAGTAATAATCATAAGGACAATCTGATTTTGAAAAACTCTGAACTGAGATATTAACTTCTCTACCATTAAATAACTCATGTAATTCTTTATCTAAAACTACTAATTCTTCTATTCCAACTTCATCGGAGTTTGTAAGTAATCTAAAATCTATTTTTTCATCACCAAAAACAAACTCATCAATAATAAAATCATCTGATAAGCTATAATTTTTTCGTTGTGAAAAATAAAAACTTTTTAAACTCCTATACATATTATTCCTCCAATTTATTAATCTCATTAATTAATTCTTTAAGTAGATCTTTTTCATCTACTTTTTTAATGATTTGTCCTTTTTTAAAAATAAGACCTTTTCCATTTCCACCAGCAATTCCTAAATCAGCCTCTTTTGCCTCTCCAGGACCATTAACAGGACAACCCATTATTGCAATTTTCAAATTCTTTCTAATATGTTTTAACTCTTTTTCTGCCTGTTCAACAATATTAATCAAATCTATTCTAGTTCTTGAACAGGTAGGACAAGAAATCAAATCAATTCCATCATTTAAAAGGCCTAAAGAACGCAATATTTCCTTTCCAACTTTGACCTCTTCAACTGGGTCTCCAGTTAAAGAAACTCTTATGGTATCACCAATTCCTTTTGCTAAAATAATACCAAGTCCTACAGAAGATTTTATAGTTCCTCTAAAGCTAGGACCAGCTTCAGTAATCCCTAAATGTAAAGGATAATCACATAAACTACTTAAAAGTTCATATGATTCAACACAAATTGGAACATTACTTGATTTTATTGATATTTTAATTTGGTCAAAATTTAGTGATTCCAAAAATTCAACTTGATCTAAGGCACTATAAACTATAGATTCTTTATTAACTCCATGAAATTTATCTATAAACTTTTGATTTACAGATCCAGAATTAACTCCAACTCTTATTGGAATATTATGGTACTTACAACATTCCACAACTTCTTTAACTTTCTTTTTTCCACCAATATTTCCAGGATTAATTCTTAAACAATCTGCTCCATTTTCAGCTGCCATTATTGCAAGTTTATAATCATATTGAATATCTGCAATAAAAGGTATAGTTGTTAATGACTTTATTTTTCTTATTGCTAAAGCATCGTCTAAATCATTAACTGCTGAACGGCTAATATCGCAACCTTCTTCTGCAAATTGATTAATCTGTCTTACAGTAGAATCTACATTCTTTGTAATTGTATTTGTCATTGATTGTATAGAAATAGGAGAACCGCCTCCAACAGGTACGTTCCCCACATAAATTTTCTTAGTTATTTTTCTTTCCATTAATTTGCTCCAAAAATTCCTAGTCTTATTACATCCTTAAATGATACAAATAAGATAAGACCCATTAAAAATATAAAACCTATTGTATGAATTAAACCTTCTTTTGATCTAGAGACTGGCCTTCCTAAAATTAATTCTATAAATAAGAAAACTAATCTTCCACCATCCAAAGCAGGTATTGGCAATAGGTTAATAAAACCTAAATTTACGCTTAGAAAAGCAGTAATATATAATAATGAATATATTCCATTACTTGCTGCACTACTAATTGCTCCAACCACTCCTATAGGCCCAGATAACTGTCCTACTCCTACCTTTCCAGTAAATAATTGTCTTAGAATATCAAACATTGTACCTATAAAATAAAAGAATGTATTAAAAGTTTCCCTAATAGAAACAAATAAATTTCTTTCTAGTTTTGATGTGACTCCCAAAACTTTTTCATTCGAATTTTCAAATTTTACTTTTATTTCTTTTTCTTGACCGTTTCTTATTACTTTTATAGTAGTTTCTTCTTTATCTAATTTAGATAAGCTTGTTTGAATATCCTTCCAAGAATTTATTTTATTATCTCCAATATTTACAATTTTATCTCCTACTTCAATTCCATATTTTTGAGCTATTGAATTATCTTGTATACTTGCTATAGTTGTAGTTTGATGACCCCTAATTCCAAATAAAGCAAAAAGAATAACAAACGCTAAAATAAAATTAAAAAACGGTCCTGCAAAAATAGTTAAAATTCTCCCGCCAATTGTTGCACCGTTGAAATGTCCTCTTTTTGAAAAATCAAGTTCTTCTTCTCCATCTTCTTCATCTTCGCCTTCCATAGCACAAAATCCTCCTAGCGGTAAAGCTCGAACTGAATACAATGTTTCACCCTTTTGTTTTCCAAAAATCTTAGGACCCATACCAACAGAAAATTCATTAACTTTTATCTTCGCCCTTTTTGCAAAAATAAAATGGCCAAACTCGTGAACAACGACTACAACCATAAACACCAAAAGTGCTATTATTATTTTTATAATCATTAAATACTACCTCCAAAAACATAAAAAACAATATAAACCAAAGGAGTTACAAAAATTATACTATCAAATCTATCTAAAAATCCACCATGTCCTTTGATAATATCACTAAAATCTTTTATTCCCATTTCTCTTTTTATTTTTGATGCAAACAAATCTCCTAATTGTGCAACAATAGAAAGAAGTATTCCTGAACAAATTACAAAAATAATATTATAATTTAATACAAAGTAATTAAATAAAATTAAAAGTATAAGTGAACCAAAAATGCCACCTAAAGAACCTTCTACTGTCTTTTTTGGACTTATACTAGGATATAACTTATGTTTTCCAAAAACTATTCCGAAAAGATAAGCAAATGTATCAGTTCCCCACGAAATAAAAAATATAGCCCAAATAAGATTAGTTTCTCCGAGTTTCAAAAAAACACCCATTGGAACTGATATATATATAAAAGAGAATAACAATTTTCCAAAATTTTCAATATTAATTTTATTAAAAAATAAATAATAGATTGAAACAATAAGAAAATATAATGAAAACCAAGTCAATATTAAGTCTTTATTTGAAATACCTATAGAGTACACCATAGCTAAAGAAAACAATATACCAATACAACTAATTAATATATCATTTAACTTAAATGTCCTAAATAATTCAATTAAGCATAAAACTGTAATAGCCATAGTGTATCCCATAAGTGCATATCCTTTAAGCCATAAACATAAAAAGGATATTATTAACATCAATACTCCACTTATGGTTCTATTGATAAAACTAGTCATTAAATTCCCCCAAACCTTCGATTTCTATTTTGAAAGTCATATATCGCATCATATAAATTTTCAGCAAAAAATTCTGGCCAAAGAATATCTGTAAAATAAAACTCAGAATAAGCTAACTGGTAAATCAAAAAATTACTTATTCTTTTTTCGTTTCCTGTTCTTATCATTAAATCTACTTCCGAATTTTCTTTTGTATATAAATAATTCTTAAAATTCTCCTCATTTAAATCATCTATTGAAAAATTTCCTTTTGAAATATCATCAAATAAATCTTTTATAGAAGAAATAATTTCTGCTCTACCACCATAGTTTAATGCGATATTTAATACCATACCCGTATTGTTTTTTGACTTATCTATACTATTGTCTAGTAACTTAACTATAGAACTTGGTAATTTACTGTAATCTCCTATAACTCTAAAAACAATATTATTTTCTAATATTCTTTTCAGTTGAGAATTTATATAAATAACCAAAATATTCATAAGACCTTTTACCTCATCTTCAGGTCTTTTCCAGTTTTCAGTTGAAAAAGCATATAAAGTTAAGGTTTTAACCCCTATTTTACAACACTCTTCGACAATGTCAACTACTCTATTCATTCCTTCTTTATGTCCAGCAATTCTAGGTAAAAATCTACTATTTGCCCATCTACCATTGCCATCCATAATAATACCAATATGTTTTGGTATATTCGTAAAATCTATATCTTTCATTAAATTTCCATTAATTCTTTTTCTTTTGATTTAGTAATATCTTCAACTTTTTTAATAAATTTATCAGTAACTTTTTGAACTTCTTCTTCAGCTTGTCTTAACTCATCTTCACTAATTTCTTTATCTTTTTCTATCTTTTTTAATTTATCAAGACCATCACGTCTTAAATTTCTAATCGCAATTTTTGCATTTTCTCCATAACCTTTTACAACCTTAACTAACTCTTTTCTTCTATCTTCAGTTAATGCTGGGAAAGGTAATCTTATTACTTTTCCGTCATTAGATGGAGTTATACCTAAATTTGATGCTAAAATAACTTTTTCTATAGGAGTTATCAAAGAAGCATCCCAAGGTTGAATAACTAATAATCTTGCTTCTGGAACAGAAATAGATGCAACTTGTTTAATTGGCGTTTCTGTACCATAATAATCTACAGTAAATTGATCTAATATTGTAGGATTTGCTCTACCAGCTCTTACTGTTGTTAATTCTGTTTCATATGATTCTATTGATTTTGACATTTTTCTTTCTAATTCATTAATTATATCTTTATACATCTTATTTCCCCCTTACTATTGTTCCTACTTTTTCTCCCTTAACTACTGAAACTAAATTTTCTGGATTATCAATTCCAAATACAACAAGAGGAATATCATTATCCATACAAAGAGAAGTAGCAGTAGCATCCATTATACCTAAACCTCTATTTAAAATTTCTATATATGTTAATTCTTCAAATTTCTTTGCATCTTTAAATTTATTTGGATCTTTATCATAAATACCATCAGTTCCTGTCTTACCAAGTAAAATTACATCTGCTTGCATTTCTGCTGCTCTTAAAGCTGCAGTTGTATCAGTTGAAAAATATGGCATACCAGTTCCTGCACCAAAAATAACAATCCTGCCCTTTTCAAGATGTCTTTCAGCTTTCCTTTTAATAAAAGGTTCTGCAACTTCATGAACATTAATTGCTGTCTGAACTCTTGTAGGAACTCCCATATTTTCAAGTGTAGCTTGTAATCTTAAAGAATTTATTATTGTTGCAAGCATACCCATATGGTCAGAAGTCGAACGTTCTATTTTTTCACTTGAACGACCTCTCCAAAAATTTCCACCACCAACTACAATACAAATTTGAATACCTAAATCATATACGTCTTTTACTGATTTACAGATTTTTTCAATTGTTTCATCATGGAGTCCATGTCCAACTCCACCTGATAAAGCTTCTCCACTAAGTTTAATAACTACTCTTTTAAAATCTAAATCCATAAGATAGTCTTTCTCCTTTAATTTTATACAATAAGTGTACCATTTTTTTACTATTTTTTCAATCTTTTTGTAACTAAATTTAATATAATGATATTATTTTAATTTGATTTTTATAAATAATATCAGATAATAAAAGTTTATACTATTATTTTTAAATTAAACTAAAAAAGAGATAAAAATCAACTCTATCTCTTTTCTTTAATTCATAATAATATTATTAATAAACTTGTCAACATTTCTTTTTACAACTCAATTATTTTAAATTCTTCATCATAAATATTATACTTTGTTAGATGTGAAATAATCATAAATTTACATTTATATAATTTTTTTATATTGTTTATAATTAATTTTATTGTTTCAACATCTAAATTTGCATCAGGTTCATCTAAAAAAAGTATTTGAGGGTTAGTTATTAATGCCCTAGCTATTGTTAATCTCATTTTTTCTCCTTTAGATAAAACACTTACCTTTTCATCAATATAAAAGTCAAGTCCATCATCCAAAGAATCTATCCAATTATCTAAACAAACCGTTTGTAAAGCCTCATATATTTTATCGTCACTAACATCTTTTTTATCTAGTAATATATTTTCTCTTACAGTACCCGAAAAAATCAAAGGTTCTTGAGAAACATAAACAGGATTTCCACTATTCTCTAATTTGCAATATTTAAAGTTAATGCTCCCTTTATCAGGTTTTAAAATACCAAATATCAATTTAAATATTGTACTTTTGCCAATACCATTTTTACCACAAATTATATAGTTATTTGAAAAATCAAATTCTAAGTTTAATCCATCTATTAAATACTCTTTACTATCAAAAAATTTAAAAAATACATCTCTAAATTCTACCTTAGATATAGGCTTTAAAACAAATTTTGATTTTTCAGAATTTCTTTTAGAATATAAAAAAGTATTAACTTTTGAAATACTTATAAATAATTTTTGTATAACAGATATATATTCACCTGTATAACTTAAAAAGAAAATTATTCCTTCAACCATAGAAAAACATAGTAATAGATATCCAAAATTTATACTTCCTATCGAAACAAGATACATTCCATAAATAATTATGACTAATTTGAATCCAATTTTATATACCATATTGTCTATAAAAAAAGTTATCGTTTCATAAATTTTAATTCTTAATTTTTGTTTATATACTTCCTCCAATACTTTTAAAATATCACTTTCCATTGACTCGTTTAATCCGTAAATATTTACTATTATTAAATTATTTACATACTCAGACACATATTTTATTTTAAGTTCAATATTTTTTCTTATACATAAATATAATTTTTTTATAATTTTTATAAAAAATAAATTTGATATTATTGCAATTAAACCTAGAATGTAAAGTAATAGTAACATTTTGTATGAAGCATTAAAAATAACAATAGTTGATATAATACCTGATAAAATCGCTTGAAAAAACACTACAAGATCCCAGCCTAATATCTTTGAATCATTTATTACATCATGTTGAATTAAAGTAATGTTTTCAGATGAATGTACAACATTATCCCTATTAAGAATTGTTTTAAAAACTAAATTAGTTAAATTTTTCTGATAAACATTAACGCCTTTTTCCATATGATAGCCCCAAAAAGGAATTAAAAACACAAAATATAAAAACACTAGAAATGTTAATAACACTAAAAATGGATAATCTATTTTACTATAATACAATTTTTCAAAAATTAAAAAATATAATATTCCAAAAAGAAAATCAGCAAAAACACTTTGAAAAGAATTGAATAGGAATGAAATTCCAGATAGTAAATTAAAACTATTTTTTACTAAATTAATTTTTTTAAACATGAATTTCACTCTCCTTATTTATTTCGAAAATTTTATTATCTGAAATTTTAAGTATTCTATCACTCATATCCATAAGTTTTTTTCTATGTGTAACCAATATAGTTGTAACATTAATGTTTTTTAACAAATCACAAAATAAATCCTCACTGTAATCATCAAGTGCAGATGTAGGTTCATCTAAAATCAAAAGACTTGGATTTCTAAATAATGCTCTGGCTATACAAATTTTCAATTTTTCTCCTCCAGATAAATTTGTTCCAAATTGCTTTACATCTATTTCTTTATCTAGTAAATAATTTATATCAAGCATTAAAGCTATATTTTCTAAATTTTTTAATTCAGAATTAGTTAAATCGTTTTTTAAAGTAATATTATAATTTATACTCCCATCAAATAAATATGTATTATTATCAACATATCCAATATTTTCCCAAATTTCTCTTTTTTCATTATTAACATCAAATCCAAAAATATTTATTTTTGTTTTTTCATTTAAGTCATATAATCCTAAAATAATTTTTATCAAAGTAGACTTTCCTGAGCCAGTTTCACCAATTATAGATATTTTTTCACCATTCTTTACACTAAAATTTACATCCCTAAAAATAATTTTATCTCCATAATTAAAATCCAAATTTTTAACATTAATTACTGTATTATCAGTAAAGCTTGAACTTTTAAAATTATTATTAACGATATGACAATCTTTTAAATCTATTATTTTTACAATATCATCCAACAAAACACTTACTGATTTCAAATTAGTGATTGTTCTTAAAAATTTTGTAAAAGGTAATGATATACCAACAACCATACTAAGTAGTGCAAAAAACTGTCCATAGCTCATAGGAGAATATTTTACTCTTAAAATTGCTATAAAAATTAATATAATAGTTGGTAAATATTCATTTAATAGTGCAGGAATATAGGATATTTGTTCTCTAAATGTGAGATAATTTTTAGATTTCAATAATTTTTCTTGTTTTTTTCTATGTAAACTATCAACATAATCTTCAAGACCATTAATTTTTATATTTTCTATTTTTTCTAACATCTCTTTTTGAAAATTTATACATTCACTATATTCTCTATAATACTTTTGTGAAGAATATATCAGTTTATCTGTTAGCAAAAAGTCGATAAACACTGTAGTTATAACAACTGGTATAATTATTATAGCAGTCATTCTATCAATCAAAAAAATTCCCAAAAAAGTAAATATAAATGAAAAAGGTGTATAAATAAGACTGTTTAAATTATTATCTAGAAAATCTGTAAATTTTGAAATTCTATCCATGACAACAATGGAATTATTTAATTCTTCTTCTTTTAAATTTTTTATATTTAAAATATATTTACTCAAAATTTTATATTCCAGCTTTATACCAATAACTGAAAACAAAAATTTTTTTAAGGTGCTCATTACCAAAAAAGCAAACAATAAGCACATAAATATTTTAACGCCATAATAATAAATACCATTTAACTCAATAAATTTATCAACTATTTTTTTAGTATAAGTATAAACAAGAAGTTGAAAAACAGAAGTTAATATACAAACGGCAAAAATTACTATATGAGTAAAATAATTAAAATTAATAATTTTATAAAATTTTCTAACCAAAAAATCCCCCTCTGTTAGCAATAAGATTGTTTAATACTAATTGCAAATTTGATTACACAATAAGATATCTTTAAAACCTAATTCATAATAATGTTATTACTAAGATTTTGGATAAACTCATCAACATTTCTTTTAACAACTTGATTTTCTTCTTTGTCAAAATTAAAATCATGCTTCAAAATCTCATCAACATATTTTATTGCAGATTTTAAAAGCTCATAATCTTTTTGGATATTTAAAATTTTAAATCTGGCTTCTCCTGATTGTCGATATCCTAGAATATCACCATATCCTCTAAGTAAAAAATCTTGTTCAGAAATATAAAAACCATCATTTGATGAACACATTATATCCATTCTCTTTTTTACATTTGTACTTTTGTTATTACTAACTAAAATACAAAAACTTTCATAATTTCCTCTTCCTATTCTTCCTCTTAGTTGATGTAATTGACTAAGACCAAATCTTTCTGCATTATAAATTACCATTATATTTGAATTAGGAACATTAATACCAACTTCTATTACAGTAGTTGCAACTAGAACTTTTATTTTTCCACTTTCAAAATTTTTCATTATCTTGTCTTTGTCAACGGGTTTTATCTTCCCATGTATAAATTCGATTTCAATGTTTTGAAAATATCTTTCTTTTAAACGTTCATATAAATTTATAACTGACTGTAATTCCAATGTATCGCTCTCATCGACAAGTGGACAAACAATATATGCCTGACGTCCTTCTGATATATGTTTTTTTATAAAATTCATATATCTTTCTTCATAATTTTCATCTACAAAGTAAGTATTCACCTTTCCTCTACCACTAGGCAACTCATCAATAGTAGAAATATCCAAATCACAGAACATAACAAGACCAACAGTCCTAGGTATAGGAGTTGCACTCATTACTAATATATCTGGATTTTTAGATTTTTTAGAAAGTAAAAGTCTTTGTTTAACTCCAAATCTATGCTGTTCATCTGTAATAACAAAGCCCAAATTTTTGTAAACAACTTTTTCCTGAAAAACCGCATGTGTTCCAATTACAATATCAATTTCTCCGTTTTCTAGCTTTTCTCTAATAGCTTTCTTTTCGGATTCTTTTAAACTTCCAACTAATAACTCAACTTTTATATTATAATCTGAAAAAAGATTTTTAGCATTTTCATAATGCTGTCTAGCTAAAATTTCAGTAGGAGCCATTAAAACTGATTGAAATCCATTTTTTATAACATTAAACATAGCAATAAAAGAGATTATTGTTTTACCACAACCCACATCTCCTTGAATTAGTCTATTCATTTGTTTATCATTAGACATATCTCTAAAAATATCTTCCAATACTTTATTTTGTGAATTTGTCAATTTGAAACTTAAAGATTTTATAAAATCATACGTTTCATCTTTTATCTCAAATCTAATAGCATCATCATTATTTCTCTTTAATTTTTTCATAGAGAGTTGAAAATAAAAAATCTCGTCAAAGGCAAGTCTTCTTTTTGCTCTAATAAAACTTTCATTATCTTTTGGAAAATGAATGTTCCTAATTGCTTTATCATAATTTTCCAAGTTTAATTCATTTAGAATATTACTAGGTAGTTTTTCTTCAAAATATGAATTCTTTTTTAATAAATTTTGAATAATCTTAACTAAGTCTAGATTAGAAATTCCTTTACACAAATGATATTGTGGAATTATACTTCCAATAATATTAGCTTTATTTTGCATTGTAGGAGACTGAATTTCAACATTTTTTCCAAGTAATTTTGCTCTTCCATACATTTCATATACATTATTAATCTTTAAATTTTTTGAAATAAAGATATTATTAAAATATACAATTGTGCAATAATTCATTTCCTCATCCATTGCTAAAAATTTTGTAACTCTAATATTTCTTTTTTTTCTATTTTCCATTAAAGAAATGATTTTTAATCTATACGAATAACTTCCTTCTTCAGTTATTTCAGAAATTTTTTTAAATTTTGTAGTATCAATATAAGAATATGGAAAATACTCTAATAAATTATTAACTGTAAAAATTCCAAGTTTATTTAAAAGAGCAATTTTCTTTTCTCCAATTCCCTTAATATCTTTTAATTCCATAATTATCCTTACAAAAAAAGTCCTTTCGGACTTTTTCTACTCAACTGAAATCAAATAGTAATATAATGGTTGACCACCATATACTAATTCAACCTCAATATCTTCATATTTTTTCTCAATTAATTTTGCTAATTTTTCAGCATCTTTTTCTTTTACATCTTCTCCATAGTAAATACTTACTATAGATGAATCTTCATCAATAAGTTGATCAATAAGTGCTTTAAATGTATCTTCTATTTTCTTTTTAGACACTGTGATTTTACCTTCATTTAAGCCCATAAAATCATCTTTTTTGATTTTTACTCCTTCAATTTCAGTATCTCTTAGAGCATAAGTTATTTGGCCAACTTTAACATTGGAAATAGCCTCAGTCATAAGTTCAATATTTTCATCAACTGATAAGGATTCGTCAAAATTAAATAATGAGCTAAATGCTTGTGGTATTTGTTTTGTTTTTATAACATGAAGTCTTTTATTAGAAATTTTTGCTGCTTGTTCTGAAACAAGTATAATATTACTATTATTAGGGAAAACAAAAATATCATCAGCATTAATCTTTTCAACCGCCTTTAAAATATCTTCAGTTGAAGGATTCATTGTTTGTCCCCCAGTAATAATTTCATCTACACCCATACTCTTAAAGATTTCATCGATACCATCTCCTGTTGAAATAGAAATAAAACCATATTTTTTATGTTCTTTCACTTCTTCAGAATGCTTAGCATCTGCAACTTCTTTGTCAGTATGATGTAAATGATTATGTTGTCTTCTCATATTATCAATTTTTAAGTCATGTAAAGGTCCAAATTCTAATGCCCATTCAATTGCTTGTCCAGGATGATTAGTATGAATATGAACTTTTATAATATTATCACCTTTAACTACAATTAAAGAATCTCCAATACTTGCAAGTTTATCTCTTAATACTCCATATTCTTCTGAATCACTTGTAACCATAAATTCAGTACAATATCCAAATTTAATATCTTCATCTTGTTGTGCAGCCAAGTGTTCAATTCTTGCAGGTCTATTAAATTCGTAATTGTTTTTAATTTCAACAACTTCATCTCCTAAGGCACCTTCAAGTAAATACATTAGTCCACGGCCGCCAGCATCTACAACTTCTGCTTCTTTTAAAATAGGTAAAATTTCAGGAGTTTTTTCCAAACTTCTAAAACCTTCCTTTAAAATTTCTTTACAAAATTCAATTTCATCATTATAATGAGTATAATTTGCTTCTGCAAATTCACCCATTTCTCTTATAACTGTTAAAATTGTTCCTTCAGTAGGTTTTATAACTGATTTATAAGCGACCCTATAGGCATTTACAAAACATTCCTTAATAGTTTCAACATCAAGCGTTACACTTTCTTTACTTCCTAAATAGAAACCCCTTAAAATTTGAGATAAGATTACTCCTGAGTTTCCTCTTGCGCCCATCAATGCCCCATCGCTAATAGCTTTAGTAACATCTGCACAAGTATTAATTTTTGAATTTTCTAAATTCTTTATTGCTGATTTAATAGTCAAAGACATATTTGTACCTGTATCTCCATCAGGAACTGGAAATACATTTAAGCTATTAACTATCTCTTTATTTGTTTCAAGATAATTACGAGCTCTTACAAATGCCTTTTGCAATTGTTCACTATTTATCATAATTTCCTCCTAATTACCTTCTAATTTTATTCCATGAACATTAATATTAACTTTTTTCACAGTTAATCCTGTCAAGTTTTCAACATTATATTTTATATTTTCTATTATATTCTCACAAACTGTTGAAATTTTAATTCCATATTGAATAACAATATGTAAATCTATGAAAATATTATCTTCTTTAAGTACAACATGAACACCTTTACCTGAATTATCCCATCCTAAAAGGTGATAGATTCCATCTTTAGGAGAAACATTAGCCAATCCGCTAACTCCATAACTCTCTCTTAACACATTAGCTACGATTGTTTTAATCACAGTAGGATTAATAGAAACTTTACCTAATTCATTATTAAATTCCATAAAATAACCTCCTAATTTATACATAAGTATATAGACTACTATATCAAATTTTAAGAAAAAAATCAAGATTTTTATAAATCTTTAATAGCTGATTCCCATTTCACTTTCATAACAAAAAAGAAAAATATAAATGCAGCCATACAATTTGAAAATAAATTTCCCCAGAAAATTGAATATACTCCCAAATACTTTTCAGTAAAAATTATAAAAATATATCTAAGTAACCAAACTCTCATTATTCCTGTAAGCAAAGGCATTTTTGTTCTTCCCAAACCAATAAATACTCCTTGTTCAACTGTAAATATTCCAAATCCTATCACAGAATACATATAAATAGTCAACGCCTTATTAGTTATTGTTGTAATTTCCGGATTCTTTTGGAATAACTCAACAATATAAGGATTTAGAGGTGTAAAAATGATTATAATCGAAAATACTATCATCAAAGAAAACAAAATTCCATAATAAAATACTTTTTTTGCATTTTTGGAATTCCCATTTCCTATATTCATACTAATCATTGTAGTAACCGTTGTTCCAACACTTGTAGGCAAAACAAAATAAATTGAATTTATATTAGAAGCAATGGTAGAAGCATTAAGGGCAATAGAGCCATATTTTACTACTTCTTTATTAATTAAAAAGAATCCAATATAAACTAAGATATATGATAAAATGCTGGGAATTGCCAAAGCCATTGTTTTTTTTATAAATTCAAAATCGAATCTAAAATTTTTTAAAGAAAGTTGCATATCTGATTTTTTTATAAATAAATCATAGTACATCCAAATACCAATCAAAAAGTAAGACATAAAAGATGCAGATACTGCACCAAAAACTCCTAAATTTAAAATTGATAAAAATATTGTATTAAAAACTATTTTAAAAACCAAAAGAATTATCATACGAAAAAATGGTGCTTCAGGATGTCCTGTCCCATTTTTTATAGAATTAAAAATAGCTGCCATAAATAAAAAAGGTAAAACAAAAGAATAAAGTCCAAGATACTCAAAAACATGTACTGAAAGTTCTTCATTTACTCCTCTTGATATTATATAAGATAATATTAAACAGAGAGGCGAAAGTAGTAGTCCTATACCAAAAGATAAAACCAAAATTTGAACCGAACTATGCTTGGTTTTTTCAATATCGCCTTTCCCATATAATTGTCCTATTATTGCCGACGCTGCAACACTGAGCCCTTGAGAAAATGCATTTAAAATACCTATTACGGATTGAGAAAAACCAATAGCTCCCGCTATAATATAACCTGCTTTATTGTTTAAAAATAATCCATCTGTAATAGGAATTAAAGATTGCACTAAACCCATCATAAAAATAGGTATAGTTAAAATAACTATAGTCTTTAATACTTTTTCACTAAGAATCATATTGCGTCGTTCTTCTGAACTTTTATTAAAAAATTTTATATTCATATCAAATCACTCCAATTAGATTATATACCTTAATGAAATTTATTTCAATGTATTAAAAAAATAGCTGCCGATTTTTTTCGACAGCTATAAAAAAAATTAAAAATTATAATTCAATATCAAGTAAAGCACCTATTGAATTGTCCAATTCTTGATTTTCAAATTTTGCTTCTTCTTCTTTTTCTTCTTCCACAACTACTTCTTTTTCTTCTTCAACTGTTTCTTCAACTGGTTTTTCAAGAAGTTCTTTTATAGATAAAGATATTTTTTGGTTTTCTTCATCAATATTTATAATTTTTACTTGTACTTCATCACCAATATTTAATACATCTGAAGCCTTTTCAATGTGATCATGAGAAATTTGAGAAATATGAACTAAACCTTCAACATTTTCTTTTAATTTAACAAATGCACCAAAATCAACTAAATTAATTACAGTTCCTGTAACAACATCTCCAACTGAATTATTTTCTAGGAATAATTCAAATGGTTTCTTTGTCAATTGTTTTAAACCTAATGAAATTCTATTTCTTTCTCTATTAAGTTTTAAAATAACAACTTCTACTTGATCTCCAACATTTAAAATATCAGAAGGTTTTTTAATTCTATTCCAAGAAATATCTGAAACATGAATTAAACCATCAACATCTCCTAAATTTACAAATGCACCAAAGTCAGTTAGCTTTCTAATTGTTCCTGTTAAGACATCTCCAACAGCCAATTTACTCCAAGCTAAATCTAATTTTTCATTTAATTCTTTTTCTTCTACTTCTCTTCTTGAAAGAACAACTTTTTTCTTTCTTTCATCAAGATTAATTATAGCACATTCTAATTTTTGACCAATATATGGTGTAAAATCTTTTACGAAGCTAGTTGTAATATGACTTGCAGGAATAAAAGCATTAATTCCATCAACAGTAGCTAATAGGCCTCCTTTAACTTCTTTTACTACTTCTGCTTCTACCAACTCTTTATTATTGAATTTTTCAACAAGATTTTGCCAATCTTTTAATGATTCTACTCTTCTAGTTGATAAAACAACATTACCTTCCCCATCATCAAGCTTAATTACATAAACGTCAATTTCTTGTCCTTCATGAAATAAATCTTTAGGTTTTTTAGTAACATCAGAAGATAACTCATCAAGTTTTATAATCCCATCACTTCTATAACCAATGTTAACCATAACTTCAGTTTCAGTGACATAAATTATAGTTCCTTTCACTATGTCTCTTGGATAAATTTTCTTAATACTCCCTTCTATTTGTTCCATAAATTCATCCTTGCTTAAAATTTCCATACCTTCAACTACCTCCTCTATTAACCAATCCGGAGTTGAAGCGCCGGCGGTTAATCCTATTTTCTTATATTTTACCATATCTTTCAATGGTAAATCTAAAAATGTTTCAATTCTATATACATTTTTACAATGCTTTTTGGCTACATCATAAAGTTTATTTGTATTAGAGCTACTGTATCCCCCAATAACTATCATACAATCAACTTTCTTAGAAATTTCTTCGCAAGAATTTTGTCTTTTTGAAGTTGCATCACAAATTGTATTTTCAATTATAACATTTTCATTCCTATCCTTTATTATATCAGAAAATTGAAAAAATTTCTCTACTAAATTGGTCGTTTGTGAAATAATATATAAATTTTTTTTGTTTTTTATCATTTCTGCTTCTTCTTTTGTATTTATTACACAAAATTTATTACCACAATAACCAACCATAGCTTTGATTTCTGGATGATTTTTATCTCCGATGATTATAATCTCATATCCATTTTCAACCTTCTTTTCAATTTTTCTATATATATTTAATAAAACTGGACAAGTACAATCAATACATTTATGTCCATATTCTATCATTTTTTTCTTAATATTTGGATGTATTCCGTGTGAACGTAAAACTATTGTTCCTTTTTTTTCGTCCTCATAATTATCAATAACCTTAAGTCCTTTTTCATCAAACTTTTCTACAACTTGAGGGTTATGAATTAATTCTCCATATGAATACACATTTTCATTTTTTTGATTTTCATTCAAAGTTTTGTCGGCTATTTTTACTGCCCTTTTTACTCCAAAACAAAAACCTGCATTATTTGCTATATAAATCTCCATTTTTTCCTTGATAAATTTTATAAAATAGTTCTTCTGTTAATTTATCAATAGCCTCCGCATCTTCCATATTTTCAAAATCACTAATTTCTATCATAGGATATATATCAACAGTTATTTTAGAAAAAATTTTATAGGTTCCTTCAATATGAATAGGCAATATATTTACTTTATTTTTCAAAGCAATTAAAGCTACACCTTTTTTCATATTACTAATGTCTATCGTTTTAACTCTTGTACCTTCTGGAAAAATTCCAAGCATATTTCCTGATCTTATAACTCTAAAGCAAGACTTTATTGCTTTTAAATCAGTATTTTCTCTGTCTATAGGGATGACTCCTAGTTTTGAAAAGAATTTTGCCGAAAATTTTTTATCAAAAAGTTCTTTTTTTGCAAGAAAAAATATTTGTTTTTTTGTTAAAGTTGCAAGAATAACAGGATCAAATATATGAATATGATTAGCACTTATTATTATAGGCTCATCATCTTTAAAATTTTCAATTCCATTAACTCTTACTCTGTAAATTATTTTTATAAGAACAGAAACTATCCTAAGTAAAAATTTATACATTACTTTCTCCTCTAATATAGGATAAAAACTCTAATATAGTTTCCTTAAGAGTCTTATCGGTAGAATCTATTTCAATTGCATCTTTTGCCTTTTTTAAAGGAGATGCTTCTCTATTCATATCATCATAATCTCTTTTTTCGATACTTTCTCTAACTTGCTCCAAATTAAGACCTTTTTTTCGTTCACTTTGCAAAAATCTTCTTTTTGCCCTTTCTTTAGAAGAAGCAGTTAAATAAAATTTAAAATCTGCCTTTGGAAAAATTACAGTTCCAACATCTCTCCCATCAAGAACACAACTTCCTTCCAATCCTATTTTTCTTTGAAGTGAAACCAAATGATTTCTAACATAATCATAACTTGAAACTAGTGATGCTCCTTTTGAAATCTCATCAGTTCTAATTTCCTTTCCTAATTTTACACCATCCATATAAAGGCAATTAGCTTTATATGTAAAATCAGTATTTTCAAGAATTTCTTTTATTTTATTATGGTTATCTAAAGGAATATTATTAGAAATTAGTTTAAATGCAATCGCTCTGTACATCGCTCCTGTATCTATATAATTAATCTTTAAAATTTTAGAAAGTTTTTTTGCAATGGTGCTTTTTCCAACTCCTGAAGGTCCATCTATTGCTATAATATAATCCATAATTACTCTCCTTCTATACAGGAAACTCCAGCTAAATGTCCAGTAGAAAATGCAATAGTTAAGTTATATCCACCTGTATTTGCATCTACATCTAATAGTTCCCCTACAATATATAAATTTTTTATAAGCTTACTTTCCATAGTAGAAGAATTAATCTCCTTAACTGAAACGCCCCCAATAGTAATAATTGCCTCACTTAATGGTCTTAAGCTCTTAAAATTAAATTTTAAATTTTTTATAGTTTCTACAAGCTTTTTTCTATCTTCTTTATTAATCTGATTAACTGGAATTTCTCCATTAACTCCAGATTTTTCGAGTACAAGTTCAACCATAGAACCTATTAAAACATTCGAAAGAACATTTTTTAAATTTTTATTCTTATTTTGATCAAATTCTCTTAGTAATCTAAGATCTAATGTATGCTGATCAAGTTTAGGTTTTAAATCAATTGAAATAACAAAATCTTCTGAATTATCAAAATACTTGCTTGATTTTAAAACTATTGGTCCACTAAAACCTGTATGAGTAAAAATCATTTCTCCAAACTCAGAATGTAAAAGCTTTTTATATTTACCATATATATTAAAATCTACAAATTTTAAACTTACTCCTGAATATTTCCTAATATTTTCTTTTACATCAATTCCAACAAGTCCAGCTTTTAAATCAGTTATTGTATGACCCAATCTCTTTAAAATTTCATGACCTTTCCCTCTAGAACCTGTAAAAGGATAAGATTTACCCCCTGTAGCAAATACAACTTTATCAAAAAGGCCATAATCTTTGTTACAAACTAATTTAAATTTATCCCCAATAATCTTTACATCATCAATTTCAGTATTTAAAATAATTTTAACACCTTTTACATTTAATGCTTTTTCCAATACCTTTATAACATCACTTGATTTATCAGAAAGCGGAAAAACTCTTCCCCCACGTTCAACTTTAGTTCTTAGACCATTCTCGTTAAAAAATCTCAAAATATCCTCATTAGTAAAAGAATACAAACTACTATATAAAAAATTTTTATTTCTATTTACTTCATCAAAAAATTCGTAAATTTCTTTTGAATTGGTAATATTACATCTTCCTTTTCCTGAAATATAAATTTTCTTACCAATTTTTTCATTTCCTTCAAACAAAAATACATCGGTATTTTCGTTTTTTGAAAATATCGCACTCATAATACCTGATGCACCTGCACCAATAACTGCTATTTTTATAAAATCACTACCTTGAACTTAATAATTTAACTCATATAAGTATAAAATATTTTTTGCATTTAGTCAAATTTTTTATTATTTAATTTTTGAATTTTTACATTTAATATAATATCAATAAATTGTAGAAATATGTTATTTATTGTAATATAAAATTTCTCAAACAAAATTTTTAATATTTGAACAAAAAAATAGGAAGATAATAATCTTCCTAAAAATTTTCATTATAATTATTCAGCTGAAGTAAATGAAGGTCTTTCAACAAAACCACTCTTCAAACATGTAGTACAAACATTAATTCTCTTTACAGAGCCGTCAACAACAACTCTTACTTTTCTAATATTTGCTCCCCATGATCTACTGCTCTTTCTATGTGAAAAAGTTACTTTATTTCCAAATAATTTTGTTTTATCACAAATTGCACATCTTTTTGACATTTTCATACCTCCTTTTACAAACTCAAATTTAACAGTAGTATTATATCATAGACGACTCCCATTTGCAAGTCTTTAAAAAATTATTTAGTCAAAATATTTATTTTCAATATATAAATTATTATCTTTATAAACTAGTTCTATTGGCTCATTATACATTTTTGCTATTTTTCTAAGTCTATCAGAAAAAACTTCTATTCCACTATACCTATTTACATTTATAAAATTATCAACCATATATTGTACTTTTTTATCATCTGATATATTAAAAAAATCTATCGAACTATTAATTTTTTTACTAAATCCATTGAAAATTTCTGAAACTTTTTTACCTATATAGTTATCTTTATCAATAATATTCTTTACATCATCATAATGCTCACCATATATATTTTTATATTCTCTAGATTCAAATTCTATATTTTTTATATGTTCATTAAAATATTCTAAATTAACATTTTCAATAAATAAAATTTTTAAAAATAAAGAAAAAGAATAATTATATAGTGCTAATCTATATGCTCCAAAAATTCTATTAATTTCAAAAATTTTTTCGTTCAGACTCATTTTTTTATTATTTGCAAAAAAATCTTTTATTTTCCATTTATAAAATGAAATATCTTTAATCGAATTTCTATAAATTTCATTAATCATTATAACTTCAGAATTTCTAAATATTTCGTTATCATAATTATAATAAAAATCTTTTAAACTTTTTAATAGAATATCTGAATCTGCTTTAAGTTGTGATATTTTATCCTGTTCTAAAAAATTTAATATTTCTTTTTGAGTTCTTTGGATAGTATCCAATTTTTTATCAATACATTTTAAAATAATTGCAGCAAATATTATTGTATAATTTATATTTGATGGAATTAATCTAGCCTGTTCTACAATTTTGTTATTCTTTAAAACAGCAGTATAAAATCCCCCTTCTTTTGCTTTCATCAATTTTCCACCAGATTTCATAGTAACTCTAAATAGCCCTTTTTCTCTTATTGAAGAAGCAATAACACCAGCTATTGATATATCACTTATAGAAATCTTTGAGTATTTCCCAACATCAAAATTTTTATTTTCTTCTTCTGAAAACTTTTTAATATCTAGCAAAACTTTTGTAATTTTGTTTCTGTTATTTTCATCCATAATAACCCTCCCTATTTTTATCTTATCTTCTCCAAAAATATTTCAAGTTCATCTTCTGATATTATATTTATTCCAAGTTCTTGTGCCTTCTTTAATTTTGAACCCGCCTTTTCTCCAACAACTAAAAAGTCAGTAGACTTTGCAACAGCAGATTGAACTATAAGACCATTTTGAGAAAAAATATCTTCTAAATCTTTTCTTTTGTAATTTTCAAAAGTACCTGTTATTACTATTTTCTTATCAGTAAATTCACTTTTTGAAATTTCTTCATAAGGAATTACTTCTATTCCTTTTTCAAGTAATTTATCCAAAGCACCTTTGCTATATTCATCATTAAAAAATTCAAAAATAGAATTGGCTACAATATCTCCAACATCATTAATCTGTAAAAGTTCCTCAACGGTAGCTTTTCTTAAATTAACTAAATTTTTATATTTTTTAGCTAAATCTTTTGCAGTTTTAATCCCTACATTTTTAATTCCAAGCGCATAGATAAAGTTTTCTAAATTTACATTTTTGCTCTCTTCTATTGAGTTTAATAAATTATTAACCTTTTTATCTTTAAATTTTTCTAGAGCGATAAGTTCATCATATTTTAAATCATAAATTTTATAAACTTTATCCACTCCTAATTTATCAAACAATAATTCAATAGTTTTTTCACTTAAACCTTCTATATTCATTGCATTTTTACTTGAAAAATGAACAAGTGAAGAAGTTAATTGAGGTGTACAGGCTAAAGTGTTTGTACAGAAGAAATGTACTCCATCTCGAATCAATTCGCTATTACAATAAGGACAATGTGTTGGCATTTTAATTTCTATCTCATTTCCATTATCTTCATCCATTGTTCCAAGAATTTCCGGGATAACGTCATTTGAACGTCTTATCAAAACTCTTGAATTTATTTTTACTTTTTTTCTTAAAATATCATCATAATTATTTAAAGTTGCCCTTTGAACAGTTACATCACCTATTTCAACTGGTTCTAAAATAGCTGTAGGAGTAACTTTTCCTGTCCTACCTACATTCCAAACAACTTCTTTTAAAATTGTACTATATTCTTCTGCCTCAAATTTATAAGCTATTGCAAATCTAGGAAATTTATTAGTATATCCAAAAAATTCTCTAAGTTCAAAGTCATTAACTTTAATTACAACACCATCTGTCAAATAATCAACTTTTTTTCTTAAAACATCTATTTCTCTTATTTTATCTTTTATCTCTTTTAGATTAAGACATTTTTTCTCATATCCATTTACTTTAAATTTATTTTCTTTTAAAAACGAAATCATCTCTTCTTGAGTTTTAAATTGCTCATCAGACTTAAAGCCAACATTGTAAATAAAAGCATCTAAATTTCTACTAGCTGTCTTTTTGGGGTCAAGATTTCTAATCGCTCCTGCTGCAGCATTTCTGGCATTTTTTAAAGGTACTTCTGCCGTCTCGTTATATTTTGCAAGAGCAGAGAGAGGCATAATAGCTTCTCCTTGAATTTCAACTAAACCTTTATAATCAATTTCAAGCGGAATACTTTTTATTGTCTTCACTTGTTCAAAAACTTCTTCTCCATATACTCCATTTCCTCTAGTAGATGCAGAAACTAAAATTCCTTTATCATAAGTTAGATTAATTGTAAGTCCATCAAATTTATACTCAACATAATATTCCAAAGTCTTTTTAGTATTGTTTATAGAATTATATTCATTTAAAAGTTTTAAACATCTATTATGAAACTCTTCAAGTTCTTCAAAACTTTGCGCCTTTTGTAAACTGTAAAGCTCTTTTAAATGTGTATGTTTTTCAAATTTTTCTAAAACTTCTCCACCTACTCTTTGAGTTGGAGAATTTGGTAAAATTACGCCTGTTTCTTTTTCTAATTTAAGAAGTTCATCATAGAGTCTATCATACTCAGCATCACTTACAATAGGTTCGTCTAAAGTGTAATACTTATATGCCCAAAGATTTAATTTTTCTACAATTTCTTTCATTTTATCCATTATTAAGCCCTCTTTATACGCTTGTCTTTCTTTAAATCAAATAATTTAATACCTTCTCCATCAAATGCAACCATAAGCATAATCTTTGTTCCTGCTTTTTCACATTTAATTACAGTACCTTCACCATATTTTTCATGTATAATCTTTTCTCCAACTTTATAAACATCTTTAGATGAAGTCTTATTTGGTTTTTGATAATGATTTAATGGTTTATCTAATTTCGTTCTTCCAAGATCTGCATTAGATACATAAGTTCTGGAATAATCTGTATAAGCATCATTTCTAATTTTCGAAGTATTAACTCTTTCTTCATCAAAATTAAATTCAAGATTAATGCTTTTATCGTCAACATAATTAATTATTTCATCTACAAAACTTGAAACTCTATAAAGATTTAATTTCCCATACATAGTCATACTCTTTGTTGAAGAAATAAAGAGTTTTTCTTTTGCTCTAGTAATAGCTACATAGAAAAGTCGTCTTTCTTCTTCAAGTCCATCATCTCTCTCTTTAATTGACCTTTCACTCGGAAATATACCTTCATTCATTCCTATAATAAATACAACTTTATATTCAAGTCCTTTTGCAGAATGAATAGTAGTTAAAGTAACAGTATCATCCGAATCTTCAGTCTTATCTATATCTGATAAAAGGCTATTTGTTTCAAGATATTCTAGCAATTTAGCTCCTTTATAGTTATTAGAAATTTCTTCCAAAAATAAATTTATATTTTCTGCCTTTTTTTCAAACTCTTTCTTTTCATTTTCTCTTAAATAATCTACAAATTTGATTGAATCTAAAAGTTCTTTAATCAAAATTTCAACTTCAGTATCTTCAACACAAGTGATAAAACCGAAAATCATATCTCTAAAATTTTCAAATTCAGTTCTTAATTTTTTACTTACAGAGTCCAAAAATTCATTTCTAAATAGTCCATCAAAAAGACTGATATTTTCAGCATAGCAATATTCCTCTAGTTTTTGCAAACTTACATTTCCAATTGAACGCTTAGGATAATTTATTATCCTTCTAAAAGCATTATCATCTTTCGGATTTGCAATTAATTTTAAATATGCCAAAATATCTTTAATTTCTTTTCTATCGTAAAACTTTAGACCACCGACCATTCTATACGCAATAGAATTTTTTCTTAGTGCATTTTCAATTGCAAATGATTGAAAATTTGCACGATATAAAACTGCGATATCTGATAAATTATAACCTTCAAAAATCAAATTTGAAATATTTTGTGCAACTTCTATAGCCTCATAATTTTCATTTTGATAGCTTTTATAAATTATTTCATCTCCGCCCTCTTTTTTTGTCCAGAGATTTTTTTCTTTTCTATTTACATTATTTTTTATAAGTTCATTAGCACAATCCAAAATCTTTTGTGTTGAACGATAATTTTCTTCAAGTAAAATTATTTTTGAATTGGGAAAGTCATTTTCGAAATTCAAAATATTTGAAATGTTTGCACCTCTCCACCCATAAATTGATTGGTCGATATCTCCAACGGCACATACATTTTTATATTTAGATGCTAAAAGTTTTATAATCTCATATTGGGAATTGTTAGTATCTTGATATTCATCAACATAAATATATTTAAATTTTTCAGAATAATAGTCCAAAACTTCAGGACATTTTTTAAAAAGTTCAATAGTTTTAAAGATAAGGTCGTCAAAATCTAAAGCATTATTCTTTATTAAGATCTCCTCATATTTTTTATAAATTTTTTCTACTACATCAGTATTATTTCCAAAGGAAAAATATTTTGAAAATTCACTTGATTTAACATTTTTGCCTTTAGCATCACTTATAATTCCAATAATAGCATTTTTGAACTCTCCAAGTACACTTTCCCAAGTAGGATTTTGTTTAAAAATCTCTTTTAAAACTAACTTTTGATCGTCTCTATCATAAATCGTAAAATTATTTGAATATCCTATTTTTTCTATATTGAATCTTAAAATTTTAGAGCAAATTGAGTGAAAAGTTCCTATCCACATACTAGAAATATCTCTTTTAAAGATATTCTCTATTCTCTCTTTCATTTCCTTTCCGGCTTTATTTGTAAAAGTAATAGCTAAAATTTCATATTCACTTACATTTTTTTCTAAAACTGCATAAGCAATCTTTGTGGTTAATACCTTAGTCTTTCCACTTCCTGCTCCAGCAAGAACCAATAATGGAGAACCAAAATGCTCCACAGCTTCTAATTGTCTATTATTTAATCCCTTCAATAAATCCATACATAACCTCATTACTTATTTATAAAAAAGCAATGGATTTACCATTGCTTTTTTAAAATTTATTTTCCAATAGCTTGAACAATATCGTTTGAAATTTTTACAATTTCAATATTTTCAATATTTTTAGCTTTTATTTGCACATTTTTACCGACATCTTCTTTCTTAACTGAAACATAAAGTTTTATGTCGTCTTCAGTTAGCTTAGACAAGTCAGATTCATAGCCTCTCACAGTAACCTGAACCTTATTTTGTAAACCTTTCAATAGTATTTCTTTATCAGACTCATTCTCTATTGAAATATTAGAAGTATCAATTTCAAAATTCTTTTCAATCTTTTCGTCAACATCAATATTAATAACAACCTTTAGATCATTATTAACAAGAGCTACATCAGATGGTAATTCCAAATTAAGATTATATGAACCTGATTCCTTTATTTGAGACAAATCAAAAGGTTTAGTGCTTATTTCCGAAATTTGTTCCAAACTTGTCAAATTTCCAACCAATGAAACTATATTAGGAACAATGTTTTTCTTTATAATTCTTACATCACTAGGTGGTGTATTTATTTCTACTAATTTTATTGGAACTTCTTTAAAGTTCTTAAATCCGATAGAAACATTAGTGTCTGTTTTACTAAGAGTCACTTTTTTAACTTCTTGATTAAGTTCATCAACAGGTACTATTTTAGATTGAACTACTTCATCACTATCTTTATTAGTAACATCTACAACACAAAGAACTTTCTTAACTTTATTTACATAACTAACCGGTCCACTTACTACAATTTCAGAATCAGCAGGTTCTTTTTTTGCTACAACTTGGTTTTTGTTCTTTATTTGTCCAACTGTTTCAACTTCAACTTTATAAGTTTTACTTATTTCTTCATCTAAAGTAACTAGTAAATCAGTTTCTGAAGCTGATTTAAACTGAACATTATATGGAACTTTATAATTAATAGATAATCTATGTGCCCCAGATGTTATCCCATTTTGTAAATTCACCTCTGCAACTATATCACTTTTATTTACAGAATAAACATCACTTCTTTTTCCTGTTATAGTAACTGTTACTGTTGGATTTTCAGGACTTATTCTTATAAGTTTTCTAGATTCTAAAACAGATTGATTCTTAAAACTTACAGGAACATCATTAAATTGCCTTGTAACAACTGGATTAACTCCACCAATAACAAGAAACCACATAACTATTCCAACAGCCAATGAAATTACTTTTAATTTAAAATCTTTCTTAATTAATTCAATTATACTCTTTATATTAATCTTTTTTAACAATTTTATCACCTTGATTTTCAACAATTTCACTAACTTCTTCTTTTATATCTTCAATAATTTCTTTCTTAACTTCTTCTTTAAATTCTTTCTTATTTACAACATCATCTGAAACTTCTTTATTTTCAAATAAATTTTGGAAAATTTCTTTTAATGAATTAGTATTTTTTTCTTCGACAACAAAATTTTCAACTAAATAATTTAATAAGTATTCTTTTGAAACATTTCTATTTATTCTTGACTTTTCACAAATAGAAACATATCCTGTTTCTTCACTAACAACGATTACTATAGCATCTGATTTTTCTGAAATACCAATACCAGCTCTATGTCTTGTTCCTAGTTCCATTGATATTTGTTTACTATCAGTTAGAGGTAAAAAACAAGACGCTGCTATAATACGATCATGACTTATAACAACTGCCCCATCATGCAATGGAGTATTAGGAATGAAAATATTCATTAACAATTCATAGGAAACGTCAGAATTCAAAGAAATACCTGTTTCAATAATATCCCTAAGGCCTGTCTTTCTTTCTAAAACCATTAAAGCACCAATTTTTTTGTCAGCTAATGAATATGTAGCCTTAACAATTTCTTCAATGACATTAGCATTACTACTTGATACTTCAAAATTAACAGGTTTTAAAAGTTTATTATTTCCAATATGTTCCAATATCCTTCTAAGTTCTGGTTGAAATACTATCAAAATAGCTATAAAACCAACTGTGACTGCATTATTTAAAATCCAACTTATAGTATAAAGTTTAAAAAACTCACTTAGTTTTGAAGCTATAAAAATGAATAGTATCCCTTTTATAAGTTGAGTTGCTCTTGTTCCTCTAATCAATGCAAATAACTTATAAAACATAAAACTAACTATAAATATATCTATAATATCTGTTATTCTTATAGTTGATAACAAAAAAAATAATTTATCTAAACCCATAAAATCACATCTTTCTAATTTTTATATTTTTCATATTAATTATAATACAATATCAACTAAAATTCAACAATTGTTAATATAGAAAAAAACTTTCAATTAAATTGAAAGTTTTTGTAATTTGTACTCAATAAAAACATCTTCTCCGATATTTTTTTCTTTTCCAGTATTTAATTCTACTACTTTTAATATCTTCTCATCGCTTTTCTTTAACTTTAACTGATACTCTATAAAAGCTCCTCTAAATTGTTTTGATAAAATTTCAGCAGGTTCTTCAGTTTTATAATCAACTATTTTGATTTTTTCCGGTCTAATAAAATTATCATTATCTAATTTATTTGAATTTCCAATAAATGATAGTGAGAACTCACTATTTGGAGAATTATATAGCTCAGTAACTGTAGAATTTTGAATTATTTTTCCTTCATTCATTAAAATAACTCTATCAGCCATTGTAAAAGCATCTTCTTGGTCATGTGTTACTAGTATTGTTGTCATTTTAAAATATTTTACAAGTTTCTTAATTTCATTTCTCATTGTAATTCTTAAATTTTTATCTAAATTTGAAAAAGGTTCATCAAGCAAAATAAGTCTTGGACTTATAACTAGACTTCTTGCAAGTGCCACTCTTTGCCTTTGGCCACCAGATAACTCATGAATTTTTCTTTTTTCATATCCTTCAAGTCCAACAATTTTTAGCATTTCCATAGATTGTTTTATTCTATCTTGCTTTTTTACATTTCTAAATTTCAATCCATAAGCAACATTTTCTAAAACATTTTTATTACTAAAAAGTCCATAAGATTGAAAAACTGTTGAAATATTTCTATCTTCTGGATTTAAAGAACTTATATCTTCTCCATTTAAAATAATTTGTCCTGAATCGTTTTTAATAAAACCTCCAATTGAATTTAAAATGGTTGTTTTTCCACAACCGGAAGGTCCCAATATACATAGAATATTACCTTCTTCAAGAGAGAAGTTAATATCTTTTAAAACTTCCTTTTCACCATATTTCTTACATAAATTTTTTACTTCTAAGAACATAAGTATCTCCTAATTTATTTAAAATATAATTAATAAACATAAATAATAAACTAAAAATTAAGCAAATCAGAATTATCAATATAGCTAATACTGAAGCAGTGTTGTATTTACCACTATTTATGACATCAAACATTACAAGAGTCAAAACCTTTTGTGCTGGATATACAATGAAAATTATAGATCCAACTGTAGTCATAGTACTATTAAATCCATTTATCATGCTTATAACAAAATGATTTCTTGTATGTGATAAAATAACATCTTTAAAAATAAAGAATTCATTTGCTCCTAGGTCTTTTGCACTTAAAATTTGATTCTTATCTATTGTTTCTAAACTAGAACTAAAGACTTTAGTTGAAAAAGGAAGTTGCTTAAAAGTAACATTCAAAATAACTATTAAAGCAGTTCCTGTAATGTAAATTGGATAATTATTAAAAGCTAATATATATCCAATTCCAAAGAAAGTACCTGGTAACATATATGGCATAGTAGCAATAAAATCAAATATTTTTAAAAATTTTACATTTCTTATATGAATATAATATTGTAGTAAAAGTCCTATTAGACTACCAAAGAAAGCAGAAATCAAAGAATAATTAATACTTCTAAAAATAGTTTTATCTATATGGTTCTTAATTCCTATAAAGTGTTCAAATGTAAAATATAATTTTCCTTTTGAATAATCTGTAAAAGCAGATAAAATTATAGAACTATATTGTAAAATTAATAAAATCAAAAATATTGTTGATAAAAAAATTGCAAAGGAAAAAACAATACCTTTCTTTTCAATATTAACTTCTGACACATTAGATCCAAAATTTGTATTTGAAATTATTCTTGAATTCTTTATATAAAATATAAAAGTAAAAATAACTGGAATACAAAGTATTATATTCATAGCTCCAGCCTGAATAATATTTCCATCAGAAATAAAAACATTATATGATTTTGAAGCTAAAGTTTCAAAAGAACCACCTATTATTAAAGGTGTAGAAAAATCAGCAATACTTCTTATAAAACTTAAAATTGCAACAACTTTTATGCTAGGTAATAATTGAGGTAAAATAATATCTAAAATAATATTATTTGTTTTTGCCCCTAAAGATCTTGCACTATTTATTTGCTCCTTATCAATATTATCTAGTGTAGATATAATCATAAGAGCACTCAAAGATATAAGCCCTATACTTTGCATTAAAATAACACCAAAAGAACCATAAGCATTAAATGATAGCTTAAAAATATCATGTGTTATGAAACCTCTTCTTCCAAAAAGTTTTATATATGCTAATGATGAAACAAAAGGTGGAGATATCATTGTAATCATTAAAACAAATGAAATTAATCTCTTTATACTCTTTTTAATACTAAAACAAAAAATTCCAATAGAAACTGAAACAATTGTTGTAATTATGGTAGCAAAAATTGCTACAAAAATTGAATTATATAAAAGTTTACTCTGTGTTTTTAAAAAAGAGAATCCTTCTAAAGTAAATTTTCCTTCATTAAAAAATGTGGAAGTAAAAACTTTTAAGAAAGGAAATAAAATAAAAGTAAATAAACAAAAAACAAGAGTTAATATAATAATTGCATCTAAAAATTTAAAATATCTTTTCATAACTTTAATTAATTAAAAAGGGAGATTGTTCTCCCTATTTTCTATTGTAAAACAACAAGATTTCTAAAAATATTCTTGATAAAAATTATCGTGAAATTTTATTTTCCTTGTGTTAATTCTGCCCATTTTTTAAGAATAGCTTCTCTTTGTGAACCAAAACTTTCTATATCCTCTTTTATAAATTTATCTTTAGGTAAGCCAAGATCATACCCTTTAGTTCCTTCAATTACCATTTGACCACCATCTTTTCCATCAAGTTCAGCAATCAATTGTTGATTTTCAGGTCTTAAAATAAAATCTTCAAATGCTTTTGCAACTTCAAGGTTTGGACTGTTCTTAAAAATTGCTACACCTTCTGGTACCCAGCATAAACCATCTTCTGGATAAATTGCAGTTAAATTATTTTTTTCAGCTACATCAAAAGCTGATTTATCAATTGGAATAATTCCTATTCCAAATTCTCCTGCTACTGTTTTTTCTTGTGGATCTTTTCCTCTTTTTCCATAGAACTTAACATTATCATTTAACTTTTTAAAATATTCCCAGGCCTTTTCTTCTCCATACTTATCTATAAGGCCTTTAACATTTGCAAAACTAGTTCCTGAAACAGCAGGATTTGCCATAATAATTTCATCTTTATACTTAGGATCTACAATTTCTTCCCAAGTTTTAGGTACTTTAAGTCCTTTTTCTTCTAAAATTTTATTATTTACTAAAAATCCTACAACTGTAACTCCTTTTGAAATCCAGTAACCTTCATTATCTTTAAATCCTTCTTTAATTTTATCAAATCCTTCAGGTTTATACATTTCTAAAAGACCATCTGATTTAGCTTTCATAAAGGCATCAATTCCGCCACCAAACCAAACATCAGCACTTGGTTTTCCACCTTCAGCTTTAATTTTAGCAATTACTTCTCCACTTGACATTGAAAGAAATTCAACTTTGGCCTTAGTTTCATCTGAAAACTTATCAAAAAGTTTTTTATATTTTTCAGACGTAGCTACAACATTTAAAGTTTTTCCTTCAAAGTTTTTAGTAGTTTCTACCTGTTTTTCTTCTTTTTTATCTTCTGCTTTTTTAGATTGACAACCAACTAACATTAAGCCAGCAAGCATTAAAGATAAAATTCTTGATTTTTTCATATTTTCCTCCTAAATTATCTAATCCATATTATTTTAATATAATTATGGAAATAAAATAAATGCAACTTTATCACAAAGGATAAAGATATAATTATTATATCATATTTTTATAATTTATCATAATTTATTATAAAATAAAAATATTATTTTTTATTATTGATATTACGCTTATAGTACATATTTTAATAAACTAACAAATTTATAAGAAGTTATAATAAATTTCTATAATT
The DNA here is from genome assembly GCF_035282635.1 of Parvimonas sp. D2. Classification (NCBI taxonomy): domain Bacteria; kingdom Bacillati; phylum Bacillota; class Tissierellia; order Tissierellales; family Peptoniphilaceae; genus Parvimonas; species Parvimonas sp. D2. Next base: position 297,960 of record NZ_JAYKBO010000001.1, read on the forward strand.
AATGATAAATATTTTCAAAAAATTAGTTGAACTAAATAATATAAAAGTACATTTTTACTATTATTATAATATTTTTAAAAGATTTTTATTTAAATATGTTTTATTCCACTATATTTGTGGAATATAATAAAGGTATAAATTTTTATGGGAGGTGTTGTATGAAAAAAGAACGAAGCGAAATGATTCTACATGGTAATATTTACAAAATAATAGCAATAATATCCATTCCAATTATTTTAAACAATTTTATTCAACAGTTATACTCTCTTGCAGATGCCTTTTGGCTAGGAAAATTAGGAACAGCAGAATTTGCATCAACAAGTTTTACTTGGCCTGTTATTTTTTTATTTAATTCTATTGGGATTGGACTGTCAATAGCTGCTATATCTTTAATTTCTCAATTATTAGGTCGAAAGGATTATTTACATGCACAAAAATATGCGGATACTTTAATTAATATTTCTTTACTATTTTCTATAGTATTTATGTTGTTAGGATATTTTAGTGCTGATTTGATAGTAAAAATGATGGGTGCAACTGGAGATTTGGCAAAATATAGTATAATCTATTTAAAATATAGCTATCTTGGAATTCCATTTATATTTCTTTACTACATATATTCATCAATATTATCTGCTCAGGGCAAAAACACAATTCCTACAATGATAAGTACAATTTGTGTTATATTAAATATGATTTTAAATCCGATTTTTATTTTTGATATAATTCCTTTTACATCAATTTCAGGACTTGGACTTGGAGTAAAGGGAGCGGCTGTTGCAACAGTATTAACACAAGGAATAATGTGTATTGTTGGATTTATTCATTTAAGAATAAACAAAGATATTATTAAATTAAATCTAAATAGTTTAGTATATATTAAATGGGAAAAACATATTCTAAAAAGAATTTATAGAATTACTTTACCATCAGTAATAGGACAAGTTGGTTCTGCCTTAGGATTTATAATAATGAACTCATTTATTCAAAGCTATGGAACAGAAACTGTTGCAGCTTACGGTATGGTAAATAGAATAAGTGGACTTTTAAATATTCCTCCAGGCGGAGTAGGCTCTGCAATAACTTCAATTATTGGACAAAATATAGGAAATAATAATATAAAGAGAGTTAAAGAAACATTTAAAAAAGCTTCTATTATTATAATTATTATGTCAATTATAATTGCAATAATTAGTTTTATATTTAGATATGAAATTTTATCTTTCTTTATAAGTGCACCAAAAGATTCAGTACTTATGGTACAAGCAAATAGTTATATGTTCTATACATTAATAACTCTTGTAATGTTAAATATGTTTTTTGTATATCAAGGACTTTTCCAAGGTTCTGGAAATAGTAAGTATTCAATGGCTATAGATATGATAAGACTTTGGATAATAAGGCTTCCATTAATACTTTTTTTCAAGAATTTTACAAGTTATGGTGCAACAGGTATATGGCTTGCAATGGCAATTTCAAATGTATTAGTAAGTATGATTGCTCATGCAATATATTTAAAAGGCGGATGGCAACAAGGATCATTTTACAGATAAAATTAAGATATAGAATTTTTAAAAGTTTAGGTTGGAATAATTTCCAACCTTTTTGTATTTTATCTTTATATATAAAAGACTATTGCATCTATTGCAATAGTCTTTTTACCTAATCTACTATTTTTAATTTTATATTATTCTTGTCCTCAATTTCAACATAATTATTATCTTTTACATAATCAATCAAAACTTCGGCGATATCTCTCGTATCTTCTTTAAGAGTTTTAAGTTCTGGGAAAAGCGAAAAATTTCCTCCACCAGTCGCTCTATAATTATTTAATACAAGTTTATATTTTTTATCTAAAATCAACTCTTCTCCATCAACTTTTACATCTGTTATATAATTTTTACCACTTTTGGAAATGTTCATTGTATATTCTATTCCATCAAGCATATCATAATTATACATCTCTCTTTTTGGATATAAAAACTTTGGATTAATATCAATTTTATTATCCTTAACTATCCAATAAGTTGAAAGCTGTGTTAAATAATCTAAAATATTTTGCCCACTCATTTCTTTTAAAACTAATGTATTTGGAAATGGATAATTTAAAATTATATCTCTATATCTTAACTTTTTACCAAAACCAGGCATAACTTCAAAAAGACAACAAGAAGATATATCCGCTCCCATTATTTCTTTTTGAATTTTGTTTATAAAACTTGTAATTGGATATTTTTCCAATTGAGCAGTCTTTGTATCAGAAATATACATTTCTTTATTACAACTACCAATTTCTACATCCAACCATTTTTCAGTTTCATTTAAAACTTCTTTAAATTTTTCTTCCATTTCAACATCAATTTCATATTCTGAAATACCTTTAAGATTAACTGAAATATTTTCATCAAATAAAATTTCCATACAAGTTGCACAGCCATCGGCACATTGTATTACAAGAGTGTCTTTTATCTTTCCTGTTAAAGTTCTATGTTGATGACCTGTAACTAAAACATCTATTCCAGAAATTTTATCACAAATCTCATATCCAACATTTTCCCCTGTTAAGTTTTCAGTTGGTTCTCCACTTTCTAAATCTCTTTCAAAACCGCCATGATAAAAAACTACCACATAGTCAACCTTATCTCTAACAGCTTCAACTGAGTTTTTAACAGTTTCAAAAACGCTTAAGATTTCCAAATTTTCTAAATTTTTAGGATTTTCCCAATTGTCAATATAATCAGTTACAACTCCAATTAATGCAATTTTTTTATTATCTATGCAAATAATATCTGTATTTCCAAGTTTTTCATCTTTATACTTTACATTACCAGTAATACATTTTGCATTATTTTCTTTAACATAATTATATAAAAACCCACTACCATAGTTAAAATCATGATTTCCTATATTAATATAATCACAATGTATATGATTAAGAGCTTTAGCAACTATATTTTCTTTTAAATTAGCATTAGCATAGGTTACCAAAGGTGTTCCCTGATTTATATCTCCATTATCAACATAAATTACTTTTCCCTTTTTTCTTTCCTCTTTTAAAAAAGTTGAAAATCTTGAAAGTCCTTTACTAGCTATAGCAGAGTTTACAAAATTATATGCTAGTAAATTACCATGAACATCAGTGGTAGATAAAATTTTAAAAGCCATTAATATCCCCTCGCCAATTTTCTTCTTACATTATTAGAAAATACTTCTATAATTAAAACTAAAATAATTATTCCAACTAAAATTGATCCAACTTCGTTCCAACGATAATTGTTCATTGCAAAAATAAGTGGAGCTCCAATTCCACCCGCTCCTACAAGTCCTAGAACTGATGCATCTCTTAAATTCATATCAAATCTGTAAATAACGATAGAAATTAACTTTGAATAAATTTGTGGTAAAATTCCATATCTTATTTGCTCAATTTTAGTACAACCAATCGCAGAAAGTGATTCAATTATTCCAAAATCTAAATCTTCTATAACATCTATATATAATTTAGTAACCATTCCTATTGAAACAACTGACATTGTAAATACCCCAGCCAGCGCTCCAGGTCCTGTAACACCTATAAACATAAGTCCATAAATAAAAGCTGGAACAGTTCTAACACACATCGTGAAAAATCTTCCGATTACAGCTACATATTTTGAGACAATTTTCTTTGCAGAAATAAATGCAAAAGGAATAGAAATAATTGCTCCAATTATGGTTCCTAAAAACGCAATACACATTGTTTCAAAAAGTAAATAAATTACACCTTTATTATCAAGTCTAAAAAGAAATTCTACATCAGGATGTAATATTCCACTTATAATGTTTTTAGCAATAGTCATTGAATCTTTAACATCATCGCCTTTTTTAATAGACATTGCTGACCAAACTAAAAGTCCTAAAACTATTACAATAACTGCAATGATATAAGTATAAGATTTTGGCTCTTTTTTTAATTTTTCTTCTACTTTTGAATTCATCATTTCCATTACTCCAACCTTCCTCTAAAATGTTCACTTATAATTTCTATTACAAAAACAGTTAAAAGTAATAAAAATACTATGGTACCAACTTTTGAATATTCTCTCCAACCGAGTTTTTCATTCAAAATCATACCAATACCACCTGCTCCAACATAACCTAGAATTGCTGCATATCTAACATTACCTTCAAAGTTGAATAGTGCTGTTGAAATATATGAAGGTAAAACAACCGGTAGTATAGCATATCTAAAAGCGTAGAATTTAGTAAATCCCATAGATTCCATACATTCAAAAGCTCCCATATCAACAGTTTCAATTGATTCATACAATAATTTTCCAACATAAGATAATGAAAAAATAAAGATTGCAACTGTTCCTGCAAAAGTACCAAGACCCCATATATAAGTTGCTATTAAAGCACAAACAAGAGAAGGTAGAGTTCTTAAAATACTTAAAAATAATTTAAAAAATCCATTTACAAATTTATTTTTAGTTATATTGCTGGAAGCTAAAATTGCAATAGGTAATGAAACTAATGCTCCTAAAAACGACCCCATCAAAGACATTTTTATAGTATCAAAAAGTGGAGTTAAAACTTCTTTAGAATAACTAAAATCAGGTGGAATCATCCCTTTTAAAATATTAAAAAAGTTTCCAAAATTTTTAAATACTTCAAAATTAAAACCAGTAACCTTTACTGAAATATACATTAAAAAAATTACGATAACTGTAATTAAAGGAGTTTTTGAACGTGGCCTGAAAGCAACTTTTCCATTATCTAAAGTTATCTTTTCTTTTGGAAATATAGTATCAAATATATTTTTCATATTATTCTCCAGTTTCAAATAAATCTTTTTGGTAAATTTTATCTAAGATTTCCTTTGTAATATCACTTGCTGATCCATCATAAACAATTCTACCTTTGTTTATTCCAACAACTCTATCACAATATTTTAAAGCTAAATCTACGTCATGAATATTAATTAAAATTGTAATATTATTTTCTTTATTAATTTTTCTAAAATCTTCCATAACTTGATTTGAAGTTACAGGATCCAGAGCGGCAACTGGTTCATCGGCTAAAATAATTTGAGGGTTTTGACCTAAGGCTCTTGCTAAAGCTACTCTTTGTTGTTGACCTCCCGAAAGTTGGTCAACTCTTACATAAGCTTTTTCCAACATATCTACTTTATCTAAAGCTTCTAAAGATTTTATCTTGCATTCCTTAGGAAATATCCCAAAAAATTTTCTAAAACCTGTTAAATCCGGAACAAATGCAGTTAAAACATTTTTTATAACTGTAGTTCTTGTAACTAAGTTGAAAGATTGAAAAATCATTCCAATTTTTCTTCGAAACTTTCTAATATCTGATCCACTTAATTTTTTTACATCAACATCATTTACAATTAATTCTCCTGAAGTAATTTCATGCATCTTATTGACACATCTAATTAATGTAGATTTACCTGATCCAGAAAGTCCTATAATCGCTACAAACTCTCCCTGATCTATTTTTAAATCGACATCTATTAATCCCTTTGTACCATTAGGATAAACTTTACTAACTTTTTTAAATTCTATCATTTTTTTCTCCATATATTTTGTTAAAAAAGGAGAGATTTCTCTCTCCCTAATACTCACACAATTTAATTAATTCATCATTATTTTAATTTTTTTACAATATCTTGAGCTTTTGCTTCATTATCGTAGTCACTATCCTTTGCTGGTTGATAACCTTCATGACTATAAACAGATATAACTTTTTTTCCTTCTTCAGTTTTAGCTATTTCAATAAGTGATTTTTCAAGAGCTTTTTTGAATTCGGGTGTTATATTCTTAGATTTTTTAGAAACACTTACAGTATCATTATATATAGGAGTTGTAACACCAATTAGATTTGTTTCTTCCCAAATTGATGTTTTTCTTCCATAATTTTCAGTCCATTTCTTTTCTTGGTCAAGTCTAGCATCAGCATATGTACAAAGTACATCTACTTGACCTGAAGCAAGTCTTGCAAATGCAGAACCGTAAGAATCACTCAAAATTGCATTATTTCCTAAATCTTTAATAGTTTTTCCAAAAGTTTCATTTAGCCAAAGAGTTGGATAAATATATCCTGCTGGTGAAGTTGGATTCATAACACTCCATTTTAAGTCTTTAACATCATCCCATGTTAATTTTTCTCCGGCATTTACTTTTTTAGCGATAGCTTTCCCTTTTTCAGACGGTCCGGCAATCATCAATGCTCTATAAGAAGTAGCTTGGTCATTAGTTTTCTTTGTAGGTTTTTGTTCATTCCAAACCTTAGCAGAATCATCATTTATAGAAAGACCTTTTCTGGTAGCAGTCAAAAGAACTTCTGCTCCGTCTCTATATAGAACATAAGTTCCTGCAGGAATAAATCCGATATCTAAAGTTCCTGCATTAAGTCCTTCACCTACTGCTTCAAAACTCGTTCCAACTGTTATATCAACATTTTTAACATCATAGCCTTCTTTTGCTAATTGTTCCTTTAGTAAATTTTTCAAAGGTTCTGTTGCGGTAACTATTTCTGACGGTTCTCTTGAAGGCACAAAACCGATTGAAAGTTTTTCAATAGTAATTTTCCCATCAGCAGATTTTTTAGCTTCTTTCTTAGATCCACAACCCACAAGAAGTCCTGCACTTAAAACAAGTGCCAAAGATGAGATTAAAATTCTTTTAAATATTTTCATAATTCCCCCTGTATATTAGTTAAAAATAAATTGTATGATTTGCTCTTATATTATATCATTTTAAATAAGCGTTTACAATTAAAATTATGACTTTTTTTCAACTTTTTTAATAATAAAAATTTAAAAATTTTCAATCTAAAAATCGTAGTATTACCTTTACTAAAATTTATAATCAAAAAGCGAGTAATTTCAACTCGCTTAAATTACAATATTAAAAAACTCCACATAAGCACACAGCCCAAACAAAGTTACAATTTGCCTTTTTTAATTCTTTATAACACTCATCAATCGTAGCTCCACTTGTGTGTATATCATCTAATAGCAAAATATTTTTTCCACTTAAATCACAATCAACTAAAAAGGAATTTTGTAAATTTACACTTCTTTCTTCAAGGGATAAAAAATGTTGTGATTTTGTATTTTTTATCTTACGAAGATTATCAAATAATGGTATATTAGAATACTTTGAAATTTCCTCTGCAAGAAGTTTTGAATGATTATATCCTCTGAGTTTCATCTTCTTTTTACTTGAAGGAACATAAGCTATGTAATCAATCTTTTCAATCAAAGATTTATCCAAATTTTCATATATCAACTTTCCGAAAGGATTTTTTAAATACACTCCATTTTCAAACTTAAATTCCTTAATTTTTATCTTTAGTATTCCAGAATAATAGAATAAAATATCTTTTTTAAAATATTCTTCTCCATAATCATTAAAAATTTCCTTGTCATATTTTCTTATTTTGGATATACAATCCTCACACAAATAAAAATCTTTTACAATATTATCTTTACAGAAAAAACAATAATCTTCATTAAAAAAGAAACTTTTTAAAAATTTTTTTATCATTACAACAATTCCTCAACAAGACCATAAAAATGTTTTATTCTATTTTCCAAATTAGAATATCTGCTATTTATTGTATTATTTCTAATCATATTATTCATAACATTCTTATCTCCAACTAGTACAATATTTTCCTTAGCTCTTGTAATAGCAGTATATAATAAATTTCTGGTTTGAAGTAGTCTATATCCATCAAACATAGGAATAATTACAGATTTAAATTCAGAACCTTGAGACTTATGTATAGTTATTGCATAAGCTAATTCTAAATTATCTAAATCTTCTAAGGTATAATCTATAACCCTATTATCATCCATTTCAACTGTCAACTTCTTACTTGATTTATCAATGAAAATAATATGTCCCATATCTCCATTATATACACCAAAATTTTCTTCTCCGTCAGAATCAAAAAAAGAAAGATTATAATTATTTTTAGTTTGCATAACTTTATCATTTACACGAAAAAGTTTATTACCAACTAATAGTTCATCAGTTGTTTCAGTTTTCGGATTTAAAATATCCTGTAACAATCTATTTAATTCAAAAACTCCACAGATTCCTTTTCTACTTTGAGTAAGAATTTGAATATCTTTAGAAAAATCATAGCCATAAGCATTCGGAAGCCTTTTACTAATCAAATCAACTACAACATTTCTAGTAATTGCTGGTGTTTCAGTTTTTAAAAAGAAAAAATCACTATTTTTTTCATTTAAAATTGGCTCTTGTCCATTATTTATTTTGTGAGCATTAACAATTATATTACTACTTTCAGATTGTCTAAAAATATCAACAAGTTTTGTATATTTTATCTTTTCAGAATTAATTAAATCTCTTAAAACATTTCCTGATCCAACACTTGGTAACTGATCAACATCTCCAACTATGATTAATCTGGTATTATCCTTTATTCCTCTTAAAAGTTTTTCAAAAAGTACCACATCAACCATACTCATCTCATCAATAATAATTACATCAGTATCCAAAGGATTATCTTCATTATATTCGAAATGTCCAATATCATCATAACTGCTTGGAATATATCCTAACATTCTATGAATAGTCTTAGCTTCTATCCCTGTAGTTTCTTCGATTCTTTTTGCAGCTCTACCTGTTGGAGCACAAAGAGAAATATTATATCCATTATCTAAATATATCTTTGATATTGTATTTATTATTGTGGTTTTCCCTGTGCCCGGACCACCAGTTATAATAGAAATATTTTCTTTAAAACAAGAGCTTATAGCATTTATCTGAATATCTGACAGTTTTATGGACAAACTTTTGATTGCAGTTTTAATTTCCTTATCAATATCAAATAAAATTTTGAAATCTTCATTTAAAGCCATTTTTGCAAGTTTACTCGCAATATAGCTTTCAGAAATATATAAATAATCTAAATAAACATTTGATTCTTCAAATGAATTATCTATAACTACTTCGGAAGATAAAAGTAAATTCATATATACAGGTTCTATAAGTTCTGTTTCAACTCCTATAAGTTTAGAAACTTCATCAGTAAGTTTTCTCTTAGGATAGTATACATGTCCAAAATTTATAGCTTTTTGATTTAAAACGTAAATAATAGCTGATTCAATTCTATAAGGACTATTTTTATCTAAATTATTCTTTAGAGCTATCTCATCAGCTTTTAAAAAGCCAATCCCTTTTACATTTTTAATCAGTTTGTATGGGTTTTCATTAATAACTTCTAAAGTATTTTCACGAAAAATATTATAAATCTTTTTAGATAAACTTAAACTTATACCAAGCCCACTAAGGTGAAATAAAATATTTTTGCTAAATTTCAATTCTTCAACTGATTTTTTTATTTTCTCAATACTCTTCTTTCCAATACCTCTAACTTCAATCAATCTATCGGTCTCATCAAAAACTATATTTAAACTTTCTTTACCAAATTGTTCAACTATATAGATAGCATTCTTAGTACCAATAGTAGAAATAATTCCGCTAGCTAAATATTTTTGAATTTCAGTAATAGAACTAGGTAATTTTTTTTGATAAGAAGTTACATTAAGCTGTTCTCCATATTTGTTATCATATGTGAACTCCCCTTCAACTTCTAAACTTTCTCCAACATTAACAGAATCAAAAATTCCTACAATTTTGATTTCACCATCACTTGTATTCAAGTCAAAAACAGAATATCCATTTTCTTCATTTACATATCTGACCTTTATAACTTCTCCTGTTAATTTCATAAATTCTCCTGTATATAAATTTAGGAAACTATAACTAGTTTCCTAAAAAATTAATCTTCTATTCTTTCAATATTAGCACCCAATGATCTCATTTTACCAACAAAATCATTATATCCTCTATCTATATGATATATATTTCCAATGGTTGTAGTACCTTCAGCAACAAGGCCCGCTAAAACAAGCGCAGCTCCCGCTCTTAAATCTGTAGCGTTAACTTCTGCTCCAACAAGTTGTCTAACTCCGGCAATTCTAGCTTCTTTCCCACTTGTAGCAATTATAGCTCCCATTTTATTAAGCTCTTCAACATGCATAAATCTATTTTCAAAAACTGTTTCTGTAACTTTTGCTTGGTCTTCACATACACATAAATAAGCCATAAATTGAGCTTGAACATCTGTTGGAAAACCAGGATAAGGTAAAGTCTTAATATCTGTACCTTTAATCTTATCGCCACCCTTTACAAAAATTGAATCCTCATCTTCATTTACAACAACATAAGCACCTGTTTCTTTCAATTTAGCAATAACAGGTTTTATATGATTTGAAATACAATTTTGAACTACAACTTTTCCACCAGTAATTGCAGCAGCTATCATAAATGTAGCAGCTTCTATCCTGTCAGGAATAATAGTATGAACTGTACCACCTAATTTTTCTACACCTATAATTCTAATAGTAGAAGTTCCTGCTCCTGAGACTTTCGCTCCCATTTTATTTAAAAAATTTCCTAAATCTACAATTTCAGGCTCTTTTGCAGCATTTTCAATTATAGTTTCACCTTTAGCTAGAGTTGCAGCCATCATTATATTTTGTGTTGCACCTACTGATGGAAAATCCAAATAAATTGTATCTCCATAAAGTTTTTCGCATCTTGCTGAAACTTTATCAGGTTCTTCTTCAATTAAAGCCCCTAAAATTTTAAATCCCTTTAAATGCAAATCAATTGGTCTAGAACCTATAGCACAACCACCAGGTAAAAATGCATCTGCTCTTCCAAATCTTGCAAGTAATGGACCCATTACCAAGAATGATGCTCTCATCTTTTCCATCAAACTTCTATCAGTTACAAAAGAATTAATCTTACTTGAATCAATAGAAACTCTATTTTCAGACAAAAATTCAACTTTTGCACCTAAACTTTCTAAAACTTTTAAAATTATCTTAACATCTACTAAATTAGGAACATCTTCTAGCACTATTGGTTCAGTTCCTAAAAGCGAAGCAGCTATAATAGGTAGTGCTGCATTCTTTGCTCCATCAATCTTTACAGAACCTTCTAAAGGAGCACTTTTTCTTACTAATATCTTAGGCAAACAAATCCCTCCAAAATATTTTTTATTTAAATATAAATTTTTTCTCAATTAATATATTTATTTCATTATGCTAAAAATACATCTATCCTTATAACATATAAACTTACAATTATTATACCACATTTATGACATATTATTAAACTATTTATTATTTTTCTTAGATTTATATCTTAATTGTGAATCCAATATCTTCTTTCTCATTCTTAAACTCTTTGGAGTTACTTCAATATATTCATCACTTTCAATAAATTCCAACATTTCTTCCAAACTCATAATCTTTGGCGGACTAAGTTTTAAAGCATCATCAGATGCTGATGATCTAATATTTGTTTGTTGTTTCTTTTTACAAACATTAACTTCAATATCAAGTCCCTTAGCATTAGAACCAACAACCATTCCTTCATAAACTTCCGCTTGAGGAGAAATAAATAATATTCCTCTTTCTTGTGCTGAATTTAATCCATAAGCTGTTGCCACACCAGTTTCAAAACAAATTAATGAGCCAACATTTCTCTTTGGAATTTCGCCTTTGAAAGGTTCATAACCTTTAAATTCAGTATTTAAAGTTCCACTTCCTCTAGTATCAGTTAAAAACTCTGAACGATATCCAATAAGTCCTCTTGCAGGAATATTAAATATAAGTCTTGTATATCCTGCTTGTGAAGGATTCATATTAACTAAATCAGCTTTTCTTTGTCCTAACTTTTCTATAACAGAACCAACAAATTCTTGATCTACATCTATTGTTACAGTTTCTATTGGTTCTAATAATTTACCATTTTCATCTTTTTTGTATAGAACTTCAGGTTTTGAAACTTGAAATTCATAACCTTCTCTTCTCATATTTTCAATTAAAACTGAAAGATGAAGTTCTCCTCTTCCAGAAACTCTAAAACTATCGGTTGAATCTGTGTCTTCAACTCTTAAACTTACATCCGTTTCTAATTCTTTATAAAGTCTTGCACGAATTTGTCTACTTGTAACAAATTTCCCCTCTTTCCCAGCAAAAGGAGAATTATTAACTATAAAATTCATAGCAAGAGTAGGTTCAGAAATCTTTACAAATGGAAGAGGTGTTACATCTTCCAAAGAGCAAAGAGTATCTCCAATACTAATCCCTTCAACCCCTGTTACCGCAATAATATTTCCTACAGAAGAGCTCTCAACTTCTTTTCTAGATAAATTTTCAAATTCATATATTTTAGTAATTTTTATTTTCTTATTTATACTGCTGTCATTATAATTTACAATTACAGCATCATCTCCAAGCTTAACACTACCGCTTTCTATTTTACCAATACCTATTCTTCCTACATACTCATTATAATCAGTAGTAGAAATAAGTAATTTAAAAGGCGCATTTTCATCTCCTTTTGGTGCAGGAATATAGTCAACAATAACATCCAAAAGAGTTTTCATATCTTCAGTCTTTTTGTTAAAGTCCATAGTTGCATATCCAGATCTTGCAGACGCAAAAACAAAAGGACTTTCTAAATAATCTTCAGATGCATCAAGTTGGATAAATAAATCTAAAACTTCATCAACAACTTCTTCACATCTAGCTTCAGGTCTATCAATTTTATTTATGCAAATAATGGTTGGCAATTTAAGTTCAAAAGCTTTTCTCAAAACAAATTTAGTTTGAGGCATAGGTCCTTCAAAAGCATCAACTACTAGTATAACTCCATTTGCCATTTTTAAAACACGTTCAACTTCTCCACCAAAATCGGCATGTCCTGGTGTATCAATTACATTAATTTTTATTCCATTATAATCAATGGCAGTATTTTTTGAAAGAATTGTAATTCCTCTTTCTCTTTCTATATCATTTGAGTCCATTACTCTTTCTTTTACGTCTTGATTTTCTCTAAAAACACCGCTACTTTTTAATAAACAATCTACCAAAGTAGTTTTACCATGGTCAACATGTGCTATAATTGCAACATTTCTTATATTTTCAATATTTCTCATATACTTTCCTTTCTATATTATATATACAACGCATAACAATTAATTATAGCATATATACGTAAAAAAGTAAAATAGTTTTATTGATTTTATGCCTATTTATCAAAAAAGACAATCCCATTTTGAATTGTCATTTTTAAATATAAATCTTAAATTTTAATTCTAGTAAAATAGTGGTCTTCATTTTCATTAAATATATAAGCCCTACAGTTTAGCTGAGTTTTTAAAGAGTAAGGATTATCCTTATTTACACTCATATAAATTTCATCCTCTTTTATTTCATCTTTTATAAGCTCGATTACTAATTTAAGGCCTCTCGTTGCATAGCCTCTTTTTCTATATTTTTTTATAATTCCATAACCGATATGCCCTGCTCCCTTTCTTAAAGAGTCATTAAGTTTTTTTCGCACTTTAAAAAGACCCACAATTTCATCATCGTCCCATAGGAAATAATAATTTTGAGGAACTCTATTAGGTTTTAAATCTATTCCCTTAGATTGTTTTTCACAAGTTGGAATTATCTCATTTACAAATTCTTCAAATGAAACATTATAAAATTTATTCTCAAATCCATTCTCATCTTTAGGAATCGAAGTTATTGCAATATATTCTTTCTTTGCATCTTCAATATTCATCTCTTTTAAAAATAGCATATAATCACCTTAAATTTCTATAAATTTCTGAGCATAATCGTCTTTTATATTCAACTCATCTATTTTATTTTTTATTTCTTCATATTCAAAATACAGTCCAATTAAACTGTCAAGTTTACTTTTAGCTACCATATTTATTTTTTCAATTCTTCCATTATCAATTTCAACAGTGTAATCTCTTTCCTCATCTAAGATAAAAGTACATTTAGGAGATTGTCCATATATCCAGTCTTTTGTTTCATATTTTTCAGATTTTATTTTATCTATTTTGAAAATATCCTCTTTTGTTAATTCATATATTTCAAAATTCTCTTGAGTTTTTAAAATTTCATTTTTTAATTTTTCTAAAAAATCTGAAATTTCGTAATCTAGCTTTGAAATTTCTTTTAAATTTGCAACACTACTCTTAACGGATTTTGCAGATTTTGAAATAATTTTTTTGTTTTCTACATTCAATGCATTTCTTAAATTATCTAAATTACTATCAAACAAAATGCAACCATGATGTAGAACTCTTTTCTTTCTCATAAATTGAGAATGTCCACAAATTTTCTTTTCCTCAACTCTAAAGTCATTTCTTGGAGAAATATTAGCATCTATTTTCAAATTCAAAAGAGCATTATACATAGGTTTTAAAAATTCCTTAAAATCAAGTGCAGTATCTCCTGTTGTATTTGTTATGTAAGTATAATTTAGATTTCCAAAATCATGAACAACTGTACCACCACCAGAAAGTCTTCTTGCAATCTTGATATTATTTTCAAAACAGTATTTCATATTTAATTCTTCAATTAAATTTTGGTGTTTTCCAATAACTACAGAAGGTTCATTAATCCAAAGCATAAAAACTTCATCTTCTTTAAATTTTTCAAAAATATATTCTTCCATAGCCAAATTAAAATATACATCAGTAATTTTATTTTTAATAAAAATCATAATTTCTCCTCAATTCCAAAAGTATTAGAACTATTTTATCATATTCATTAAAAAAAGGATAGAATTCTATCCTTTTTTTAAACAAATTTTATTATTTTTACTTTTTAGGTAAATGTACACTAACTCCTTCTACATCAGCAATTGCTTCATAAATTGCTTCTGAGAAAGTTGGATGTCCAAATACCATTTTAATTGCTTCTTCAACAATAACTTCTGATTGCATTAAAATTGAAACTTCATTAATCAACTCGGATGCTCTAGGTCCAACAATATGAGCTCCTAAAATTTCGCCATATCTTGCATCAGAAATAATCTTAACCATTCCTGATGAATCCCCGTGAGCTAAAGCCCTTCCGTTTGCACCATAGTTAAATTTACCAACTTTTACATCATAAGATTTCTTTGCTTCTTCTTCAGTTATCCCTACACTTCCTATTTCAGGATATGTGTAAATTGCTCTTGGAATAACATTGTTATTGTATTTGTCTGATTTGCCTTCAATTATTTCTGAAGCAGCAACATATCCCATTTTAAATGCAGCATGTGCAAGAAGATTTTTACCATTAACATCTCCAGGAACATAAATATTCTTTAAACTTGATTGCATTTTTTCATTAGCAACTACATTTCCATTTGAAACTTCAAGTTTCACATCTTTTAATGCGGTTAAATCAGCTTCTCTAGTTGTAAGTAAAATTACTTTTGCACTAGCAACTTCTTCTGAACCTGCTAATACTTTTTCTCCAGAAATTTCAGTAATTTCTTTACCAAAGATAAATTTAATTCCTGATTTTTCTAAAGACTTGATTAAAATTGAAGAAACTTCTGAATCTACAACTTCAATTGCTGTTTCTTTTCTTTCAACAACAGTTACTTTACTTCCGAAAGAACTGAATATTTGAGCCATTTCAACTCCAATATAATCTGCTCCGATTATTACTAATGATTCAGGTGCTTCTTTTAAATCCAAAGCTTCATCAGTATCTATAACATTTGAATTATCTGAACCTTTAATATTTTTAACACATTTAGATCCACCAGCAAAAATTACAGAACCACATACAAGCTCTTTTCCGCTTTCTAAAGTAACATTTCCATTTGAATTAATATAAGCTGTTTCTTTAAATATTTCTACTGAATTGCTCTTTAATAAGAATTCTACTCCAGCTGTAAGTTTCTTTACTATTGAATTTTTGAATTTTAAAGCCTTTGCAACATCAACAGTAGCATTATCATTTTCTAAAATGATTCCTCTCTTGCTTGATGCTTTAATTCTTTCTATATCTTCAACATTTTGTAAATATGTTTTTGTTGGAATACATCCTCTATTCAAGCAAGTACCACCAAATTTATTATTTTCAGCTATTGCAACTTTTGCTCCTTTTTGAGCAGCTTTAATTGCTGAATAATAACCTGCAGGACCAGCACCAATTACAACAACATCATATTCGCCGTCTTTTAAATCTTTTTTAGTTTCAGCTTTAACTTCAACTACTTTTTCTTCAGTCTTTTCTTTTACTTCTTCCTTAACTTCTTCTTTAACAGGTGCTGAAGCAGTTTCAGGAATAACATCTCCTTCATCTCCAATATAAGCAATAGTTGTTATTACTGGAACAATTTCTCCATCATGTTTTAATATTTTAAGCAAGGTTCCTGAAGCCTCGGCTTCAATTTCCATATTAACCTTATCAGTCATAATTTCTAAAATTATTTCTCCAGCTTCAACTTTGTCGCCTTCTTTTTTAAGCCATTTTACAATTTGGCCTTCTTCCATTTCACTACCAGCTTTTGGCATTATTACTTCTGTTAACATAATTTTCTCCTCACATTAAACTAAAATCGAAATAGGATTTTCTAAATAATTTTTCAAAGTATTTAAAAACTTCGCTGCTTCCATTCCATCAACAACCCTATGATCAACAGTAATTGATAATTTCATAATAGGTTTTACAGTTATTTCTCCATTTACAACAACTGGCTTATCAACAGTTGCACTTACACCTAAAATAGCACTATTAGGTTGATTTATAATAGGAGCAAAAGAATCAATTCCAAACATTCCTAAATTACTAATTGTAAATGTACTGTCTTCTAATTCTTCTGACTCTAATTTCATTTCAACAGCTTTTTTAGTTAAATCTTTTAATGAAATCATAAGTTCTCTTAAATTCATTTTCTCAGCATTTTTAACAACAGGAGTTAAAAGTCCACTTTCAAGACCCACAGCCATAGCAAGATTTACATATTTATGAAGTAAAATTTTAGTTCCATCTGCTGATAAACTACAATTTACATATGGATGTTTCATTAAACTCTTAACAGTTGCTAAAGAAATTATATCTGTAATAGTAAGTTTATATCCTGTTTCATCAATTAATTGTTGCATAATATTAGCTCTTAAGTTTTTAACTTCAGTCATATCAACTTCTATATTTGCTACAAAAACTGGTGCTGTGAAATAACTTTCACTCATTCTCTTGGCAACAGTTCTTCTCATCATTGACATTGGAACTTCTTCAACTTCACCATATGATTTTTTAACTTCTTGAGTTTCAACTTGTTGTTCTTCAACTGCTTTTTCTGTGGAAATTACATCTTTATTTGTTAGAAATTCTAAAACATCTTCCTTTAAAATCTTACCATTAACTCCTGTTCCAATTACATTATTTAAATCAATACCTTCAACTTCTGCAATTTTTTTCGCAAGAGAAGAAACTTTAATAATTCCAAAATTTTTAAAATTTAAAACATCTTCTTTTTGAATTCTTCCCTTTGGACCTGTTCCTTTTAGCAATGATAAGTCGATATTACTTTGCTTAGATAAAAATCTTGCAGCAGGTGTTGCTCTTAATTTTATATCAGACATAATTTCCTCCTATCTATTAACTGCTTTTCTAATTGTATTTTTGATATCTTCAACACTTGGTACAATTACTGCTTCTAAGTTTTTAGCAGAAGGTATATTTGTGTCGGCTCCAGCAAGTCTATAAATTGGTGCATCTAAATAATCAAAAGCATCGCTTTCAGCAATTCTAGCTGAAATTTCTCCACCAAATCCACCTGTTTTAAATGAATCATGGCAAAGAACAAGTCTTCCTGTTTTCTTAACAGATTCAACTATCAAGTCTTCATCTAAAGGTACTAATGTTATTGGGTCAACAACCTCTACACTGATTCCTTCAGCTTTCAATTCTTCGGCAGCTTGTAATGCTCTTTCTAACATTCTTCCCCAAGAAACTAAAGTTACATCTTTGCCTTCAACTTTAACTTCTCCTTTTCCAATTTCAACGATTTCTCCAACCTTTACTTCGCCTTTTCTTCCAAAAAGGGCTTTAGATTCAATGAAAATTACTGGATTATTATCTCTTATTGATGCTTTTAATATTCCATAAGCATCGTTCACTGTTCCAGGAGCAACAACTTTTAATCCCGGAATATGACAGAACCATGATTCAAGAGCCTTGCAGTGTTGAGCAGCGGCTCCAGTACCAGATCCAGATGCACAACGATAAACAACTGGAACACTTACTTCTCCACCTAACATATATCTCATTGGAGCAGCTTCATTTACTATAGCATCCATTGCTATTGTAACAAAATCCATAAAAGTTAAATCAACGATAGGGCGCATTCCAACAGACGCTGCACCTGCGGCAGCTCCTGCTATAGCAGCTTCACTTATAGGACAATCTCTAACTCTTTCTTCTCCAAATTCTTCAAGCATTCCGACAGTAGTTCCGAAATCTCCTCCGAAAATACCAACATCTTCTCCCATTAAAAATACATTTTCATCTCTACGCATTTCTTCGGACATTGCTTCTTTTATTGCTTCACGCAAAGTCATAATCTTTATTTCACTAGTCATAATCTTCTCCTATTAAATAATATTAAGCATAATTGTCAGTACAAGCATCTTTTTCATCTGCTAAAGGTGACTCCTTAGCAAAAGTTATTGCATCAGCGATTACTTTCTTTACACTTTCTTCCATTTCATCAAGTTCACTTTCAGTCGCAATTTTATTTTCAACCAAATATTTTTTAAATGCAACATTAGGATCTTTTTCTTTCCATTCGTCAACTTCTTTTTTATCTCTATATTTTCCTGCATCTGAAGCAGAGTGACCAAACCATCTATAGCTTTTCGCTTCAACCAAAACAGGTCCATTACCTTTCCTAGCGTAATCAAGTGCTTCACTCATAGCATCATAAACATCTAAAACATTATTACCATCTTCAACATAAATTGATTTCACTTTATAAGCCTCTGCTCTATCAACAACTCTTTCAACAGTCATTGATCTTTGTTGAGACATTGAAATACCATATTTATTATTTATTACATAAAATATTAAAGGTAATTTCCATATTGATGCCATATTTAAACATTCATGAAAACTTCCTTCATTTGTAGCACTTTCACCCATACAACAAACAACAACATTTCCTGTCTTTTTCATCTTTTGAGCAAGAGCAGCACCTGTACTTAAACCATGTCCACCGCCAACAATACCATTACATCCCATATTGTTTACTTCCAAATTGTAAAGATGCATACTGCCCCCACGACCTTTACATTGACCAGTAGATTTCCCCAAAATTTCTGCCATCATTTTATTTATATCAATACCTTTTGTAATTGTTTGACCATGTCCTCTATGATTTGAATACATTAAATCTTCTTTTCTCATGGGATAAATAGCACCTACATTCGCAGCTTCTTCTCCAACAGAATAATGTGTCATTCCATGAATAAAACCTCTTGAATATAATTTACTAAGTTCCATATCAAAATGTCTTATAAGTAACATTTTGTCATACATTTCCAAAAGTTCTTTTTTTGTTAATTTTTTTGAACTACTCACAATAAACCTCCAAAATTAAATATCAAAATTATTATTTTGTATTATGTATTTACCTCATATTAATAAGATATATCAAAACTTATTTAATTTTTTAACAATAAATTTTTAGAAATTTAATAATTGTGATTTAAATCACTATAACTTTTATTTTTTTATTACTTTTTTGTAATTATTTTATTTTTTATATAATTATGATAAAATATATCTATTAGAAAAATTTTAAGGAGAATATTATGAAGAAATTTTCAAAAATATTTTTAATATTAATAGCATTTATTCTAGTGTCCTGCTCAAATAACAAAAAAGAAAAACAAAATGATAATTCTAAAACTTCAAATACAGAAATAGTAACTGCTATTAAAAAACAAGATTATAATTTTAATCCCAAATTATCAAATAGTTTAAATAATGACTCAGTCGTATCTCAACTTTTTGAAGGACTTACTGAATATTCATCACATGGAAAAGTTGCTTTAAATCAAGCTGAGAGTATTGAAAAAAGTCAAGATTTTAAAAAATGGACAATTACTCTTAGAGAAAATTTAAAATGGTCAGACGGATCAAATATTACAGCTGAAGATTATGTACAATCTTGGATTAGTATTCTAAATAAAGAAAATAATAATCCTAATGCTTTTAAACTATTTTTTATTAAAGATGCAAAAAAATTATATGATGGAAAAATAAAATCAAATGAATTTAAAGGAATTACGATTACAGATAAAAATACCATAGAAGTCAATATGGAATATCCTGTTAAAAACTTTGATGAAATTCTTTCAAATGTATTTATGTTCCCTACTAAAAAAGATAGTAAGATTGACAAAGAAAATCTTATTACTAATAGTGCTTTTAAATTAAAAAGCTACACAGATGAAGAAATAATTTTAGAACAAAATGAAAATTATTGGGATAATGTAAATACAAAGATTAAAAAAGTAACTTTGAAATTAGTAGAAAATGAGATATTAGCTTATCAACTTTTCGACTTAAAACAAATTGACTTTTTCGGCCTTCCATTTTATGAAATCCCTTATGAAAGACGTCTTGACTCAAGTAAAAAACCTGAACTTTTAAATTTCAAAACTAATATTTTTGAATTTCTAAAACTAGATACAGAAAATAAAATGTTACAAAATAACACTTTGAGAAAAAATTTGGAATCTCTAATAGATTCTAAATTTTTAGCAGAATTCATTTTGTACAACAATTCTGAACCTATATTTAAAAAAGAAAATTTAGTTTCAGATCAAATTTCTAAGTTGAAAAATGAATTTGATGAAATTTTAAAATCTTCAAATTTACAAAATGAAATTCTCACTTTAAAACATAATGGAACAAAGTTATCAGAAAGAATTTTGGCTTCATTGTCTAAGGAATGGATTGATAAATACAGAATAAAAGTAAGTATTACAGGTGATAGCAATGCATCAATTACACATTCAACATTTAATATAGGTACAACTGATGAAATGGATATTAAATACTATATAAATCATTATTTACAAAATGATGACTTTTCGAAAATGTATACTTCAATTGAAGATATTAAAAAAGATAATCTTATTTTCCCGTTATATAAACGTTCATTTTCAGTACTTGTACACAACAATATTCAAGGATTACATGTAAGTCCAAATGGTCTATTGTTGATAAAAAATTTATTAAAACAATAATCGTAATTTATATTTTAATATTTATATTTTGTGATATAATATATCTGATTAAAAAAATTATTATTTAGGGGTTTTAGGTTATGAAAAAAATTTTATTAATTTCAACAGGCGGAACAATAGCATCAATGCCAACTGATGAAGGTTTGACACCAAAAATCAATTCAAAAAAATTACTTGAATATTTAAATTTTACAAAACTAGATTTCGAAATAGATACAATAAATCTTTTAAATGTAGATTCGACAGATATGCAACCTGAACACTGGTTAAGAATAAAAGATGAAATAAAAAATAATTATAAAAAATATGACGGTTTTGTTATAACTCATGGAACAGATACCATGGCATATACTGCTTCAGCCTTATCATATTTAATACAAAATAGTCAAAAACCTATTGTTTTAACTGGTTCTCAAAAGTCAATAGATATGCATATAACGGACGCAAAAAATAATTTGTTAAATAGCCTTTTATATGCGTCAAAAAGTAGTTCAAAGGGTGTAAGTATTGTCTTTGACGGAAAAGTAATTGCTGGAACAAGAGCAAGAAAAGAAAGAACTAAAAGCTTTGACGCTTTCTCATCTGTAAACTTTCCATTCCTAGCAATTATGCAAGATGAAAAAATTTATAGATATATAAACAATGAAGATGAAAATAAAGAAGTTAAGTTTTATGACTCATTAAATACTAATGTTTTTGTATTAAAACTAATTCCTTCAATGACTGCTAAAATTCTACCTGAAATTTTCAAAAACTACGATGCAATAATAATAGAAAGTTTTGGTGTTGGCGGAATTCCAAAAACAATAGAAACAGAACTAAAGAAACTAATTTTAGAATACAATAATCAAAAGACAATAATAATGACAACTCAAGTACCACAAGAAGGTTCTGATGTTGGAGTTTACGAAGTTGGAAAGAGAATAAGCTCAATATCTTATTTAGAATCTCACAATATGACTACAGAAGCAACAGTTACAAAAATAATGTGGATTCTAGGAAATTTCAATAATGATTTTGAAACAGTAAAAAAATTATTCTATACAAAAATTAATAATGATATGATATTTAATGAAAATTAAAAAATTATAATATTACACAAAAAACTCAGGCAATCAACATGCCTGAGTTTTTTAATAAATTTTATAGGTGAGTTGTGTATTAAATTAACATATCTCCAGTTCTTATTTAAAATATACCTAAACCTGCAACAAATATAATTATTAATGCTATTGGTAATAAATAAGCTATTGGTTTGAAGAAAGATGGAACTCTAAGTCCTTTAGCTCCTACGTTAACTTCTTCTTTGAAGTTATCAAATTTCCAAACGAATAATACATAAAGTATTAATGCTATCGCACCAAGTGGCATCATTATATTTCCAGATAGATAATCTGCAAAGTCAAATAAATTCTTTCCTAGAACTTTAACTCCACTCATTATATTTAATCCAAATATTGTAAAAAGTCCAACTATAAATATTGATACTAAAGCGTAAATTGTTCCTTTAGCTCTTGATAATTTTAACATATCTGAGAATGAAGAACTTATTGGTTCTAAGTATCCTAAAGCACTTGATAATGCCGCAAAGAACATTAATAAGAAGAACATAAATCCAAATACTTGTCCAAATGGCATATTCATAAATACATTTGACATTGTTACGAATAATAAGTTAGAACCAGAATCTGGTTTTAATCCTAATGCGAATACTGCAGGGAATGTTGCAAAACCAGCAATTAAAGCTGCTAATGTATCAAATCCAACTACCATTAATCCGTCTTCAGGAATATTAGAATCTTTCTTTAGGTAAGAACCATATACGAAAGCTCCACCACTAGCTATACCAACTGAGAAGAAACATTGTCCTAATGCAGTAAGAAATGTTTGAGGAGTTACTTTTGAGAAGTCAACATTTAAATACCATTTAATACCTTCTCCAGCTCCTGGTAATGTTACGGATCTTATAACTACTATAATTAACATAATAAATAATGCTGGCATCATAAACTTACAAGCTTTTTCAAGACCTGAATTTAAGTTTTTAGCAGCTATGACTCCTATTATTACTGTACAAACAAATGTCCAGAATAATAACTGAGTTGGGCTAGCCATCAAATCATTGAAGTTAGCTGTAAATTGTTCTGCAGTAAATCCTTTCATAGATCCTGTAATCATCTTAACAATATAAGCCATTATCCAACCCATGATGTTAATATAGTAAGTTAAAATGAAAAATGCACTTAAAACTCCAAGCCAACCAAAACTTACCCAAGGGCTACCTTTTTTAGTTAGTTTTCTCATACCAACGATCGGACTTGACATTGCTTTTCTACCTAAGGCAACTTCCATATAAAATAGAGGAACACCTATTAATACACAAATAGCTAAGTAAATTAATACGAATGCTCCACCACCATTTGTTCCTACTAAGTAAGGAAATCTCCAAACGTTTCCAAGGCCTATTGAAAATCCGGCGGCAGCCATAATGTAACCAAACCTACTATTCCAATTACTTCTGTTTTCTTCCATAAATTTATCCTCCTATAATTTTAGAGTAACACTCCACTTACAGAATAGTCTGTAAGTGGAATGTATTTTATAACAAATTTTTCTTTAGAAAAATGTTGCTTCTTCTATAGTTGTTGCTAAAGAGTCAACCGCTCTTTCAACTAAATCTCTTCTAACTGCATATTCTTTATCTTTTTCTAAACTTGCATCCCCTACAGGATAAGGAATTGCAACTGTAGGCACGATTCTATTTGCTCCTACAGATTTTGAAATAGTAACAATTGTAGCCATATGAACAATTGGAATACCATATCTTTCGATTTCTTTTACTATCGTTGCACCGCAACGTGTACAAGTACCTCAAGTAGAAGTTAGTATAACACCGTCAACTCCGGCTTCTTTCAATTCTTTACCAATTTCTACACCAAATTTAATAGAATTTCCAACTGCTGTGCCTGTTCCAGTAGTAGTATAGAAATATTTATAAACTTCTCCAATTTTTCCTTCTTTTTCCATCTCTTTAAGAATATCAACTGGAGCTACTCTATCAGGCTTTTCATTTGCATAAACAGGGTCATAACCACCATGTATTGTACAATAATCTTTTCCCAATTCGTTTAAAGCAGAAATATCATATTTACCCCACTTTTGTGCAGATGCTGATTGAATTTTGTCAGGATTTCCTAATGGAACAATACCACCACTTGTAACAACTGCAATAACAGCTTTTGATAAGTCTGCAATGGCTTTTGCAGGTTCTACTTTGTCAAATACTGGCATTGGAAGTTCTGTTTCAAATTCTTCTCCTCTTAATCTCTTCATCAACATATCAGTTGCTCTTGCAGCACCAATTTTTTCAGATAAAACAGTTAGTCTCTTACCTTGAGCAAAATATCCATCTACTAAAGGTTTAACAACTTCACCATTTAATAATTTTAAAGTTAATTTTCCCATTACTGGAAGTGCTTTACCCATTGAACTAGCAACATTTCCTGTTGGAACTACATAAGCGATTGACTTACAAGCGTCAAGTCCTGGGTTTTCTTCATACATTCCTGTAACAACTGGGATATTGTAATTTTCTGTTACAAATTTTGCAACTCCAGCACAAGCCATACCATATCTACCAGCATTAAATGCAGGTCCTGCTACAACAATGTCAGGATTAACTTTATCCATTACTTCTTTTATAAATTTTAAAGATTCGTCTAAATTTTCATTAAAGAAGTTATCACCACAAATAATTGTTCCAACAACTTTTGTGTCTTGTCCTAAACTTCTTTCAAAACCCATTGCAGGTCCAACTGCTTTTTCATCAAAAGTTGGAGCTACATGAGCCATTTCTTCTCCACCAATTTGTCCAAAAAATTGGTTGATATAATATAATACTTTTTTACTCAAAACTCTCACCCCTCTTAGTATAATTCAACAGTTGCATTGTGATAACCTATTTCGGAAGTAGCTCCTATAACGGCATTCAATTCACATTCAAGAGTTCCAGTTTCAGGATTATAAGCTCCATCCCAGCCACCAGCTAAATTAGCAATAGCTTCTGAATCTCCTAATACTTTATCAGCTTTTTCTAAATGAACAACATGACTTACATTACCTGTTGAAATAACAGCAACTGATTCTTTTGATGTATCTGTTAATGGTTGGCTCATTCCATCCCAGCCTGAACATTCGTCTGTAACAAGAACAGTTTTAATACCTTGTTTTTCAAGTCTTGTACAAATCATTACTAAGTCTGAATCAGGATTTCCGTAACCTTCTTCACTTACTATTACACCATTAGCTCCAAGTAGTTTACAAAGTTTTGCAGTGTAATCACAACATCTGAATTTTCCAGCTAAAGTTGTAAGTTCTGGAGTTAATACAACACCAACGAAATTAATATCTTTTCCATGTCTATTGTATAAATCTAAAATACAAGCATTATTTTGATGTTGGTAAGTAGTAATCTTATCACATGCAGCAACACAGTTTCCGCTTATTACAGCTCCATCTAATTCTTCATTTGGATGAATTAATGTAGGTAAAGTTTGTCTTGTACATGTTCCATAAATATATCCATCATGAAGTAATCCTTGTGAAATTAACATTTCAACATAAACTACCTTTGGTAAATTAGGATATTTTTTGGTTTCTTCATCATTGTCACCTATGCCATACTCAACAGTTTCATCAATCTTAGCATTTCTTCCTGCTTCACCGATTAATTCACTTGCTTTAAGTCCAACAAGTCTAACAACTTCTTCATGTTCATGTGGATGTAATCCATCAACAACTTTAATATCTACAACGATATTATATGTCTTAGAAAATGGAGTCCATTTTGCTCCTTCTCCCCACATATCAATAACACCTTCTTGGAAACCTACAATGTCTCCAATTGTAACAACTGCTGCTCCATAAAGAACATTTACAACACCTTCTCCTAATTGAGCAACATCTGTTGTAACTCCTGCAAATCCTTTTGCCCCTTCAATTTTTACTCTAGGTTCAATAACGTCCTTTACAGGGATAATTCTTGCCTTTTCGCCAGGTTTTGCAAAGTCAATATCAATATCTTTAACTCCTGGTTCTTTCTTTAATTCATTAACTATTTCTTCTTTGTTAATAAATAAAGTATGATTTTCTACTTTAGTTTCTTCACCAAATGCCAAATCCTTAATGAAGATTCTGTTCATTTGAAGTTTCAAAATACCACCTCCACTTATTTTTCCAGTTTGCTAAGTGCTTTATATTCTTCCAATGCACTCTCAACTAGTGTTAAATCGACAATTTCATAATCTTTAACATTTTTGAAATCAACATTTCTATTCTTCATTGTTAAATTATATTTGTCAATTGCTTCTTCAATGATT
The DNA here is from genome assembly GCF_035282635.1 of Parvimonas sp. D2. Classification (NCBI taxonomy): domain Bacteria; kingdom Bacillati; phylum Bacillota; class Tissierellia; order Tissierellales; family Peptoniphilaceae; genus Parvimonas; species Parvimonas sp. D2. The sequence goes on from NZ_JAYKBO010000001.1 coordinate 324,512, forward strand.
AAAATGCTATTTTCATCAAAACCGTTACCGTCTTCAATCACAATACTTCTAATTGAAGAAAAGACCATTCTGATACTAGCTGGCAAAGGATGACTTACCAAGGAGCATCCTTTATGTATTAAATCTCTTGTAGCAATTAAAACATCAATATAATTTCCATCAACAAATTCAACACAATCAAACTTTTCTTTTACTAAAGAATTATTTGATACAATTTTTAAACTCAAATAAATCACTTCCTTTGTTAGATGTATTATAATATATTATTTTAAGTATTTCAAAAGTATTTTATATGTTTTTTTATGAATGAAAATGTTAAATAGTTAATATTTATTCATTATATATTGATTTTTAGCTATTATTGTTACTATAAAAAAAATTTATGAAAGTTTACTTTTTTATAGAAAAAAATTGCAAAAATGTAATAAATAACAAAATTTATATAATGGTAAATTTTTTATTTAATTTTTTAACAATTAAATTTATTTAAAATTAAATTTACTAAAAATTGATTAACTCCTAAATATTTTTAAAATTATTCTATAAATTAAATCAAGAATTCTACTCTTCCACAACACCTCACATCAAATGGTCCCCGAGAACCTTGTTGTTTCACAATAAAAAAAGTGATTAGTAAATCTAATCACTTCAAATTATTATAATAACGCTGATTTTATTTTTTCTACAAAATCCTCAATATGCTCTCTTGCATATTTTTCAGCCATTTCTTCATCTTTTTTTTCAAATGCTTCCACAATCTTTTTAAATGTTCTAGTAAAAATCTCCATATCACTAAAATATATATCACAATAATGCCATAATCTTTCCGTTTGACAATGTAAATCTGATAATATATCTATAAGCCAAGGATTCGCACACGATTTTGTAACAATTTTGTGAAATTCTTCATCTAGCAAAATTGCTTCTTGGTAATCTTTTGTTGTATCATATGTTTCTAAAGTTGAAACTATTTCTCTAAGTCTTTTTTTATCTTTATCAGTTAATTTTGAAACTGCAAGCTTCGTAGCAAGTGGATCTAAAACTTTTGTAACTTCAAATAGAGATTTAATATTTAAAAAGTTTAGTGTTGCAACCTGAACACCATATCTTGGAACAATATCAACTAATTTTATAGCCTCTAATTGTTGAAATACAGCTCTTATTGGTGTTCTACTTACTCCAAACTCTTCAGATAATTCAATTTCATTTAGTATTTTTCCAGGTTCATATTCTAAAGTTACAATTCTATCTTTTAAAACATTAAAAATATCCTCTTTTGTTCTCCCTACTTTATCCATAAAAAACTCCTACATTAACCCAATCATTTGATTAATTACATCTAATGATTCAGTTCCTAAAACACATATTTCATACATTTTATTTCTTCTTACATCAACAATCTGACAAGTTGTTTCCTCACAATTCATATCATTTTGATTTTGTCGTGAAACATAGCCATATTCATCATCTAAATCGTCAAATCCTAAAAAGAATTTTTTTTCGTTAATTGTATCAGAAATTAAAATTTTAAAATCTTCTGTACTTTTTTCAGATAGATACTTTTCATCTAAAACAAAGCCATCTGAACTGCTATATTCACTCAAAAATATAGCATTATCTGTTGTTAAATAACCCTTAATTTTATTGTTATATTCAAACCAGCTTGGTATCCTTAATGAAAAATCCAAATCCTTTAAAAATTTATCATAAAAATGATATCCAACTTCATATCTAACTTTTCTGTATGCAAAATTTGATGTTGAAAATTTATTAACCCCTAAGTATTTATATATTTCTCTGGAATATTTTTGCGGTAAATGGATCAGTACATTTTTTTCGATTAAGTTTTCAAACATAAACATTGCCATAGACAATCTTTCATCAAAATCATCTACTAATGTTAAATCTTTTAAATTATTCCAAACATGATAAAGTAGGTAATTTTCATCAGAATAAGGGTCTATTAATTGTTCGTTAAAAAGTAAAACTCTTTTTTTAAGTCCTTCAATATCATTTATATACAAGTTTTCAAACTCGGACAAAGTCATTACTCCCATATATGTACAAACATAATCTTCAGTAGTTATAGGAAAAGCTTTTTGATTATCCATAAATACAGATCTAATTCTAATACTATCTCTATTATTTAAAATTAATTCTACTCTATTTTTAAACCACCTATTATATAGTTCATTAAGTTTTTCAAAATTATTATATTTATAGAAACCTGTATCATCTTTTATTTCAAATTTACATCCTAAGAATGTAAATAATTCATTAACAAAATTTACAACTAGGGTATGATAGCCTGCTCCATAGTAACAAGTTTCTGTTTTCATTTCAATAAAATCATCAATTTTAAAATTCAAAGACAGATAAGGAAGAATTTCAAAATTTAAAATCATTTCACCATCAACTTCTTCTAGTGAAAAACCATAATTATCATTTTCGGCAAATTCGTCGATTTTTTCTAAAAAAACATCAATATCGTATTGAAATTTAACACTTAATCCAAAATTTTCCATAAAACACCTCTATCAACAATCAAATCATCTTTTTTATTTTATCATAAATTACAAACAATATCAAACTGTTAATATAAGTATTTTTTGTGGTATAACCAAATTAGTTTAATAATTTTTAAGGAGATGTTGTTATGAAACAGAGATTTTTAAATTTTATGAAAGATAGATATGGTTGGGATATTTTAAATAATATTATAATTTACTTTTCACTAGGATTTTCCATTATAAGTCTTTTTAAAAAAAGTAATATTTTAGCAATAACTTCATTAGTTTTTCTTTCTGTTGCTATTTTTAGAATGTTCTCAAAAAATAAAAGGAAAAGAGCAATGGAGCAACTAAAATTTTTTAATCTAATTTCTCCCATATACTCCAGACTTTTAAAATTTTCATCTAAGGATAGAAAAAATTACAAATATTTTAAATGTAAAAATTGTGGACAAGAACTCAGAATTCCAAAAGGAAAAGGAAAGATTAAAGTTATTTGTCCAAATTGTAAATATGAAGAAATAAAAAAAAGCTAGAGTAAATTTGATACACAAAAAACCCCTAAATTCATATAAAATGGATTTAGGGGTTTTTATCTTTTTATTATAACTTTTATTTTATTTTTTCTATAATTCTAGATTTTGTGTCAAAGTTATCATCTGTTCCACTGAATGAAGCATCTTGTTTTGACATAGAAAGCATTATATCTAAAATATCTTTAAATTCATTTACTTCTTTTGTTTTATTTTCTAATTCATCAATTCCCTTTTGTTTAAATTCTCCTAATTTTGAACTAAATTCTTTTTGTGATGAAGTCAGTTTATCACTACCTTCTTTTAATTGATCGGTACTTGAATCCATTTTTTTAAGTCCATCATTAAGTGAATTAATAGCATTTGAGAATGGAATAATAGCTTGTTCTTTGACTTGAGATAATGAGTTTAAAATTTGAGATTGTGTTTTAAATTCACCTAACCCATTAGCTAATTGCCCAGAACCATTCTTTAAAGAATTAGAATTTTCATCTAATTTACTCATCGCTGATTGTAACATTCCCATTGCAACTTTATTTTGATTAGTAGCTGATTTTAAACTTTCAGTTCCTGTTTTTATTTTTCCTGTTGCCCCATCTAGTTGTTCTATTGAAGATTTCAGAACTTTTAAATCATCACCTTTCATACTTTCTCCAATTTTAGAAAGACCTGCATTTAAATCTGTTGTTGATTTTTCAAGTTGAGCTTTTGATTCATTCATCTTAGTATAAACAGTTGATAAACCATCAGATAAATCAGAATTTGCTTTTAAAAGTTTATCAGAATTACTTGCAAGTTCTGACATAGCTTGTGCTAAAGTATTTAGTTTAGATAAACCAGTTTGTTTTGCTTTCAAAGTTTTTGATTCATTTAACAAGTCATTTTTTGTTTTATTTAGGATAGATATCTCAGATGTCAAACTTCCATCTTTATTTTTGTTTGATAAATCATCAATGACTTTTTGAATATTATTTGCTTTTACTTCTAAATTTTTAATATCATTTTCTAAAGAAATATTAGAATTTAAACTCTTAGTTGAATTTTCAACTTGATGTATTTTTGTATTAAATTCTTTAGTTGAATTCTTTAATTGTATAGACTTTTTAGACATTTCTTCTATAGCAGAAACAATCTTTCCATAGCTAGCTCCTAAATTACTCATTCCTTGAGATAACTGAGTTGATTTATTTAATAATTCATCTTTTTGAGAGATTAAATTGTCAATTTTTTTACTACCTTCCTTCATTTTTCCGGTAGCATTTTTTAATTTTTTTACTCCATTATCCAAATCGTTTGAACCTTTGTCAATTAAGGTTGCTCCATTTTGAATTTTTTCAACATTTTCACTTATTTTACTAACTGCACCCGTATAATTGTTAACGCCATAAAAAAGTTGTAAACTACCATTATACATTTCAGAAATATAATTTTGAATCACTCCAACTTTTGGTGCTAAAGAATCAAATTTTCCTTTAATTTTTTCCATTGAGCTAGATAATTTTTCTGTTCCTGAATATATTTGCTTTACTCCTCCTTGCAATTGACCTATACCATTATTTAATTTTTCTTGTCCTTCAGATAATTTTACTGAAGCATCAAATAATTTTTGAGAATTATCTTCTAATTGTTGTATTCCATCTTTTAAATTATCAATAGAATCTAAATTTTTCTTTTCTTGAAAGAATTCATTTGTTATAACTGAATAAATTTCAATAGGCTTATAATCCTTTATTTCCATTTCTAAAGATATTGAATCTTTAAATATTTTTAAATCTTTATCTTTATTAATGCTATCAAAATTTTGCTTTAATCCAGGAGTTAAAATTGAGGTAACAATTTGGTTTTTGCCATCTTTAATAATCTTAACGTCATCAGATTTTATATCACTCACTTTTTCATCATCAAAAACCATAGCAGTAGCAACAATATAAGGTGAATAAACTTCTTGAGTTTTCCCATTTACACTTTTAGTTTCATGTCTATTATTTTTAGAGCTTAAAACTATTTTTAAATGTCCACTTTTTCCGTCCAATTCTGAATTTGTTACTTCTTTATCATCTAAATAATACTTTACTGTCAACTCTACAGGTAAATTTTTATCAGTTTTTCCTTGATAATATATGTCTTTTTCAGATTCATTCCAATTTAAATACCCGTTTTCTTCGGTTACTGTTTTATCATTTTTTAAATTCTTAACTTCTTTTAAATCAGATTTATCTTTAACATTAATATTTTTATCAGAATTTAACCAAACTGATACTGTCTTATCTTTGACTTCATTTCCGTCTATTGTTACATAAACTGTTTCACTTTTTTTTATAGTATTTTTTTCTTCTGCAAATGAAATATTTACAATAATCATTGAAAAAACTATACCTAATGCTATAGCTTTTTGAAATTTTTTATTCATAATCTTACACTCCTTTACGCCAAATTTTTTGTTGTTTTCTTAATAAATGGAAAAGTTACACTCAACAAAGCAGGTAACAAAATTATAATTACTAACATACTTATAATCGCTCCCCTTGCTAAAAACATACATATTGTAGACACTATTTCCATTTTAGAATAAATTCCAACTCCAATAGTAGCTGCCATAAATGATAATGCACTTGTTACTATTGATTTAGATGTTTCTTTTACAGAAATTCTTAATGAATTATTTATATCTTTTGTCTTACTATACTCATGTAAAAATCTATCAGTCATTAAAATAGAATAATCTATAGTTGATCCCAATTGAATTACTCCAATTATTATTGAAGTAATAAATGGTATTGTTTGTCCTATAAAGTAAGGGATTGCCATATTAATTTGAATAGCTAATTCAATTGCTAATATTAAAATAATTGGTATTCCTATAGACTTAAATGCAATAGCTATAATAATAAAAACAATTACTATTGAAGCAATATTAACCATTTTAAAGTCTTTTTCAGAAACTTCTGTTAAATCATCTGTCAATACAGCTTCTCCTGTTAAGTATCCCTTATCATCATATTTAGATATAATATTTCTAATTTCTTTAATTTGCTCATTAACTTCAGGTGATGCAGTTTGATATTCTGAGTTTATCATTATCATTTGATAGCCATTCTTCACAAAATTATCTCTTAATTTATCAGGCAAAAACTCAGCAGGTAAAGTAACTCCCGTTACAGAATGTGTACTCAATACACTATTAATTCCATCTACTTTTTCTAATTCATCAATCATAGAAGTTAAACTAGAATTTGATAAATCTTCCTTAACAATTATAAAATGAGTACTTGCCATATTATAGTCTTTTTTCATTTTATTTAATGAAACAATAGAATCTAAATCTTTTGGCAAAGATCTATCCAAATTATAATATAGTTTAGTATTATTTGATCCGATAATCGCTGGAATAAAAAGTAAAAGAAAAACTATTGCTAATATTTTTCTTTTGTTAATATCAAAATCTGCCAACTTATTAAATGACGGCAATAAAACTTTGTGATTATATCTATTTACTGCTTTTTCAGCAATTAATAGCATTGGTGGAAGGACAATCACAGTACATAACAATCCAATTAGAACACCCTTAGCCATTACAAGACCAATATCTTTTCCCAGTGTTAATCTCATTAAAATCAAAACTAAAAATCCTGCAATAGTAGTAAGAGATGACGAGCACAAAGAAGTAAATGTGTTTTCTATCGCTCTTTCCATAGCTTCATTTCTACTATTTCTTCTTTTCTTTTCTTCAACATATCTATGATATAGGAAAATAGAATAGTCCATAGTTACAGCCAATTGAAGAACAGCAGCTATTGCTTTAGTTAGGTACGAAATCTGGCCTAAGAATATATTAGTTCCAAAATTATAAATTACAGCATATCCTATTGTTAACATAAATACAAAAGGAATAACTGTAGATTCATTAGTAATACTCAATATAATTAAGCCTAAAACAATTGCTAATCCTACATATATTATAGTTTCCTTGTCTATCAAATCTTTTGTATCTTTAACTATTGAACTTACCCCACTTAGATATTTTTTATTGGATTTAATATTTCTTATACTTTCAATAGCATTCATGGTTTTAAATGAAGATGATGATTCATTAAATTTTACCATCATCAATGTACTATCTTTTGAATAAAAAATATTTTTAATTTTATCTGGTAAAAAATCACTGGGAACAGAATCACCTATTATTGACGTTCTAGAAATAACATCTTCAACACCATCTATTTTCAATATTTCCTTTTTTAAATCTTCGGCTTCTTTATCACTACCATCCAAAATTACCATTCCTGTTGCAGCGTTTTTAAAATCTTTGTCTAGAATATCTTGACCTTGTGTTGAATTTAAATCTGCTGGCAAATATGAAAGTATATCATAATTTACACCAGTATTTTTATAACTAATTATTGAAGGAATCAATAACAAAGTCATAACAAGTAATACAAGTCTTGGATGATGTGAAATAAATTTTGCAAATTTTCTCATATTAATCTCCATTATTTAACAATATTTTTTTAATTACTTCAAATAAAACTGCTTTCATTTCATCAATAGATAAAATAGAATCTTTCATCATTGCACTTTTACAAGTTGAAATTACAATTTCAATAGTCAATGAAAGAATATATAACTTCTGTGAATCAGTATATTCATGTGAAAATAACTTTTCATATTTACTAAGTATAAATTTTAACGTTGTATCAGCTTCTATAAATCTTTCGTCATTCTCAATCTTTGCATATAGAGTCCAACTCATATTATGCGATATTAACTCTAAATCAAAAGGATTCTGTATAAAATAGTCTATAATATAATTTACAAAACAAGTATATCTTTCAATAGTATCAGTTTGTGTACATTTATTTTCAGCTTGAACAACTAAATTAATAGCTTTATCCAAAATTATTTTTTCTTTTAAATCTTGCTTACTTTTAAAATATAAATAAAAAGTTCCCAATCCAAACTCAGTTTTTAACATAATATCTCTAATCGTAGTTTTCTCATATCCTTTTTCCTGAAATAAATCAAGTGCAGATTGAATAATTTTATATTCTTTACTTATTTTTTTATCTTTAATATTAGTCATAATTCTCTCCTTTTTATAAATTGAACAATGTTCATTTTTTACATTGAATATTATAACACTTTTATGAACGTTGTTCAACCCTTTTTTAATAAAAATAAAAAAATTTTTTTACATTCATTATTCTTATGCAAAAAAATTATTAAATAATAAAATTATTATTTTGTAAAAATACTTAACAAATACTTATAAATACACAAAAAGCTAGGATAATATCCTAGCTTTAAATATCTATTATTTATTTGTAGCTCCCTTACTTTTCAACATTTTTTCCATTTTTTCTGTAAAATGTACACTTCCGTCAGAAAGAATCCAATAAGCTTCTGCACCTTCGATTTTTTCTAAAAGTTTTTTACCTTCTTCAACATCCATTAAAAATAAACTTGTTGAAAGAAAGTCTGCAAGACCAGAGTCATTACATAAAACTGTTACACTTTTTATTTTATCTTTAGGATAACCAGTTTTAGGGTCAATGATATGATTATAAACTTTATCTCCTACATAATAAAATCTTTGATAATCTCCACTAGTTACAGCACAAGTTTCATCTGTATAAATGACTTCTTTTATATCAACTTTTTCTGAATCAAACTTAGGATCTTGAATTCCTATTCCCCATTTGTTTTTATCTTTTTCTAAAGGACTTCCTATAGCTTTTACATTTCCACCTGCTGAAATTATTGCAGATTTTAAACCTATTGACTTTAACTTATTCATAACTTTTTCTACTGAATAGCCTTTTGCAATAGCTCCAACATCAAGTTTCATATCCTTATCCTTTAGAAAAACCGTACTATTTTTCTTATCAATTACAATATTGTCAATATTAGTATGTTTTAATCCCTCTTTTATTTTATTATCATCTGGAAGTTTTCCCTTAAGATCAACAGCTGCATCCTTTTCAGCCTTCCAAAGAGAAGTTACGCTTCCTATTGCAATATTATTTTTATCAGAGAGTTTTTTATAACTCTCAATAGAAAATTCCAAAAGCTCTATAATTTCTTTATCAACCTTAACAGGTTCTTTTCCCGCATTATCATTTATAGTTTTTATATTATTTTCATTAGCATTTTCAAAAGAATTGTAAAGATTGTGATATCTTTTCATATCTTCTTCCAATACTTTATAGTATTTATTAAATTCCTCTTCATTTGCACAATATGCACTAAAAGCTATATCTGTATCAAAAACGCCAAAAAAAGATTTTGAAAATTTCTTAAAGCTTGCACTTTCATTATTTTTATTCTCTTTTTTTGTTTCAACATTTTCTTCTTTCTTTGAACAAGCTCCAAAAACTAGACAACATAACAATAATCCTATAATTCTTCTATTAAATTTCTTCATATTTCTCCAACTTTAACTAAAATTTTTTCTGTCTTAAATACCAAATAGGATATATACTTGAAAATCCATCATAAATATCGTTAATCTTTTTTATATTTTCATTTATTATTTCATCTTCCACATCATTACTTTCAACAAAAATATCATACAAATTTTCAATAATAGTATATACTCCTAGTAATTTAAAAAAAGCCCTTGGAACACTATTATTAAAATAACCATCTACAATTCCTGTCAGTAAGTTTGCATTATTATCATAATATAGATTCAAATTTCTAAACTCAAAGTAAGCGTCAGACCTTAAAATTTTATACTCCTCTATTATTTGAAACTTTCCATTTTTTAATATCTTAATATCATTAAGTCCGTTAATTCCAATTATAGTAGTGCAAGTTCTATCATTTAAACAATATCTATTTCTTTCTAAAAAATCAAAAAGAACATAATCAAGATTCCCTCTATACTTTCCTAGTCCATACTTATGTAAGAATTTATTTATCCTATAATTGTAATGCTTATTCCATCTACCACAATCACAACCTTGAAAGCTTTTGTGATATTCAAAAATAAATCTACCAACTTTAAAGCCTATATTATAAGCTTCTTCATCAGTTAAATTATTTTTTTCATCAATAACAAAAGGAATAATTCTATAACAGAACTTATCATTTAAAATTCCAATATCTTCATAAGAAATATTAGAAAATTCTTCAGATAATTTATTTAAACAATCGAAAATTTTACTTATTTTAGAAAACTTGCCAAAAGGAAACAGATTTAAAATATACTTTTCTTTTTTATTTTCCAAAATAAATTCTTTTTCACTTATTTTATTTACTTTTAATTTATTTTTTTTTACAAAATCTATGTTTTTTACTAATTCAAGCATATTTTCCCTCTATGTACTAAACTCCAACAGATTTTAAAAGCGCCTCATTAACCTTTTTCATAAAGAACTCATCTGTAAAGCCAACTTTTTCTCTAAGTCTTTTTTTATCTATAGTTCTTATTTGCTCCAACAATACAACAGAATTTTTTGGAAGTCCAAATTCCGCTGAAACTTCAACATGAGTTGGAAGTTTCACTTTATTCATCTGAGAAGTTATAGCTGCAATAATGACGGTCGGGCTGTATTTATTTCCAACATCGTTTTGAACAACAAGTACAGGTCTTACTCCTCCTTGTTCAGAACCTACAACAGGGCTTAAATCAGCATAAAAAATATCTCCTCTTTTTACCTTCATATGTATTTTCTTCTAGTAAAAACTAAAAGTACTCCCTCTTAAATAGTATTACCTATTTATTATATATTTTTAAAGAAAATAAATCAATACTTAATAATCATTATTAAAAAATATTACAAAAAAAGTGGATATAAAATCCACCTTTAATTTTCAAATTATAATAGAAGTAATTTCTTACTTTAACTCTACAGTAGCTCCTACTTCTTCTAATTTAGCTTTCATTTGTTCAGCTTCTTCTTTAGCTACTCCTTCTTTAATAGCTTTTGGAGCGTTGTCAACTATTTCTTTAGCTTCTTTTAATCCTAATCCGCTTAAATCTTTAACAGCTTTAACAACTTTCATTTTTTCTGCTCCAACTGATGCTAAAATTACATCAAATTCAGATTTTTCTTCAGCTGCTCCAGCGCCTTCTCCACCAGCTACAGCTCCTCCACCTACTACTACAGGTGCTGCTGCAGAAACTCCAAATTTTTCTTCTGCTGCTTTAACTAATTCATTTAATTCAAGAACTGATAATTTTTCAATTGCTTCTAATATTTGTTCGAAATCCATAATATACCTCCTAAAATTTTATGCAACCATTAAGCTGCTTCTTCTTCTTTCTTTTTTCTTACTGCTTCTAACATATAAACTAAATTTGATACTGGAGCCTTTAAGCTTCCTAGTAACTTTGCAACAAGTACTTCTCTTGAAGGGATGCTTGCTACAGCTTTAACACCATTAGTGTCTAAAATTTTTCCTTCTAATATACCTGCTTTAATAACTAATTTTTCATTTGACTTTGCAAATTCATTAGTGATTCTTGCTGCCGCTGTTAAATCTTCTCCAGCAAATGCAACAGCACTTGGTCCTTCTAGGTATTGATTGAATTCTTCATATCCTAATTCTTTGAAGGCTAATTTCATCATAGTATTTTTATATACTTTATATTGAACACCAGCTGCTCTGTACTTATTTCTTAAGTCAGTTACTTGTTCAACAGTTAAGCCTCTATAATCTACTAAAACTAAAGAACCTGAATTTTCGATTTTTTCTCTAATTTCTGATATAACAGCTTGCTTTTGTTCTAAAACAAAATCTTTCATCTTTTTCACCTCCACAAAAGGCTACATATTAAAAAATCTCTACCAAGAGTAGAGATAAAATACAAAATAAGTATTTCCACCTATGTAGGATTTTTAAACTAATGTCCCTACGGTCTTGGGTAGCCTGTAAAATTAACATATATATTATACCATAATTTAAAATAAATGCAATACTTTTTTAAAAATTTTTTTATATTTCTTTTATTTTGTTTTTATGGTAGAATATATATTATTAGGAAAAATTCAAGGAGAGATAATGATAAAATATTTTTTAGTTTTATTAATTTCAATGGTACCTATTATAGAACTAAGAGGTGCTATTCCCTATTCGCAAGCAATGGGACTTCCAATTTTAAGTTCGTATATAATTGCACTAATAGGAAATTTAATTCCAGTTCCATTTGTCTACTTTCTTGCTAAAAAGATTTTACTTTGGGGTGAACATAAAAGGTACATTGGAAAGTTTTGTAAAAAGCTTTTATTAAAAGGTCACAAAGCAGGAGAAAAAATTTTAAAAAAATCAGGAAAAAGTGGAATTTTACTTGCTCTTGCGATTTTCATAGGTATTCCATTTCCAGGTACTGGAGCCTATACGGGAATACTTGCTGCGAGTATTTTAGATATAGATTTTAAAACAAGTTTTTTAGCAGCTATTATGGGATTAATTCTATCAGGAATAATTATGGCTACAATTAGTCTTAATATTTTTTAAATTGGACAACTCAGTTGTCCTTTTCTATTGCAAAAAACTAAATTTTTAGTTATTATATAAGTAAGATAATTTTTATCTAATTTAATTTTGGAGGTAGTGTATGAAATTTAAAATTGGTAATTCCGGAATAGTTAAAGTTATTACTTTATTTGATAGCAAAGATATTTGCGGAATAAGTGAAGAATTAAAAGCTTATGTAAAAGAAAATAAACTTTTTAGTGGAAAAAGAGGCGAAATTTTTTCAAATCTAGGCCCAAATTCTGAAAATGTAATTTTATTAGGTTTAGGTAAAGAAGAAGAAAATTCTCTTGAAAATATTAGAAGAGCTTTTCTTTCTCTTGGAAAGCACTTAAAAGCTAATAAAGTAAAATCTTGCAATATAGAAATTAAAAAGTTTGATGGTATTTGTTATAAATTAACTGCTCAAGCTATGATTGAAGGAATTATAAATGTTAACTACAATTTTGACAACTTCTTAAAAGAAAAGAAAGAAAAATATGAATGTGAAGTATTCTTTACTGTTTTAGAAAATAAAATAGAACATGTTGAAAGTGGAATAAAAGAAATTGAAGCAATTATGGAAGCAGTGTTTATGTGTAGAGATCTTGTAAATAGACCTGCTAATGATATTTATCCTGAAACTTTAGCGAAATTTGCAAAAGAAGAACTTGAAAAAGTTGGTGTAGAAGTTGAAGTTTTGGAAAAGAAACAAATTGAATCTTTAAAAATGGATGCTTTTCTATCAGTAGCACAAGGTAGTGACCTACCCCCTAAATTTATAATTATGAAACATTTACCAAACAAAGATGAAAAACCTATTGTTTTAGTTGGTAAAGGTTTAACTTATGATTCAGGTGGATATGCAATCAAACCAGCTACAGGAATGGTTACTATGAAAACTGATATGGGTGGAAGTGCCTCTGTTATTTCAACAATGCATGCAGTAGGAAAAATGAAAGTGCAAAGAAATGTAATTGCACTTGTTGCATCTTGTGAAAATATGATTAATGGACATGCTTACAGAAATGGAGATATAATTTCTTCAATGAAAGGTTCAACTATTGAAGTAATTAATACTGATGCTGAAGGAAGATTGACTTTAGCAGATGCTATTTACTATGGAGCATCAAAATTAAACCCTGAATGTATAATTGATGTAGCAACTTTAACAGGTGCTTGTATTCAAGCCTTGGGTTCAAGAGTTATTGGAGCTGTAAGTAATAATGATGAAGTCTTTGCAAAAATTAAAGAATCAGCAGACTTTATGGGTGAATACTTATGGAGATTTCCTGTTTATGAAGAACATAGAGAAAGTGTAAAAGGAAAAGTTGGAGATTTATTAAATGTAACTGCTCCCGGAACCGGCGGAGCAATTACTGCAGGAGTTTTCTTAGAACACTTCGTTGAAAACACTCCTTGGGTTCATTTAGACATTGCAGGTCCTTCATACTCAAGTTCAGCTTGGGGTACAAATCCTGAAGGAGCAAGCGGTACTCCAGTAAAAACACTTTACAATTTTGTAAAAAAATATAATAAAAAATAATTAAGAATTTAAAAATGGTATGCTTTTAAAAGCATACCATTTTTTAAAATTTATATCTTTTTAATCTTAAACTGTTTAAAACAACACTTACTGAACTAAAACTCATTGTAAATCCTGCAAGCATAGGATTTAAGTATCCGAATGCAGCAAAAGGAATTGCAATAATATTATAGAAAAAAGCCCAGAATAAATTTTGTTTAATTATTTTAAGAGTTTGTTCACTTATATTGATTGAATTTAAAAGTGTGTTTAAATTACCATTCATCAGAGTAATATCTGAAGTTTCCATTGCAATATCTGTTCCAGTTCCCATTGCAAAACTTATATCTGCACTTGCAAGAGCAGGAGCATCATTTATTCCATCCCCTACCATTGCAACAATTTTTCCTTGTTTTTGCAATTCTATAACTTTTTGAGATTTTTCATCTGGCATAACTTCATAAAGTACATTATCTATTCCAAGTTTATTTGCAACTTTTCTAGCAACTACTTCACTATCTCCAGTTATCATATAAACATCAATATTTTTTTCTTTTAATTTCTTAATTATTTCAAAAGCATTTTTTGAAATTTCATCTTCTAAAACTACAAAACCTGCAAATTCACTTCCTATAGAAATAAAGATTGTCAATAATTCATTTTCTATATTTAGTTCTAATTTTCCAAGTTTTTCTTCAATAAATTTTCTCTTTCCAATCAAAATTTCTTTGCCATCGTAATTAGCTTGAACTCCCATTCCAGCAATTACTTTCAAGTCCAAAATGTCCAATTCTTTTACATTTTTTTCTTTACAAAAATTTACAATAGATTTTGCGATAGGATGATCTGTATTTTTTTCTAAGGAATAAATTATACTTAAGAAATCTCCTTCTGATAAATCAGTATTATTCTTTATTTCAACAACTTTTAATTCTCCTGTTGTAAGAGTTCCGGTTTTATCAAAAATAATACTATCCATTTTATGAATTTTTTCTAAGACTTCTCCACTCTTTATCAAAATTCCATTTTGTGCAGCGACTCCTGTTCCTGACATAATCGCTGTTGGTGTTGCCAAACCAAGTGAACAAGGACAAGCTATAACCATTACTGCACAGCTATTTAATAAGCTTGTTGTAAAATCTTTTGTAACAATATAAGTAATTACTAAAGTAGCTAAAGACGACAAAATTACACCTGGTACAAAATAACTTGAAATTTTATCTGCAAGTCTTTGAACAGGGGCTTTTTTTGTCTGAGCATTTTGAACTAAATCAAGTATTTTAGATAATACAGAATTTTCTACTGTACTCTTTACCTCAATTTTTAAAATTCCCTCTATATTATTAGTTGCTCCAATTACTGTATCCCCAATATTCTTTTCGACAGGAACGGATTCTCCAGTAATCATAGCTTGATTTACAGAACTGCTACCTGAAATAATAACTCCATCAACTGGAATTTTTTCATAAGGTTTAACTAAAACAATATCTCCAATTTTTACATCTTCAATATTCTTTTTAACTTCTTTATCACCGTCAATTACAATTGCATAGTCCGCTTTCAAATCCATCAATTTCATAATTGCCCCGAAAGTATTTGACTTTGCATTTGCTTCAAAAAATTTACCAAGTAAAATTAGTGTTATAATCATCGCAGAACTGTCAAAATAAACATCAACGCTTCCTATTAAAACTTTATAAACTGAATAAAAATACGCCATAGAAGTTCCAAAAGCTATTAAAACATCCATATTTGTACTTTTATTTTTTAAGTTTTTATAGGCATTTATATAATATCTTTTACCTACATAAAATTGAACAACACTTGCCAATGCCCATTGAATATAACCATTTAACATAAACTTGTGCAAATTGAACATATGGAAGAACATTGAAACCATAAGTGGTACACTAAATACTATTGAAATGATTAAGTCTTTCTTTAAGTCCTTAATTTCATCTTCATATATATTTTGTCTTTCCTTTTTTTCTTTTTTAACCGAAATTTTATATTTTTCTAAAATTGAATTTATTTCATCTAAAGAAACAACATCTTTTAAGTATTTTACTTTTAAAATGTCATCTTCATCTTTTACTAAAACAGTATCTTTTTCTTTTAACTCAGAAATTATTTTTTCAATATCTTCAACTTTGATACTGCTCTTTTCAATTTTTAATTCATCTCTTTTCGGTTTATATCCAAGTCTCTTTATAACTCCAATAAGACCTTCAACTTTCGCTCCATCTTCAACGGATACTGTGACAGTTTTGCTCATAAGATTTACAGAGACGTCTTCAACTATTTTAAGCTTTGATAGTCCCTTTTCAACTTTCATAGAACAAGCTTGACAAGTCATTCCGTCAACAAAAATATTAACCTTTTTACTCAACAAAAGCACCTCCTAATGACATTTTTGAAATCAAAAGCTCCAACAATAAATCTATATCTCTATTTTTTGTCTTAATATCTGATTCTACAGAATATGTTAAATCAATATAATCACATAGAGTTTTTATAGAAAAACTATCACAAACTGAATACAATTTTTTACATTCGTAGTTTGAAATTTTTAACTCTTTTGAAATATAGTCTATGTGTTTTTGTTTTAGTTTCAAAACTTTTACTCCTAAAAGATTTCTAATATATCTTACAATCATATAAAATGTAGAAAAAGAGTCCTCTCCCGATTTTTTAAGCTCAACTAAAATCTTAATAGAATTTTTATAATCTTTTTTAGAAATCATATCAAGTAATTTAAAAATACTATTTTCAAATTTATCAATTAAAATTTCATCAACATCTTTAAAATCTAAAACATCTTTAGAAAATGAGTTAAGAAGTTTATTTACTTCATTTTCTACATCATAAAGATTTTTTTCTCTGCTACTATCTAAATACCCAATTCTATCGATAATATATTTTAAAACAATATCTTTAACTTCGATATTTTTTGAAACAAATCTTTTCTTAATAAATTTAAAAAGTTCAATTTCATTAAACCTTACAAGTTCAATATTATGTCCTAAAATCGAAATTTGTTTATAAAATTTACCACGAAAAGCAAGACTTCCTTTCATAACAAAAAGAAGAACTGTTGTATTTGGAATCTTATCTATATAATCATACATTTCCTCAAAAAAATTTTTATATATAGAAATTCCATTTTTTGAAAGATTTACATCATTTACAATAATAAGCCTTTTATTACTAAAAAATGGAGCTGTTTCACAATCAATCTTTAACTTTTGCAAGTCAATTTTTGAAAAATCATATTCGATATAATTCATATCAAAAAAATCTTTTGAAACAATATTCTCTTTAAATAGCTCAACAAATCTATCTATCAAAAAAATTTCTTCCCCACTTAAAACATATATACCATTAAGTTCCCCATTGTATAGCAACTTCATAGCTTGTATATAATTCATAGTTCCTCCTCAATAAAGTCTAAATCTATAACTGAATCTTTTCTAATTTTAACTAAAACAAAGAATCCTAATAAATACATTATAATATTTAAAATATCCATAAAATAAAAATTTAATAAACCTAATAAATTACCATCAATTTCTCTAAAACCTATAATTTTTTCTTCAAATTTATTAATTCTAAGCATTATATTTCCTTGTAAATCAGTCCTAAAAACATCACTTCCTGTAGATTTTATTCTATCTAGTGCATCTTTATGTGGATGGTTATATCTATTTTTATAACCACAGGAAATTATAGAAGTTTTTGGACTTGAAGCTGATAAAAATTCAGGTGAACTAGAATTCTTACTCCCATGATGAGCAACTTTCAGATAATCACAGTCTATATCGTTTTTTATAAGCTGATTTTCTGTAAAAGCTCCAATATCTCCGGTAAAAAGTATTTTCTTTCCATTTACTGTAACTCTAACTATTATGGATCTTTCATTTTCTTCTGTAGAATCTTTTGCTTTTAAAACTTCTAAATCCACATCTTCTAAATTTATTTTTAAATTATTTTCAATATTATAAATATTTTCAGCCTTAACTTCTCCATATTTTTTTACAAAATCTCTATACCCATCTTTTCTAAAAAATAAATTTTTAATTTCCACTTCCTTAGATAAAGATCCCAAATTTTTACAATGGTCTGCATCCAAATGTGAAATAAATACAAAATCTAGTTTTTTAACCCCATTTTTCTGTAAATATGGAATTAAAACAGATTTTCCGTTATCTCCTTTACCAAAAGTAATTCCACCTGTATCTATTAGAATATTATTCTGTTTTCCTCTAATTAAACAGGCATCTCCCTGTCCTATATCTATGAAATTGATATTTACTTCATTATTATAAATGTTATAAATATTTGTAGAAACAAATAGAATCATAACAGAAAGTATAAAAAATTTAAAGTTATCAAATGTAAAATACTTAAAATCTCTCCTCTTAAAATAAATTAAAAGTAAAAAATATGTAAAAATTAAAAGTACTATGTTATATTCATAAAAAGTAACGTTTATATTTATATCCTTTAAAAAATCAACATTTAATCTTATAAGATTTAATAAATTATTAACTAATAATCCCAAAAATACACAAACTTTTAAACTAAATAAACCAAATAACAAAATAAAAAACGAAATAACTATGCAAATTACAAAAATTGGTGTTAATACTAAATTACTAAAGAAGGTAATAACTGAAAACTTCCCAAAAGTATATAAAATAATAGGTAAAATTATAAACATAACCGAAAAAGTAAGTTTTAAAGATTTAAGTACAAAACCATCTCTCTTATTTGAAAAATATGGTAAAATCTTTGTAATTCCAAGTACTGAAAACGCACTTAAATACAATCCTACATCAAAAATCATATATGGATTTATCAATAAAATGACAAAAATAGTCAACAAAAGGTCATTTAATCTATCTTTAACTTTTCCATAAAGCGACGAAAATATAGAAATAAACAAAAATATTTCTGCCCTTAAAACACTTGCTGGATTGCCAATCAAATATGCATATAAAAATATAAAAAATAAAATTATAACTTCTCTAAAAATTCTTTTTATTGGTAAAATGATTAAAATTTTACTTAAAATTAAATATATTATTCCAATATGTAGACCACTAACGGCTAAAATATGTGAAAGTCCAATTTCTCTAATATCATTTTCAAAAGCCGTATCATAATTATTTGCAAGAAATATCCTCTTCATAATATCCGAATTTTCAGATGAAAGAGAAGTATCAAAGACATTTTCGACAAAATTATGAAAAGTTCTCTTTAAATTTTTATTCTCTTCAATTTTTTTCACATCATCAGAATAAATATTTGAATATATATTCTTTTTTAAATTAAATCTCTTATAATTAAAAAGTCTTGGATTACCATTTGACCTTATTTCTCGAAGTTTTCCCGTTACACTTACAATATCTCCAATTTCAAACTTTTTATGATTTGTAAAAAGTAAAATTTTCTCTGATTTTTCTATATTTTCAATATTTTTTAATCTGACTTCATATTTGAATCCCTCTCCATCAGAACGAGCAGTTGAATTTAAAACTTCTCCTGTAAAAGAAACTTCTTGATCAAAGAATTGTTTTAAATTACTTTCTTTCTCTGAAAAGAAGCTAACTAAAAAGCCTAATGAGAAAATCAAAAGAAATAATTTTAATTTATTGAATCTAAAAATATATGAAAATATACAAGCAAATGTAAAAATTAAAAAAATATAGAGTTTTGTAAAATGTTCAATTTTCAAAAAATAACAAAATAAAATTCCACATATTAAGGAAATCAGATAAAAAATAATATTTCTTTTCATACTTCCTCCAAATACAAAATCATAAAATGTATTTCATAAACCCATAATTATTATATAATAATCACTTTTTAATAATTAAATTAAGGTTATTATGATGAAATAATTACAGCTTTATCATTTGACATAAATCTATAATTATTATATCATAATTTGAGCAATAAAAAAGCAGTATAATTTTTGATATACTGCCTTTCATTTTAAATTCAATTATTTAATTTAAAAATCAAAAAAACTAATCACCAATATATTTAATATATATTTGACATGGATTCCATTCATCCCATAGAGTTGGAAAAACTTCCAATTTCTTATATCCTACAGATTTGTAGAAATTATTTGTTATATCATATTCTTTATAATGTCCAGTCTGAACAGTTTTAACTTGAGTATAAGTGTAACCAAGTTTTTTTACCAATTTTTCATAAGCATCATTTAGCTTTGTTCCTATTCCCATTCTATGATAGTTTTTCTTAATTCCCATAACAAAAATATCTGCACAATCCTCACTTGTAGCATTCAATACCACAAAACCTACTGCCTCATTATCCATAAAACAGGCAATAAACGGTTTGTCTTGTGAATCTGTTATATATTCTTCCGTACTTTCTGGCATACCAAACCATTCAGGAAGATCATTTAATATTTCTCTCGATATTTTTTCCTTTTCTTTAATATCAACAATTTCTTTAATAATCAATTCTTTCAAATTACTAACTCCTTTAAATTTACTCTTTAATCAATGTATTTTATATTTCCACTTGCAGATTTTTCATAACTATCATTTAGAATTGTTAAGATTATCATTCTCTTAGTAGAAGTTAAAAATAGCTTTTTAAAAGTTCTTTTTTTTAATATTTATTTTTATTCACTAATTTTTCAAATACTAGTATCAATTTAGTATAAGTAAAATTTATTTAAGCAATTTATATGCTTCCAAATAATCGAGAAACTTATTGATTATAGTTTCCTTTCTTTCTTCAATATCAGCTTCAACAAAATCATCTGAATTATGTGAGAGTTTTAAAAGGTCCTCAATGTCAGTCCCTTCTTTCTTCTGATTACGATTATTAGAATATCCTATGTAGTATTTTATTTTATCTTTAAAACGATAATCAGAAGCTCTAATGTTAATCTTTTTTTCTAATAATGATTTATTGCCAAGACTTTCTAAGTTTTCTAAATTAACTAGTTTATTCTCTTCACCTTTATTTTGTCTATTTTTAGGGAAAATATGCTCAATATCAAATTTTATTTCGGTATTTAATAGCTTTTGTTGTGGATTCATAAAAGCCCACCAAGCAAGCATAGACTTTGTAATTGGTCTTTGATTATTAAATTTGTAATAATCGAATACCTCTTTTAATTTTACTCTATCAAATTTGTAGTTCTCAAAAGTTATTGAATTATCATTAACTATGTTAATCATTTCATTATAAATAGGTCCTCTTAAGGCATTTACTCCTGGATTCATAATTGCATATGTCCAAATGAATCCAATAGATTTACCTAGAAAATCATTAAATGCTTCCTGATTAAGTAGTCCATCATTATCTTTATTTTCCATAAAATATACAGAAGTAAAGTATGTCCACATACTATTAGGAGCATAGTATAGAACAAATAATTTTCTTAGTACATCCTCAGAAAATTTATCAGAATCTTGGTTTTCAATATTATTCCAAAAGTTTGCAAGTTCAATAAGGTTATTAAAAACGTCTTCATTTTTAAGCAATTTATAATTGTCTTTTTCATAAAATTTTCTTAAAGCTTCTGTCGTCGTATTTTTGTTTCCCATCAAAGCTCTTTCATAATACATGTATCTTGTAAAAAGCTCATCCATTGGGGACCCACTTTTTGCTTCAAAAAATTCACTACAAATAGTTTCTAATTCTCTCCATTTCTTAATAAATTTATCTTTTTCTCCTTTACCCGAAAACATTTTATAAAACTGTGCTTTGAATATGTCTGCATCAGACAAAGGGAGACCTCTATCATTTAATGTAGAAAAAATTCTCAATGCAGTATCTTGTGACATTGCTTCTATCGGTAGTAAGATACAATTTTTCATTATACGATTTGGCATATAAGGAAAATATCCTGGATATTCATTCAAGAATTTATCTATTTTCTTTTGAAAATATTGAAAATTCTTAGCATATCTGCTTTTCTGGCTTGAGTTAGTTTTTCCTGATTTTAAAATGGATAGAAATTCTTCTTTGTCATCATCAGTTGCAACTTCAGAATCAATCTTTAATCTATTTTTATCTGGTTTATCAAATTCATCAGTTTTCCAGATACATTGAGCGATATTCTTTTTGGTAGTAATTGATTGTTCATCTTTCATATTCTCAAACTTATCATAAAAAGCTCTTAATAAAAGCATTAACGTAGTCAGCCTTTGTTGCCCATCAATTATCTCGGATTGCCTATTGTTCTTAAAAGTAACAATCGGTCCTAAGAAATACTCGTCATCGTTGAATTTATCCTTATCATTATCAGGAAATATAAAAGCAAATAAATCTTCCCAAAGTGTTCTGCATTCATCTTCATTCCATGCATATGGTCTTTGATAGTCTGGGATCAAAAAGTCTGCATTTTTATCTGAAAACAATTCTTGAATTGTTTTATCTTCTATGTTTAATTTTGACATTATTTTCCTCCTTGTTTTAATATTTATATTAATCAATGTATTTTATATTTCCACTTGCAGATTTTTTTAATCTGTTCATTATTGAAAATCCGAGTCCCTTTTCATCACAACCTTCAACAACAATCAAATCAACATTATTTTCATCGAATTCTCTAAGACCTCTAAATAATTTTTTAGACATTTCTTTTAAGTCAAAAACTGAACCCAATGATAAAATATTTTCACTTTCCAAACTTAAAATAGTTTCGTCAAACTTAAATATTCCAATTTTTAAGTCTTTATTTTCTTTTATTATTTTTTCAATCTCAATTGATGATTTTTTTCTGTCTTTAGCTGAAATTACTACAACTTTTGCCTTTGGTGCATAATGTTTATACTTTTGCCCCGGTGATTTTGGAATTGTATTTTCTGTTACAATAGCATCATCAATTAAAATTTCATCTTCATATTTCAAAAAGTCTTCCTTCGTATAAAAGCCAGGTCTTAAAATCGTATATGGTTTTTTAGTCAAATCCAAAACTGTTGATTCTATTCCTATATTGCAAAGTCCACCATCTAAGATTACAGAAATTTTACCATTCATATCAGTAAAAACATCTTCTGCAGTCGTTGGTGACGGCTTTCCTGAAATATTTGCAGAAGGTGCAGCTATTGGAACTCCACATTGCTTTATAAAACTTCTTGCAATTTCATTATTCGGCATTCTAATTGCAACAGTATCAAGTCCACAACTAACGGCATCAGGAATTATCTCCTTCTTTTTCATAACAACAGTCAGTGGTCCTGGCCAAAAATGATTTAAAAATTCTTTTATCTCATCACTTAATTTATAAACCAAATTTTCCATCATATCATAATCTGAAATATGCAATATCAAAGGATTATCCTGTGGTCTATTTTTCGCCTTAAAAATTTTTGAAACTGCAATATCTGATAATCCATTCGCTCCTAAACCATATACAGTTTCAGTTGGAATCGCAACAATTTCATCATTTAATATTAAATTTGCAGATTTTTCTATATTTTCTTTTGTCGGTTTTAATATCTCAGTCATAAACTATTTTTCAATTCCCAAAGATTTTTTTGCCAAATGGTCTGCAAGGTCATTATATTTATCATTTGAATGTGCCTTAACCTTTACAAATAAAATCTCTATTTCCTTTCTAAACTCTTTAATCTTATCTCTATATCCTATCGTAAGAGGCAAATTGCATTTCCATTCTCCATTAGCCCAAGATGAAATGCCTTGATAATCGTAAAAAACAGTTATTTTTTTCTTTTTAAGTTTTATTGCCTCACTAATAGCTCTAATTGAACCAAAAAGCTCTCCAGTTACATTTCTACTCTTTGCAACTTCAGGATCTTCTCCCTTTCCAAAAAGTTCAATAATATCATCTTTTAAAATTAGTACAACTCCATATCCATATTCTAAAGTATCTTTTTTATAAGAACCATCTACATAGGCTACAATCTCATCTTCTGAAATATCTTCTAAACTAAAGCTATTAACTTCATTTTCTATATTTCCATTATTCAAATAATTTTTAGCTTCTTCTAAAGTTGGAAAAGATTTATAAATTGCCCCTGAAAAACCTGTAACTTGTTTTTTACAGTCTTCCCAATTATTATAAATTCCAACAGATTTTCCAACCTTAACCGCATAATATTTTTTAGCCAAAAACATCTCCCTCCTATTTCTTTCTCCAAGTTGTTGAAGAAAATAAAATTAATATTGGGAATATTTCAAGTCTTCCTGCTAGCATTGCAAAAGATAAAACTACCTTATTAAAATCTGTAAGACTTGCATAGCTTCCTGTAGGACCTACAATCGCCATTCCAGGGCCAATATTATTAAATGTTGCCATTACTGCTGAAAATGCAGTTAAAAAGTCAGGAACCGAAAAAGATATTAAAATTGTAAAAATAATAATTAAAAATATATAAATTACAAAGTAAGCCCTTACTTCTTCTAATACTTCATTCCCGACAGCCTTATTATCCATTTTCACACTTAATACTCTTTTTGGATTTACTGCCTTTCTAAATTGTAGAATAGATGACTTAACTAGAATTATAAATCTTGAAATTTTTAATCCACCTGCAGTTGAACCAGCACAAGCTCCTGTGAACATTAAGAACAGAAGAATAAAATGAGAAAAAGGTGGCCATTTTCCAAAATCTGCTGTAGCATACCCAGTTGTAGATATTATTGAAGAAACTGTAAAAAATATATCCTTAACTGCAGTTAAATATGAAGTATAATTATTTTTTATATTGAAAAATATTAAAACAACACTTCCAAAAACTATAAACAAATACCATCTTAATTCTTCGCTTTTTAAACCATCTCTGGCTTTTCCTATTAAGATAACATAAAATATGTTAAAATTTATACCAAAAATTATCATTGCAATTGCTAGAATCATTTCAACTAGCGGGCTATTATAATAAGCTATTGAACTTGCTTTTATTCCAAAACCACCCGTTCCTGCTGATCCAAAAGCATGAATAAATGAATCAAAAACAGGATGCCCTGCTAAAATAAGTACAATTATCAAAATTCCGGTCATTGCAAAATAGATTTTATATAAAATTCTTGCAGTATAACTCATCTTCGCAACAAGTTTCCCAAAAACAGGACCCGGAACTTCTGCTTTCATAATATGAGAATGTCTATTTGAACGAGGTAAAATTGCAAGAGCAAAAACTAAAATACCCATACCTCCAATCAAATGTGTAAAACTTCTCCAAAAAAGTATTGAATGACTAAGTGCTTCGACATCTGTTAAGATACTTGCTCCTGTAGTAGTAAAACCACTGGAAGTTTCAAAAAAAGCATCTATAAAACTTGGTATCGAACCCGAAAAAACAAATGGCAATGCTCCAAAAGCGGATAAAAGTATCCAAGACAAAGAAACTATAATAAATCCCTCTTTCTCATAAAATGCTCCACTTCCATCAGCTTTATATCCAACAATATATCCAAATATCAATAATATGAATATAGTAGCTAGAAAACTTAAAATATTTATATAATTTTCTTTATATATTAGAGAAACAATAACTGGTAAAAGTAAAAATCCTGCCTCAATATATAAAATTTTACTCAAAATATATCTTATAATTTTATTATTCATAATACACCTATACCAAAATACAATCTATATTTTGTATTAAATTTGCCTTTGAAATTATTATTACAGTATCATTTACCATTATAGAATCTTCTCCACTTGGGAAAATTAATTTATTATCTCTAATTATGTATGCTATAAGTACATTATTCTTTATTTCAAGCTCTTTTAGTGGAATATCTACAGCTTTAGACTTTTTATTAACCTTTATTTCAACTGCTTCCACATTATTTGATAATCTATGTAAAGTCTCTATATTAGAACCTTCACTATTAATAATTGATCTTACAACACTAATTATGATATCTGAAACCAATCTTTTTGGTGTTACAAATGAAAATCTTTCAGTAGGTGGAATTATATTTAAAAGGGAAATTCTACTAACCTTTGCTACTGCTTTTTTTACATTTGATTTTTCTGCAAACATTCCTAACATAATGTTTTCTTCATCAATACCTGTTAAAGCTACACAAGCATCATAATTTGTTAATCCCTCTTCATCTAAAACATCAGAGTCTGAACCATCTGCACAAATAACTTTAACGTTTGATGGAAATTTTTCACTAAATGACATTGCTAAATCTCTATTAACTTCAACTAATTTTATTTTAATATTTTCACGAATCAAATTAGAAACTAAATAATAAGAAATTCTACTTCCACCTATTATAAAAACAGATTCTATTTTTTTATCTCCACCCTTAATAATGTTATAAAATTTATATACAAATTCATCAGTTCCAGTAAAATAAATTTTATCATTTTCCTTAATAACGAAGTCTCCTGAAGGAATAAAAATTTCTTCCTCTCTTTCAACTATTCCAATTAAAATTTTTATATTAAATTTTTGTTGTAAATCTACAATTTTAGTGCCTTTAATAGGGCTATCCTTTCCAATAGATACACCTATAAGTTTTACTCGACCATCTGCAAATGTTTCAACAGAATGAGCAGAAGGATATTTTAATCCTCTAGATATTTCTCTTGCAGCTACAAATTCAGGATTTATAACTAAATCAATTCCCAATACTTCCTTAACAAAACCAGATTTAGAAGAATATTCTGGATTTCTAACACGAGCTATTGTATACTTTGCACCCATATTCTTAGCAAAAATACAAGATATGATATTTATCTCATCACTATCAGTTACAGCAATAAAAACATCACTATCTTTTACTCCTGCTTCATCTAAAAGTTCAAAATTTGTACCACTTCCTAAAATCCCCATAATGTCATATTTAGATAACATTTCATTCAGAATTTCTTGTCTTTTTTCTATTAAAATAATATCATTATCTTCTGTATTTAAATCGGTAAATAAATATTCTCCAACTTTACCTGCTCCAACAATTATAATTTTCATAAATACCTCCAGTTCATAGTATATCACATTTTTAAAAAACTTCAATAGCAAAGTTTTATTATAAAAAACCTTATTTTATTGATAATAATTATTAAAGTTTTAAAGGTATTCCTATGGGTAAATTAGATTTGAAAAACTAATAAGTTTTTAAATAATAATGAAAAATTTAGGAGGAAAAAATGGCTTTTGAATTAGTAAAATTAAATTATGCTTATGATGCACTAGAACCTGTTATAGACAAGGAAACTATGGAATTTCATCATGATAAACATCATCAAACTTATGTAAATAACTTAAATAACTTAATTAAAGATACAGTGTTTGAAGAAGCTTCATTAGAAGAAATATTAACACATTTAGATCATGCTCCAGAAGATAAAAAGAATGGAATAAAAAATAATGTTGGTGGAGTTTTTAACCACAATGTTTTCTGGGAAAGCATGACTCCAGGTGGTTCAAAAGAACCTATTGGAGAAGTAGCTAAAAAAATAGATGAAAAATTTGGAAACTTTGAAGCATTTAAAGAAGAATTCAACAAAAAAGGTGCTGGACAATTTGGTTCAGGTTGGGTATGGCTAATTTCTGATAAAGAAGGAAATATTGATGTAATTGCTACTCCAAACCAAGACTGCCCTATTTCTTGTGGTAAAATAATTCTTTTAGGCAATGATGTTTGGGAACATGCTTATTATTTAAAATACCAAAACAGAAGAGCTGAATACTTAAAAGAATGGTGGAAAGTTGTAAACTGGGATATAGTTGAACAAAGATACCAAAATAGAAATCATAATGAATGTTCATGTGGTTGTGGATGCTAATTATAATCTAAAGAGATTTCATCTGAAATCTCTTTTTTTATACAAAAATAGCCGACTTAAAATTAAGTCGGCTAATTTTTTTATAAGTTTTCAATCCAATTTTTTATTACTTCGTCACTATCCTTAATGTCAAATCTTCTTCCTTCTTTTAGAATTGAATTTTTACAAGAGTTTTTCAATTCTTCGTTTGTATTTCCCATTAAACTTTGTCCGGAAGTTGCAAAAGGAATAATAGTTTTTCCTTTTAAATCATAACTTTCTAAAAAAGTATTTATAATTGTAGGTGCTACATACCACCAAATCGGAAATCCTACATAAATAGTGTCATAATCTGCCATATTATCAACATTATTTGCTATTTCAGGTCTAAATGATTTATTTTTCATTTCGATACTGCTACGGCTATTTTCATTCATCCAGTTTAAATCTTCTTCTATATAAATTTCCTTAGGAACAATTTCATGTAAATCTGCGCCAACAATTTTTGAAACTCTTTCTGCAAGCTTTTTAGTTACCCCAGTTGCACTAAAATATGCTACTAATTTTCTACTCATAACTAGTACCTCCTTTATCTTTACCGAAGAATTATTTAGCTAATAATTCTTTAATATCTTTAATAATTTGTTCTTTTGAAATTCCATTTTCCATGAGAAATTCTTCTACATCAAATCTATCTGGAAAACTCTTTTTAATTCCATAGTTTTTAACTTTAACATCCGAAGTGCCATAAAATCTTGAAACTTTTTCTCCAAAACCTCCATCAAGTACACTATCTTCTAATGTTATTACTAATTTGTGATTTTCCTTTAATTTTTCTAATAATTCTTCGTCTAACCCAGTAATATATACAGGATTAATTAAAGTAACGTCACCCAGTTCATCTGCTATTTCTTTTCCTAAATTATAGAAATTACTTAGAGCTATTATAGCTACATCTTTTCCTTTTTTAGTAACTTTGTATTTATTTAGTATAGAATAGTCTGTCTTATCTTCTTCTCCTGTTGATACAACATCAACTACAGGAACTCTTATTGCTACTGGATGTTCAGTTTGATTTAAACCCCAATCTAGCATCTTAAAATATTCTTCTTTATTAGTAGGGGCAAGATAAACCAAGTTTGGAATATTTGAAATCATTGGTATATCAAAAATTCCAAGATGTGTTGCATCACTTTCTTCATAAATTGATGCCCCATAGACTAATATTAATGCAGGATTGTTATTTAAACACAAATCTTGAGAAAGTTGATCATATGTTCTTTGCATAAATGTACTATATATACAAAAAACTGGTTTTGCTCCATTTTTTGCGAGTCCTGAAGACATTGCAACTGCATGTTCTTCTTCTATTCCAACATCAATATATTGCTTGCCCATTTCTTCTCTAATTTCTTTTGAAAATCTAAAAGCTCCTGGTGTCCCAGCATTCAAAATTGCCACTGTTTTATCTTTTTTAATTGTATTCAATAAATAATCGACAGTTAAGTTTTTATAGTTTTCTACATTTTGTACATTCCCAAAAGTTTTAAATTCTCCTGTATCAATATCAAAAGGTGCTCCGTAATGAAATTTCTCTCTATTAATTTCTGCAGGCTTAAATCCCTTCCCCTTAGTTGTTGAAAGGTGAACAACTACAGGTTTTTTAATATCTTTAACTGACTTAAATGATGAAATAAGTTCTTCAATGTCATTACCATCATCAACATAGAAATAATCAAGACCCATTGCTTTAAATAGATTATTTTCTGCTTTGCCTTTAGTTTTTCTTAAATCATGAAGATTTTTATAGAGTCCACCATGATTTTCAGCAATAGATTGATCATTATCATTTATAATTACGATTATATTACTTTTCAGTTCATAAACATTATTAAGACCTTCAAGAGCTTCTCCTCCACCTAAGGAACCATCTCCTATAACAGCAATAATATTTTCATTATCTCCTTTTAAATCTCTAGCTTTCGCAAGACCACAAGCAAGACTTATTGAAGTTGAAGTATGACCTATTGTAAAAAAATCATGTTCACTTTCTTTTGGAGAAGTAAAACCTGTAACTGATCCATATTTTTCAGGAATCATAAAAGCGTCTTTTCTTCCAGTCAACATCTTATGAACATAAGTTTGATGAGACACATCAAATACAATCTTATCTTTTGGTGAGTCAAAAACATAGTGAAGTGCAAGTGTAAACTCCAACGATCCAAGATTAGGACCAATATGCCCTCCCTTTGCACTAAGTCTTTTTAATAAATGTGTCCTAAGTTCTACAACTAACTCTTTTAACTCGTCAATAGATAATTTTTTTACATCATCTGGCGAATTTATTTTTTCTAAGTACATAGTATCTACTCCTTTTAATTAAAATTTAAACTTCAATTTATTAAATTATACCCTTATTAATTAAAATATTCAATAGTTTAAAATTTTTAAAATTATGTTAAAATATAATTATAATAAAGTTAGGAGAAAAATTATGAAAATTGCTTATATATTTTTTAATGGAAAACTTTTAGGAAATGTAAATTTTTTTAAAAATTTTTTTATGGAAAATAATGGAGATATCTTTTGTGCAGATGGCGGTGCTAATCTATGTCACGAATTGAATTTAACCCCAAATGAAATTTGGGGAGACTTAGATTCAATTGATAAAGATATTTTAAGTTTTTACGAAGAAAAAAATGTAATTATAAAAAAATTCCCTAAAGATAAAGATTTTACAGATTCTGAATTAATTTTAAACCATATTAAAGATAAGCTTTATGATAAAATCTATTGTATTGGTGCATTCGGTGGAGATATAGATCATGAACTTACAAATATTAATTTAATGTTTAAATATGATAATTTATTTTTGTTGAAAGAAAATGAGCTGCTTTTTAAAATAGAAAAAGAATTTTATTTTAAAAATGAACTAAATACTAAAATTTCTTTTATACCATTTTCAGAAGAAATAAAAAATTTAAAATTAGAAGGCTTTAAATATAATATAGAAAATATTACTCTTAAAAAAGGTGATTCGCTTTGTATGAGCAATATTATACAGTCTAATTCTGCAAAGATAAATTTTGATAAAGGAAAAATTTTATGTGTGATAAAAAAATAATCTGATACCATTTTTTATATCAATTTTGGTTCTTTCTCTAGTATCAAAAATATATTATACTTTTTGTATAAAATATATTTAAGGAGAAAGGGTTATTATGAAAAAGAAAGATTTAACACAAAATTTTGTAGGCGGAGTTATAATGGATGTTACAACACCAGAACAAGCAAAGATAGCCGAAAAAGCAGGTGCAGTAGCTGTAATGGCTTTAGAAAGAATTCCTGCTGATATTCGTGTTGCTGGTGGTGTTTCAAGAATGAGCGACCCTGCAATGATTAAAAGTATAATGAAAGCTGTTTCTATTCCTGTTATGGCAAAATGCAGAATCGGACATTTTGTTGAAGCTCAAATTTTACAAGAAATAGGAATAGATTACATTGATGAAAGTGAAGTGCTATCCCCTGCTGATAATATTCATCATGTAGATAAAACAAAATTCAATACACCTTTTGTATGTGGTGCAAGAGATTTAGGAGAAGCTTTAAGACGTATTCAAGAAGGTGCAAGAATGATTCGTACAAAAGGAGAAGCAGGTACCGGAGATGTTGTTCAAGCTGTATCACATATGAGAAAAATTCAAGGAGAAATTCGACAAGTAACTGCAATGGCAGAAGATGAATTATTTGAAAAGGCTAAAGAATTTAAAGTTCCTTATGAACTATTAAAATATGTTCATGAAAACGGAAAACTTCCAGTTGTTAATTTTTCAGCAGGTGGCGTTGCAACTCCGGCAGATGCAGCTCTTATGAGACAATTGGGAGCTGAAGGTGTTTTTGTGGGCTCTGGAATTTTTAAATCAGGAAATCCTGAAAAAAGAGCTAAGGCAATAGTTGAAGCAGTTAAACATTACAATGATCCTAAGGTTATTGCTAAAGTCTCTGAAAATCTTGGAGAAGCTATGGTAGGAATTAACGAAAATGAAATTGAAATTATTATGGCTGAAAGAGGAATTTAAAAATTTTTAGATTATTTACTTCTTTTTGATATTTATTATTAAATATATTTACTTTTTATTTTTTTCAGAGTATAATATAGTTGTAGCATAGATGAAATGTTACACAATTTATGCAAAAAAGTTATATTTTGAAAGGAGATTTTATTATGGCTTGTACTACAATTTTAGTTGGAAAAAATGCTACTTATGATGGATCAACAATGGTTGCTCGTAATGAGGACTCTCCATCAGGTCAATTTTGTGAAAAGAAGTTTATAGTTGTTCATCCAAAGGAACAACCTGTAAAATATAAATCAGTTTTATCTCATGTTAAAATTGACTTACCTACTAATCCTATGCGTTATACTTGCATGCCTAATGCAGTTGATAATGAAGGAATTTGGGGTGCTTGTGGTGTTAATGAATTAAATATTTCTATGACTGCAACTGAAACTTTAACTTCAAATGAAAGAGTATTAGGTGCAGATCCTCTTGTAGAATTCGTTCCTGCAGTAGGAAAAAAAGGTGATAAAGATTATGTTCCTGAAAAAGTAGGCGGAATTGGTGAAGAAGATATGGTTACTTTAGTTTTACCATATATTAAATCTGCTCGTGAAGGTGTAATTAGACTTGGAGAAATTTTAGAAAAGTATGGCACTTATGAAATGAATGGTATAGCTTTTCAAGATGTTAATGAAATTTGGTGGTTAGAAACTATCGGAGGTCATCATTGGATTGCAAGACGTGTTCCTGACGATTGCTATGTAATTATGCCAAATCAACTTGGTCTTGATTATTTTGATTTAGAAGATGCTTTTGGAGAACAAAAAGAATATATGTGTTCTGCTGACTTAAAAGATTTTATAAATAGATATCATCTAGATCTTTCTATTGATGGATCTTTAAACCCTAGAGACGCTTTTGGTAGTCACTCTGATGCAGATCATACTTATAATACTCCTCGTGCTTGGGTATTACAAAGATATTTCAATCCACTTACAAATTATTGGGATGGAATGGAAGCTGATTATGTACCAGAATCAGATGATATACCATGGTGTAGAACTCCAGATAAAAAAATAACTGTTGAAGATATTAAATATGCACTTTCTAATCATTTCCAAGGAACACCTTATGATCCTTATGGCAAATTCTCAGATGAAAAAGGAAAATTCAGACCAATTGGAATTAATAGAAATAATTTCTTAGGTCTTGTACAAATAAGACCTTATATGCCTGAAGCAATTAGAAGCATTGAATGGCTTGCTCTTGGTTCAAATGTATTTAATGCAATGATTCCTTTCTATGTAAATATAGATAAGACACCTGAATATCTAGCAAATACTACAGGAGTACCTACTACAGATGATTTCTATTGGACAAATCGTTTAGTAGCAGCTTTAGCAGATGCTCATTATGCTTCTTGTAGTTCACATATTGAACGTTATCAATTAGCTATTCAATCAAAATGTAATGAAATAATTAATAAATACGACGATAAATTCTTAGGTAAAAAAGTAGCTAAAGGAAAAATTGTTGAATTTTGTGAAAATGCAAATGAAGAAATTGCAACAGAATTAAGAAAACAAACAATTGATTTATTAGGCAAAGTTCTTTACACAGCAAGCTGTGAAATGAAAAATGGTTTTTCAAGATCTGATGCTTAAAAAATTAAAATTTAAAGGGAGCTTTATTTTGCTCCCTTTTTCTTTTTCCCACTTTTTTTTACTTCCTGTTTTTCTTCTATTCTTTTATTTTTAAAAAAATCAAAAACACTTAATAATTTTAAAATTAAAATCATAATAATTAATACTTTTTCAAAAGTTCTCGCCTTAAGAAAGATTAACATTAAAATACAGATAAAAACAATCAAAATATTTATAATTAAATTAAATTTTTTATTCGTCAAAATGCTCATAGTATCTCCTCTATTCCATTAAAATCAATGAAAGTATATCATTTTATGATACCATTGTCAATTTTGGGATAATTTACAATATATTTAATATCGTGTATAATATTTGTATTAAATATATTTGGAGGTTTTTATGGATAGAAATTATGTTAAAAATTTACTTGAAGAGTTATTAAACATCTACAGTCCTACTGGAGACACTGAAAACGCAATTTGTTTTATGGAAAAAAAGTTTAAGGAATTGAACATTCCTTGTAGAAGAACTAATAAGAACGCTCTTATAGCTACAATAGAAGGTGAAGAAAAAGAAGCTATAACTTTTTCAGGTCATGTTGATACTTTAGGTTTAATGGTTAAGGAAATAAAAGCGAATGGACGTCTAGCTTTTAGCTTAGTTGGTGGTTTTTCTCCAACAAGTGTTGAAACTGAAAATGTATTTATCAAAACTTATAACGGAAAATTAATTCCGGGAACTGCTCTATATAATGAAGCGTCAGTTCACGTTTATGATACTACGACTACCGGTCAACGCTCAATAAAAAATATGGAAATCAGAATTGATGAAGATGTTAAAACTGCTGAAGATGTTAGAAAGCTTGGAATTTCTGTTGGAGATTTTATCTGTTTAGATCCAAGATGTAGAATTTATGACTCAGGTTTTATCAAATCAAGACATTTGGATGATAAGGCTTGTATAGCTGCAATGATGGGACTTGCAAAACATTTAGTTGAAAACAAAATCAACCCGAAAAATACAATTAATTTCTTCATAAGTAATTATGAAGAAATCGGTCATGGCTCAAGTTTTGTTCCTGAAAATACTGTTGAATTCTTTGCCGTAGATATGGCGGCTCCGGGAGTTGGACAAGAATCCGATGAAAAAGCTGTAACAATATGTGCAATGGATTCTACAACACCTTATGATTTAGGAATGAGAAATAAATTGAGAAAAATTGCTGAAGAAAAGAAAATTGATTATAGAATAGATATTTATCCACATTATGGATCAGATGCAACTGCTGCACTTAGAGCAGGACATGATATTCGTTGTGCATTAATTGGCCCAGGAGTTGATGCAAGCCATAGTTATGAAAGAACTCATATCTTAGGTATAGAAAATACTTGTAAATTAATGTTAGAATATTTATTAGCTAAATAATATTAAATTTAAAAGAGCATAGATTTTTAATCTATGCTCTTTTCTAATCTGCTTTTACATCAGTCCAGATATTATCATATTCTTTTAAAAAGTCTGATGGATCTTTGAATACTTCCATTTTTTTGAAATACTCATCATCAATTTTTGTTACAGATTTTACTAGTTCATTCTCATTAATAACTTCTTGATTAGGAACTGCATAATATGTGTAGTTCATATTCTTCGAAAGAATATCTTTTCTAATTAAAAAATCTATCAACTTATGAGCATTTTCTTTATTTATTGAATTTTTTAAAATCACCATTGAATCAAACCAAAGATTTGTCCCCTCTTTAGGTTTTACATATTCAAACTTCTCATCTGCATCTAACAATTCTGTTGCATCTCCAGAGTACATCACAGCAATTGCAGCATTTTCAGCTAACATATTATCTTTTGTCTCATCAACAAGATATGCAAGTATTGATTTTTTTTGTTTAATTAAATCTTTCTTAGCAATTTCTAATTCTTCTTTATTTCTTGAATTCATCGAAAAACCATTTTTTAAAAGCGCTGCTGCAAAACTATCTCTTGAACTGTCCAACATAACAATTTTATCTTTATGCTTTTCATCCCATAAATCAGCCCAAGAAGTGATTTCTCCATCAACTAAATTTTTATTATACAAAATACCTAATGTTCCCCAATATAAAGGAATTGAATATTTTGACTCAGGATCATAGCTCTTATTTAAAAATTTCTCATCTATATTTTTTAAATTTGAAAGTTTACTTTTATCAATTGGTTCAAGCATATCTTCCTTAATCATCTTTTCAATCATATAATCAGAAGGGACAACTATGTCATAATTACTTCCACCTTGTTTTATCTTCAAGTACATATCTTCATTAGTAACAAAGGTTTCATAATTTACTTTAATTCCAGTTTCTCTAGTAAACTCATCCAAAACTTCTTTATCTATATACTCTCCCCAATTATACATATTTACAACATTTCCCTCTCTTTTACTACAAGAAGATAGTAAAAAAATCATACAAAATGAAAAAAGTACATTCAAAAATATATTTTTTTTAGTCATATAATATACCATCCTCACTTTTCTTATTTATTATTAGTAAAAGAACTAACATTGCAATAAACATCAATGTTGAAAGAGCATTTATTGATGGATTTATTCCTTTTCTTGCCATAGAGTATATTTGTGTACTTAAGTTTACAACACCATTTCCACTATTAAAATATGCTATAACGAAATCATCTAATGAAAGAGTAAACGCAAGTAATGCTCCAGCAAATACTCCTTGCTTAATTTCTGGTAAAATAACCTTTCTCAAAGCATAAAAAGGTGTTGCCCCTAAATCCATGGCTGCCTCAGGTAAAAATTTATTCATATGTTTCATCTTTGGATAAACAGAAAGTATTACATAAGGCGTCGCAAGTACGATATGTGAAGCAAGCAAAGTCAAAAATCCATAATCGATATTAAAAACTTTATATAAAACCATTAATGAAATAGCTATTACTATATCTGGATTTAAAACTGGAATGTAATTCAAATTTAAAACTACAAACTTTTCACTTTTTTTCATATAATATATCCCGATAGCTGCAACAGTACCTATAAAAGTTGCAATTACCGTAGTTAGAACAGCAATCAGTATTGTATAATATAGAGCTCTCAAGACCTCTTTATCATTAAATAATTCAACATACCATTTAAAAGTAATTCCTGTAAAAGAGCCTCTAAGTTTTGAATCATTGAATGAATAAAGTATAAGCACAAAAATTGGTGCATATATAAATATGAATACTAATGAAATATATAATTTTTTTAACTTATTTTCCATTTTCCACCTCTTTTGAATACTCTGGATCAAACTTATTCATAACGAAAAGTGAAACCAAAATCATAACTAAAAGCACCATACTCATTGCAGAACCAAAATTCCAATTTCCTGTTACTCTAAATTGTTGTTCAATTATATTCCCTATTAAATTCTCTTTATTTCCACCTAAAAGCGCAGATATTTCGAAAGTTGAAATTGCAGGAATAAATACCATTGTAATTCCCGTAATAACTCCAGGCAAGCTCATAGGAAATACTAATTTAGTAAAAGTCTTAAGTCTATTAGCACCTAAATCATGAGATGCTTCAATATATTCCTTATCTATCTTAATCAAAGTTGTATAAATAGGTAAAATCATAAAAGGTAAAAAGTTATATACCATCCCTATTAAAATTGATACATTAGAATACATTAAATTTACAGTTGGAAGTCCAAAAAAATTCAAAATTGAATTTAAAAGTCCATTTTTACTCAAAATACTAATCCAAGAATAAGTCCTAAGTAAAAAGTTCATCCACATTGGAATTACTACCAACAAAATCATCATATTTCTGGTTTTAACTTTAAACTTTGAAATAAAATATGAAAAAGGATAGCCAATTATAAGACATAATACTGTAGATAAAACCGCCATTCTTAAAGATCTTAATAAAACTTTAATATAAGTCGGGTTAAAAAATCTTTTGTAATGTTCCAATGAAAAAAGAAAATTTTCTCCTCCATAGTCAACTGAATATTTTGCTATGAAAACAAGAGGAACAACAATAAAAATCACTAACCATACAACGTATGGATATGCAAACCTCTTAAATTTCATTTATATTTCTTTAGCTCCTTTTTTCATAATATGAATATTATCAGGTGTAACTCTAAGTCCAACTTTTGAGTCTATAGGTTTTGTAATCGTGGAATGAACCATATACTCAACTTCTCCAACTTTAACAAGTAATTCATAATGAACTCCTTTAAAAATTTCAGACTTTACAATACCTACCAACATTCCATTTTCTTCATCAACAAGCTCCAAATCTTCTGGACGAATTACTACATCAATCTCTTCATTTGGTGCAAAGCCTTTGTCAACACATTTGAATGTTCTATTTGAAAAACTTACGACAAAATCTTCATTCATAACTCCGCCTAAAATATTACTTTCTCCAATAAAAGAAGCTATAAAGGCATTTTTAGGTTCGTTATAAATATCTATCGGAGTTCCAACTTGTTGAATTTTACCATCATTCATAACTACAATAGTATCGCTCATTGTGAGAGCTTCTTCCTGATCATGAGTTACATAAACGAATGTAATCCCAACTCTCTTTTGAATATTTTTAAGCTCAACTTGCATATCTTTCCTAAGTTGTAAATCCAAAGCACCAAGTGGCTCATCTAAAAGTAAAACTTTTGGTTCGTTTACCAAAGCTCTTGCAATTGCAATTCTTTGTTGTTGACCCCCACTTAAAGATAGAATAGATCTTTTTTCATACCCTTTCAAGTTTACAAGTCTTAGCATTTCTTTAACTTTTTCATTAATAATACTTTCTTGCATTTTCTTAATTCTAAGACCAAAAGCAATATTTTCATAAACATTCATATTTGGAAAAAGAGCATATTTTTGAAAGACTGTATTTATATTTCTTTCATAAGGAGGAACATTAGAAATGTCTTTTCCTTCAAATAAAATTTTTCCACTTGTAGGAGTTTCAAAACCTCCAATAAGTCTTAATGTAGTTGTCTTTCCACAACCTGATGGACCTAAAAGAGTTAAAAACTCCTTATCTCTAATATATAAATTTATATCGTCAAGAACAATATTATCTCCAAATCTTTTATTTATATTAACTAATTCGACTGCATGATTTCCCATATATTCCTCCTAAAAACTTGGTGGATTAGTAATCCACAAAACCTTAGATTCTTTTTTAGACAAATTTATTATACTTCTTTCAAATTGACCACTCGTATAAAAGCATTCACCCTCTTTTAAAACAAATACCTTTGTTCCAAGATGAAGTTCAACTTTTCCCTTCAAAACATAACCGAATTCTTCTCCCTCAAAAGGTTCATAAGTCCTTGAAAAACTTTTTTGTTCATTCAAAGTTATTATAATCGGTTCCATTGAATTTTTTTGTGCATTTGGAACAATCCACTCTAATTTACTATTTCCATTTTCAAAAATAGTTTCATAAGCATCAAATTTTTGAAAAACAAATTTTTCTTCTTTCTCTTCTTTAAAAAAATCTGAAATATTAGTCCCAAGTGCCTCTAAAACATCTTCTAAAGAACTAATTGATGGTGAAGTAAGTCCTCTTTCAAGTTGAGAAATAAAGCCTTTAGTTAGCTCTGCTCTCTCTGCGAGTTCTTCTTGTGTAAGTCCCAAAATGGTTCTTAAATTTTTAATTTTTTCTCCAATATCCACTTTTCTTTCTCCTAATATAACACTATATTAAACTATAAATATCCCTATATTAAACAATAAATATTATATCACAAATAAATCTTTATTCAATACTTTTTTACTAAAAATTTAAAATTTTTTATTAAAATTTTAAAATATTAAACAAAATAATATAAAAAAAGTACCGATTAAATCGGTACATAATTCTACTTTCCTATTTTTTCTTCTCTTCCATAATAGAAAAGATATTGTTGTGCATATCCAGCGTATTTACCAAATATTCTATCTGCTTCCTTTGAAATTTTCTTAACAGGAGTTTCTTTTTTTATAAAAAGTTCTTCCATCACTCTTTTTATCCAAACATCAACCGGAAAAACTTCTCCTCTTTTGTATGAAAATAGCATTATGCAATCTGCAACCTTATTTCCAACTCCTGAAAATTTTAATAATTCTTCTCTTAAAATATCAGTTTCTAAATTTTCAAAATTATCTAAGTCGATTTTTTCATTTAAAATCATATTTACTGTATCAAAAATTCTCTTATCTCTAAATCCAACTTTTGCAAATTCTCTTAAATCTTCAACAGTTGCCTTACTCAATTCTTCTACCGTTGGAAATGAATAATATTTTCGATTTTCATCTTCACAGATAAATTTCCCATATCTCATGGAGATTACTTCGATAGATTTTTTTATTCTAGGAATCATATTATTAGCTGAAATTATAAAACTAATTAACATTTCAAAATGATTTTGATTTAATATCCTAATACCTTTTCCATATTCCATCGCCTTTGCTAAAATTTCATTGTTTGATAGCTCTTTTCTTATCTCCTTATAGTTTGTATTCAAGTCAAAATAATCAATCCAAATTTCTTTAAATTCTTCCAAATTCGTTCCTTTAAATACAACCATATCTTTTTCGTTTAAAACATTTAAAACTCTTCCTAAATGGACTGTTGTAAAACTTCCATCACTCTCTTCATACCATCTGAAAGCTTGCCCACAAGTAAATATAGCTCTA
This sequence comes from Parvimonas sp. D2, assembly GCF_035282635.1. Classification (NCBI taxonomy): domain Bacteria; kingdom Bacillati; phylum Bacillota; class Tissierellia; order Tissierellales; family Peptoniphilaceae; genus Parvimonas; species Parvimonas sp. D2. The sequence goes on from NZ_JAYKBO010000001.1 coordinate 364,686, forward strand.
GCATCAAAATTCTCAACATCTTCTAAAATTACTAAATTATCTTTTTCATAAAGTTTCATTATTTTTTCGCCTTTGATTTTGACTTATGTTGTTTTATAATTGCAGACAATTTATCAGAATTTTCTTTATCAAGTGGAATAGTTAGTACTTCATCTTTTAAATCTCCAGAAACTTGAACTTCAAAAAATTTATTACTAATGGCACCCCATTTTTTTATTTTTTTAAATTCTCCAAACTTTCCATCAAAGCAAAATCCATTTTCGCCAATGTATAATTTATCAAGAGAAACTATAGAGTAAGTCAAACCAATTAATACATATACTATACTAAAAATGTCTTGAACTTTTACTGCATATGCAATTCCAAATCCAACTAAAGCTACTGATAGCCCAAACAATACTTTTCTTCCTCTAAGAGTAATAGTTTGAACTTCACCTGTTAATTTTTTTCTTGTTTGAAATATAGCTACTATTTTCTTAATTACAAAAATTAAAACTATACCAAAAATTATTAATAAAAAATCATTACTTCCCATAAAATCCTCCATATAAATTAAGTAGAAGCGAACTTCTACTTAATTTTAATTTTCATCTATTTCAGTTTTTTCTACTACAGTTGAATCTGCATTGTTTTCTTCATTTGATGTTTCTTCAATAGTATTTTCTTCTCCAAAAATTGTTTCTTCTGTAGTTTCTTCTTTTTCTTCTTCAATTCCCATATATTTATTATACATAGTTTCGAAGTCTTTTCCACTTATAGTTTCAACTTCTAAAAGTTTTTTTGCTATTATGTGTAAAAATTCCACATTCTCATTTAAAATATTTTTAGCAGTTTCGTAAGCTTCATCAAGTAAATCCTTAACTTCTCCATCAATAAGTTTTGCAATATCTTCTGAGTAAGTTCTTCCTTTACCAAAGTCTCTACCTAAGAAAGTTTCTTCTTCACCCATATCATAATTTATAGGTCCAATCTTGCTACTCATACCATAAGTTGTAACCATACTTCTCGCAAGTTTAGTTGCTCTCTCAATGTCATTAGAAGCACCAGTAGTAAAATCTTCAAAAATTATAAGCTCTGCTGAACGTCCACCAAGCATCATTGCAAGTCTTGACTTCATTGCTTTAACTGTCATATATTGACTATCTTCATCTTGAGTATATGCTGTAAATCCACCAGCTCTTCCTCTTGGAACAATAGTAATCATTTGTACTGGATCTGACAATGGTACAAATCTTGACACAATTGCATGTCCCGCTTCATGATATGCTGTAATATTTCTATCTCTATCAGTTACAACAGCTGATTTCTTTTCAGGTCCTGCAACAACTTTTATTGCAGCTTCTTCAAATATTCTCATAGGAATACTCTTTAAGTTTTGTCTTGCAGATAAAAGAGCTGCCTCATTACACAAGTTTTCAAGATCTGCAGGAGTAAATCCTGTTGTATGTTTTGCAATAGCTTTTAGGTCTACATCTGGATCTAATCTTTTATTTCTAGTGTGAACCATTAGTATTGCTTCTCTTTCTTTTACATTCGGAATTCCAACATAAATTTGTCTATCAAATCTACCCGGTCTTAAAATAGCAGGGTCAAGTATGTCAGGTCTATTTGTTGCAGCCATAACAATGATTCCTTCATTCACACCAAAACCGTCCATTTCAACAAGTAATTGATTTAATGTTTGTTCTCTTTCATCATGTCCACCACCAAGTCCTGCACCTCTTCTTCTACCAACAGCATCAATTTCATCAATAAATATTATACAAGGAGCATTCTTTTTAGCTTCTTCAAATAAATCTCTAACTCTTGAAGCACCAACTCCAACAAACATTTCAACAAAGTCTGAACCGCTTATGCTAAAAAACGGAACTTTAGCTTCGCCAGCTACTGCTCTAGAAAGGTAAGTTTTACCAGTTCCTGGAGGACCTACAAGTAAAACACCTTTTGGAATTCTAGCACCAATATCACTATATTTTTTTGGTGATCTTAAGAAGTCTACTATTTCTTGTAATTCTTCTTTTTCCTCTTCAAGACCAGCTACATCATTAAAAGTAACCTCATTTTTCTTATCTTTATGAAGTCTTGCTTTACTCTTTCCAAAGTTCATTACTTTTCCGCCACCTTGAGCTTGTTTCATAAATATGAACCAAACAACTCCAAGTCCTACCAAAAGTAATAGAGTTGGTAAAATTTCAAGATAAAAAGGTTTTGTAGGTTCAGCTTTACCATTATATTTCAAAGTATTATTCTCTACTTTTGATTTTAAATAATTTTCATAAAATTGAAATCTAAATTCTTGTGGTAAATATGTTTTAAATTCCGTTTTATCCTTATCATTTAATTTTCCGGTTATATATGAACCCTGAGTTGTTATCTCTGAGACTTCATCATTTTTTATTTTTGATACAATCTCTGTAACTGTATATTCTTTAACTACAGGAGTTGAAGTTTTTATAACAAAAAAATATACAACTAAAAATAAGATTGGCACCAAATACACTAGATATGCTTTAGTTTTTTTATTCACGTTTTTCCTCCTATTACTCTCTATTTATAAACTTCTTCTTTTAGAGAAATTATATATGGTAAATTCCTATATGATTGATTATAATCTAATCCATAACCAACAATAAAGTCATTTGGAACCGCAAAACCTACAAAATCGCCTGATATTTCAACAAGTCTTCTTTCTGGTTTGTCTAACATACTTGCAATTTTAACAGTTTTAGCTCCTCTTTCTTTAAAATAATTTAAAAGATATTTTAAAGTTTTTCCTGTATCGATAATATCTTCAACAATCAAAATATTTTTTCCAGTAACATCCGCTTCTAAATCTTTAATGATTTTTACAACCCCACTTTCGGATGAATTACCATAAGATGAAATAGCCATAAAATCTATTGAAATAGGTAGATTTATATATCTAATTAAATCTGCAAAAAACAATGTAGAACCTCTTAAAATTCCAACTACCACAAGTTCAGATTCATCATTTTCGTAGTGTTTAGTTATTTCTTTACCAAGATCTTCAACTCTATTTTTAATAGTTTTTTCATCAAATAACAAATCCTTCATATCTGACTTTACGACATTATCTAATCTCTCCATAAATTCTCCTTTGATAAAACTTTAATTTTTATAATATCATCTTTTCCATCAACCAAATATCTATTAGATCTTCTAGTATTTGGGACCCAAACAATAGTATTATCTATTTCAAAAATAGGAATATTATTTCTAATTTCTTTACTTATTTTTTCATCAATAAATATATCTTTTAGTTTTTTCTTTCCAAATTCAAATTCTAAAAAATCTCCATTTTTTCTATTTCTAATTTTTAAAGATTTTAGATATTTTTTATTTATGAAAAGCAAATTCTTATTTTGTTTTAAATTTGTAAATTCATCAAAATTCGACTGCTCTATAATTATATCAAAAAATCTTGTAGAATACAAAGAAAAATCCAAATTTTCATAATAAAAATCTGTTTCTACACTTTCATTAATATTTTTATCAAAAATGAGAAGTTTATCATATTCAATTTTAAAAATTACATTTTTAATTTCTATATATTTACCCGTTTTTGAGAAAATCAAATTATCAATTTCTTCAATTATTTTAAAATTTATTCCATCTGGATCTTTACTTATAAATTCAAAAAATTCTCTATACATAATATTTCTAAAAGACCTAGACTGAAGTTTTAACTTTTCAATATAAACAAGTATTTTATCTTTACTAAATTCCCACAACAAACCTTCTTTTGATAAAATATATTCTCTTGAAATTGTACTAAAATCAAAAGCAATGTTTGATAATCTTGAAAGTGCATCAGAAATTTTAGGATTATATTCATTTTGTAGAATTGGAAATAAATTTAGTCTAATTTTATTCCTTAAATACATATCTTCAAAATTAGTTTTATCATCAACAAAAGGTATATTATTTTTTTCAATATATTTCTCTATTTCTTCTCTTGAAAAATCTAAAATTGGTCTTATTAAATCTCCTCTTTCAGATTGTATTCCTATTAGTCCATTAATTCCAGTTCCTCGTAGAATTCTCATCATAACAGTTTCTGCTAAATCATTTTTATTATGTGCAGTTGCTATATAATCAAGATTCTCAATTCTTTTTATTTCATCAAAAAATTTATATCTTAAAAATCTTGCTCCTTCTTCAGTTGACAATTTATTTTCATTAGAATAAAGGAGAACATCTTCCTTTTTGGAATAAAATTTTAATCCATATTTTTTGCATTGAGATTTAACAAATTTTTCATCTCTGTCTGCATCATCTCTTAAAGAATGATTAAAATGACAAACAACTAAATCTAATTTTAACTCATCCTTAAAATAACTAAACAAATCAAGCATAGTCATAGAATCTTTACCACCCGATACAGCAAGTAAAATTCTAGAACTTTCTATACCATAGCTTTTTAATTTTTTTAAAAATTCTTTTCTCATAAAAATTAAAAAACCGAGCAAAAACTCGGTCCCCTTTCTTCACTAAATCAAACTAATCATTATCTTTATACTTTACAACTATCTCATCTTTTTCAACCATTTTAAGTTTTTCTCTAGCAACTTTTTTTATAAATTCTTCACTATCAACTTTTTGAAGATTTTCTTTAGCCTCTCCAATCTCAGAGTTTAATTTATCTTTTCTTTCTTGTAAAGTTTGAATCTTATTATTCAATCTGTTCTTTTCTTTGACTTGATAAACATAAGTCTTTCCAAAAACTATACATAAAACAAGAAATATTAAACTGTAAACTCTAATTCGACCCTTATTTCTTTTATTCATCAAGTCATCACTCCCATCTAACATAGATTATATAATAAAATATATAATTTTTCAATACTTTTAAAGATTTTCATACATTTTTTGTGAATCTTCTTTCTTTTGACTGTCAGTTATATCTAAAACTCTAATTTTAACTTCAGAATTTCCAAATTTCAAATCTATAACATCTCCAACTTTGACTTCATCGGATGGTTTCATAGCCTTTCCATTTCTAAAAACTCTTTCTTTTTCACAAGCCTCTTTTGCAACAGTCCTTCTCTTTATAAGTCTTGAATTTTTTAAAAATTTATCAATTCTCATTAAATATTATACTCCAACACAGCATCTATTTGATAGTCTTTATTTTTTTCTCTACCTTTTAAGTCTGTTAACTCCATTAAAAATTGCATTGAAACAACTTCTGCACCTTGTGATTCTATTAATTTTGCACAGGCATTAATTGTTCCACCCGTAGCAAGTAAATCATCCACTATTGCTACTCTATCACCAGCTTTTAAAGAATTTTTACATATTTCAAGTACATCTGTTCCATATTCTAATGCATATTCATAAGAAACAGTTTCTCCAGGTAATTTTCCAGGTTTTCTAACTGGAATAAACCCAATATTTAAAGCATAAGCAACAGCAGATCCAAAAACAAATCCTCTTGCTTCAGGTCCAACAATATAATCTATATTTCTATTTTCTAAATTTTTTTTCATAATATTTACAGCTTCTTTAAAAGCTTCTGCATCACTAATTAATGTAGTTATATCTTTAAAACTGATTCCTTCTTTAGGAAATCCTTCAATAACTCTTATTTTTGATTTTAAATCCATAATTTCCTCCTAAAATTTTGCTGGCTACTCATTATATAACATTTTTAAATTTTTTGCAATGATTTAGGACAATATATCAAATTTAAAATATTTTTCGGTAATACTTAATCATTATATTTTAATAAATCTTCCTGTAATTGCAACAGTCCAAGTCTTCCCAAATGTGTAGCATCTTTAAAGAAATATTTTGTATAAGAATATTTACTATAATCTATCAAATTTACATTATTCTTTTCAGAAATTTCTCTAATTCTCTTATAGTAGTATTCTATCTCATCTTGAGGAACACCAGTATAGTCCGCCCAATGTCCTTGAAGTGGAACTAAAATTAAATTTACCTTGAATCCTAAATCCTTAGCGACATCTAAAAATAATTGTAAATCACCATATTCTTCTTCACTTCTATACTTAGTGTTTTTAGCCGATCCCTTAAATTTATCAAAATTTTTCTTAAAGTTTTTATCAAAATATTTATTATACATAAAAAATTTGTTTTCATTTGATTCTTCTTTGGCTGTTTCTAATGCTTCTTTTCTTAACTGATCCCAATCAAATTCTTTAGGTGCTTTTTTATCATTAACACTATCATCTCTATGGTATGACTTTAAAAACTTACTGTTTGCAATTAATTTATATTTTTCAGCATTAGCTTGATTTATGGCATTGTCAACTGGGTTATCTCTCTTTAATCCTTCTACCATTCTAGTTACAATAGAATTATTTTTTGAAAGTTCTAAAATTCTATCATATATTTTTTCTTTAGTTTCTTTAGAAATTTTTTCACTCTTATATAAATTATATAAATGGTCTATTGAAAACCTTGGTTGAAATGCTTCGGGACTTAATCCATGCTTTTCAAACCATTGCATAGACAATATTAAATTAACAGTCTTTACAGGAGATTTTTCACCAATAGAACCTAAAGTTATAGCTTGAATTAAAGATTGATAAAACCCTTCTCCAATTTGCATGATATTCTTATCAGAATAATCTAATAAGTGTTTTGGATGTTCTTTCCAATCACTAGTTACTATAAGTTCAGAAGATCCTAAAAGTATAATAGTACCCTTTCCTATGTTTTTTGTAATTGCATCATGAGATTTATATTTATTTGGAGAGTCATTATATCTTATAGAATTATTTTTAACTGTTAATTCATCAAATTCGTTTTTCTCCCTGTTAGTATAAAAATGTAAAAATGTAAAAGAAATAATTACAGATAAAATTATCGATACTGCTAATGCTTTTAATCTTTTCATAAACGCTCCTAAAATTTAATATATAAAATGTTTCAATATAACATCATTTAATAAACAAAAAATTATAGATTTTTTAAAAGTTTAAATATGATAAAAAATTTTAAAAAATCTACAAATAGTCTTTAATAAGTTTATAACACAAACTTTAAACTAAACTAAAAATATAATATAAAATATTATATATCTATCACACGATTAATATTATAACATAAAATTTATAAAAATAAAAAACTTTAGCTAAATTTATACTACATTATTTATTATGACGATATATTACAAAAATGACTTATGTTGATAATAAAAAACTACTATGATATAATTTATTTAAATATTAAAATACTTTTCTTATTCTTAATATTTTAGATGAAAAAAACATAAAAATATAGTTTATTGTTTAAAAAACTATATAACAATTTTTAGGAGTGTTTATGAAAAGATTAAAAGCATTAGCAATTTCATTTATTTTGTCTATTTTTCTTTCTTCATTTATATTAACATCATATTCTAAAAATATTGATAAAGATATAACTGTAAAAAATAATAGTATAAAATATAATACTCTATATTCAAAATATAATTCTTACGATGTATTAACAAAAAATATAGATGAAAATACAATTTTACTTATGGGTTCTTCTGAACTTGTTGCTACTTTAGAAAATGAAGAACATCCAAAACACTTATTAGATTATTCTGATAAGAATATCATGCAAATCGGTGGTGGCCATTATCAAAGCTTATTACAATCAATTGTTCTAGGTTCTATCGGAAGTGACATTCCTGTTAAAAAAGTCAATCTAATAATATCAATGCAATGGTTTGAAAAAAATGGTATAGCAAAAGAAGCATTTGAAAGTAGGGTTTCTTTAGATCACCTTTATCATTTCTTTGGTAATAAAAATATTTCCAATAGTACTAAAGAAAAAATGTACAACAGAATAAAAAATTTAACGGATTCAACAAGTTTTATAAATTCGACTTTAGATAATATCTTTTCACCTAAATTCTTTAACAATCTTATTAATCCTATTTTTAAGTATAAATACAACTTACAGGAAAAGAGGAATTTCGTTAAAAAATATAAATATGATAGCTCAGTAAATTGTAGAAAATTCAATGGACTCAATTGGGATGTTCTAGAAGAAAAAGCTATTGAAAGAGCAAAAAAAGAGACATATAATAATAAGTTTTATATAGAAAATGAATATTATAACGAATATATAAGAAATGATTTAAAAAAATACGAAGGCTATATGAATAAACAAAGCTATTCTGAAAGTCCTGAGTATGAAGATTTAGAGTTATTCATTAACGTTGCTAAAGAACTTGGTTACGAAGTTAATTTGATAATGATTCCATTACAAGGTTACTGGGCAGATTATACTGGAATTTCTAAAGACTCAATAAATGAATATTATGATAAAATAAAAAAAATAGCATCTGAAAATGAAGTCCAGCTTACAGATTACAGTATGTATTCTTATAAACCATATTTTTTCAAAGATATAATGCATTTAGGAAGATTAGGTTTTTTACAATTACAAAAAGATTTACTAGAAAATGAAGATTAAAAAAATAAGGAGTAACATATAGCAGTTACTCCTTTTTTGTAATGAATTTCTATAAATAATAAATATTTATTCTAATCCTTAAATATTATTTTAAAAATTACTATATATAAATTCTTTTACAACATTAAAATCATATAATATACAAAATATTATTAGTGAGGTAATCATTATTGTATAAAACACAACTCTAAATAAGAATTCTTTTGTTTCTTTTTTTACCATAATCTACCTCCTATTACTCGTAAAATGTAAACAAATTTTTCTGAGAATATAAAGAACCCAAACATAACCAAATTAAAAGTTATAAAAATAGATGTGTATTCAAACCATTTTTTGTTTTTATTATTTTTATAAAATTTAGTCTTTTGAAATAATTCTGTAAATGCAAGAATAACTCCATGATACAATCCATATAAAAGATAACTGAAGTTTAACCCATGCCAAATACCCATTACTGTCATATTTATTACATAGGCAACCATAGCAGTAGTTAGCGAACTTTTAAAAGTTTTTCTCTTAAACATTGTAAAAACTAATCTACTAAAAATAAAATCTCTAAACCAATGTGATAAGCTAATATGCCATCTATTCCAAAAGTCTTTCATATCTTTTGCCAAAAACGGTTTATTAAAGTTCATCGGAGTTTCAATTCCAAAAATTTTACTAACTCCAACAGCCATTAAGCTATACCCCGCAAAATCAAAAAACAAATAAAAACCATATAAATACATATAAGTTAATAGATTAGGAATTGTATATCTCATTTCAGAAATAACATTGATTTTATCATAAAGCAGTTGAGATAAAATCATTTTATAAACTAGACCTTGTAATATATACTCTATTCCCTTACCTAACTTATCTAAATACTCAGACCTACTAACTGTAGTTTCCAAATCTTTAAAAAATCGTCTACTTCTATCAATTGGACCTGATGCAAGGGTTGGAAAAAATATCATAAAAGATAAATAGTCAACAAATTTCACTTCTTTTATTAAATTATCTTTAATTTCTATAAGTATTTGCATTACTTTAAAAGTTATATATGATATTCCTAAAAAACCTAATTTATAATTAATTTTCGTAAATGGTAATAAGCGAACCAAAATAAGTGGTAATAAACTTAAAAATACAAATATAGAAACTTTTCCAAAATTTTTCTCTATTTTAAGTTTTAAATATATTTTTATTAATAAAAATTCATATAGTATAAAAATAATTAACGAGATAAGAGAATTTATTTTTTTTGAATATACTAAAAAGCAAAAAACTAGAGATACCCCTAAGATATAGTATTTACTTTTCTTTTCCCTAATACCTAAAATAATCGCAGGTATAGATATCAAAATAAATACTACCCAGAAATTTAATCCACTAAAAAACTCCATTTTTACTTCCTACTGTTTAAAAATTCAATTATTTTATTTGGAGTATTAACAACTTCCTTATCTAATTCCATTATTCCTAAAGTTATTCCCAATCTTTCTTCAACTTCAACAATAAATCTAACAAGTCCTAGAGAATCCATTAGACCTTCTTCAAAGATATTTAAATCAGGAGTGTCTCTTAAATCCTCTTCACAAATATCTTCTAAAATTTCAAAAACTTTTTCTTCCATAATAATCTCCCTATCTATTTTCTATTATTTTCTTCAATTCTTTTCTATCAACTTTTCCATTATTATTCATTGGTAATTTTTCCAAAAATCTAAATTTTTTTGGTATCATATAACTTGGAATATACTTTTTTAACTCTGCCTTTAAAAATTTTGCATACTCTTTTTCATCAGAAACACTGTTACTTACAACAAATGCTGTAATACTTTTTACTTTATTGTCTGAATCATAATTTGGCAATGCACAACAAGAGCTTATTCCACTAATATTTAAAAGATTGCTTTCAATATCTCCAAGTTCAATTCTATAACCATTTAATTTAACCTGAAAGTCTTTTCTGTTTGAGAAAAATAAATTACCGTCCTTATAATATCCTAAGTCCCCTGTTTTATAAGCTCTTTCATTGTTATCTGTAGTAAAAAAAACTTTTTCAGTTTGAACTGGATTTTTATAATATCCGCTACTTACTGTATCTCCTATTATTACAATCTCACCAATTTCTCCATCACCAAGAATTTTTTCATCATCTCTAATTTCAATTCTACTTCCATTTTTAACATCTCCAAGCGGAAGTATATCAAACTTTTCTAAAACTTCATCTGTAATTAAAATATCAGTAACACATACTGTTGACTCAGTCGGCCCATAAGTGTTAATTATTCTTGCATTAGGAAATCTCTTTTTTAATCTTTGTGCAGTTTTCTTAGTAAGAACTTCTCCACAGAATAGAAAATATTCAATATTCTTTATATTGTCAGAATTAAATTCTTGTAAAGATAAACACATGTCTACAAACGAAGGTGTAGAAACCCAATTTGTAATTCCAGATTTTTCTAAATTTTCATAAAGTTTATAAAAATCTTGTTGTTTCTCTTTAGTTATAGCAAATAAAGTAGATTCTGAATATAAAGATAAATATAAATCCATTACTGATAAATCAAATGAAAAAGGTGCTTGATTTAAATAAACTTTATTTTTTTCATTTCCTACAACATTATGAATCCAACCAATATAATTATTTAAATTATCATATGTAATCTGAACACCTTTAGGTTTTCCAGTACTTCCAGATGTAAAAATTATATAAACTATATCTTCTGGTTCAATTTTATATAGATTTTCATTTGAAATATCATCATATTTTTCATCATCAATAATATCTAAAATATCTTTTCTATTTAAAACGCTAAATTTTTTATCAACTTCAAAATCCTCTGTAAAAATAGAAAATTTTGAATCGGTAACAGTCAACACATCTTCAACCCTATTTCTAGTAAAAGAAATATCCATAGGACAATAAGGATGTCCTGATTTTGTACAAGCTAAAAAGCTAACTAACATTAAAAAATCTTTATGCCCATAAACTGCAATTGCATCTTTATTCCTAATCCCAAAATTTTTCAGAATATATTTTGCAAGTCGATCTGAATATAACATAAGTTCCCTATATGTAATGGATTTATCATCACATATATAGGCAATTTTTTCCGAACTTTTATAACTATTAAAAGTTTCTAAATACCCCACAAAAAATCCTCCCAATCATAATAAATTATAAAGTTAATCTCGCTACAATAGTAATCGTTTTATTTTACTTATAATTTAATATATATATATATATAATTCATACAATATTCTTATAATATCAAACTCAATTTCAGATAAAACATATCACTACTAAGCATACATATTTTATAATAGTAACTTTAAATAAAACTAAAATACTAAATAAATTAGCAATAATTATTATCCTATAAAATATATTATAACAAAATTATAAGAAAAACAAAAGACTGAAACTACAACTATAAACAAATATTTCAACTTTTTTATATAAAAAATATATTATTTTAATAAAAAATATATTATTTTAATAAAAAATATATTATTTTAATAAAAAATATATTATTGCAAAAAAATACTGATGTATCTAAACATCAGTATAAAATATTTTTTAAACAGCTGCTACTGCTTCAATTTCTATTAAAGCGTCTTTTGGTAATTTAGCAACTTGAACTAATGCTCTGGCTGGTTTATGATTACCAAAGAATTCAGCATATACTCCATTAATTGCTTCAAAGTCATTCATGTCTTTTACAAAAACATTAACTTTAACAATACTTTCTAAATTTCCCCCACCTGCTTTAATAATTTCTAAAACATTTGTTAAACTAGCAAGTGTTGCTGCCTTTATTTCAGTTTGTAATTCTCCGTTTGTAATTGGTAATTGTCCAGAAACAAATATTAAATTACCAACTTTTCCAGCTTGTGAATAAGGTCCAATTGCTGCTGGAGCCTTATCAGTTTTTAAAAATTCTACGCTCATTTTCTTACCTCCTAAATCTATGCCCACAATCTTTCAAGATTGTAATAGCTTCTATATTCTTCTGTCATAATATGAACTATAATTTCTCCACAGTCCAATAAAATCCAATTTCCATCTTTATATCCTTCTGTACTTAAACAGTCCATATTATTCTTTTTTAATTGGAACTCAATTTCATCGCAAATAGCTTGATTGTGATTAACTACACTTCCAGTTGCGATTACAAAATATTCAGCAATAGATGACTTACCTTTTAAATCAATACTTACAACATTTTTTGCAATCTTATCATCCAATGCTTTCAATATAATATCAAGTTTCTCCATAATATCACCTCATATTTACTAAATAATCTCTTGCTTTAATTGACAAGGGATGAATTTTTTGAGATTTTTTTTCTAAATATTCAAAACTATCGTTTAAAAATTTTATTATAGCTTTGTCAATATCATAATCTGCAATTTTTCTAAGTTCATCAACTGTATCATACTCTCTATTAGGCTCAATTTTATCTGAAATAAATAAAATTTTTTCAATTAAAGACATATTCTCTCTTGCTGTTGTATGATAACGAACCGCTGAAATTATTTCATTATCAAAGATACCATATATATCTTTACAAACAGCTGAACCTATTGGTGCATGTTGAATTTTTGGATTATTTTTTTCTTCAACATCCAATATTATATCAGAATTTAGCTTTTTATTCAACATATAATATTCTTCTAGGTTCTTTGCACAATCATGAACGAGACCACTTAAATAAGCCTTATTTTCATCAGCCTTATAAATTTTCGCAAGTCTTCTACAATAATCTGCTACTCTTAAAGAATGTTCATATCTATTCTTTGTAAGTTTTTCTTTTAAATCTTTTTTAATCTTTAGTATATCAAAATAATTAAGCTCTTCATAAATATAATTACTTACTTTTTCAGGCACAAGATATTTTATAGATTTTTTTTCATTAATTCTGTTCCTAATTTCGGTAGATGAAATAGAAATAACAGAATTTTTAATTATATTAATATCGTATTTTTCAATTATCTCTTTATTTTTTTCTAAAATAAAATTATAATCGTATTTTCTAAGAAAAACTATTACTGAAGTAAGCTCTAAAAGTTTTTCATATTTATACCAAGACCTTATATTTAAAAACTCGTCATCTCCCATTATGAAATAAAATTTATCTTCTCCATTGTAAAAATTTTCACTAATGGTATTATAAGAGTAATGAACTTTTGTAGGGTCATTTTCTACTAAAGAAATTTCAAAATTCTCATTATCTTCTAAAGCTAATCTTAACATATTAACTCTTGCATCAAAAGTGAACTTATCGACAGCCTTATGTGGAGGATTTGCATTCGGGAGAAAAACTATCTTATCAAGTCCCGTTTCTAGCAAACAATCCTCTGCAATTTGTAAATGTCCGTTATGAATAGGTGAAAAGCTTCCACCAAAAATTCCAATTTTTTTCATTATTCTGGTAACTCTATTCTATTTTCATCTTTTCTTTTTCTTCTGTAAATAACAAATTTGTTTCCAATATGTTGAACAAACTCTGCTCTAGTTTTTTGTAAAACTAAATCTACTGTTTCTTTATTATCGTCTAAATTGTTATTTAGAATTTTAATTTTTATAAGCTCTCTTTTCTCTAAAGCCAAATCTAGTTGTCTAATAGTTTCATCATTAACTCCATACTTGCCTATATTCATAATAGGTTCCATAGAGTGAGATAATGACTTTAGAAATGCTCTTTGTTTTGGATTTATCATATCTTCTCCTTACTATTCAAAAAATTCAAATTCCATTTCTCCAATTACAATGGATTGACCTTCTTTTACACCTTTTTGTTTTAATTCTTCAATTACTCCCTTATCAGTTAAAACTTTTTGGAAATATTTTAAAGAATCATAATCTTCAAAATTTGTTATATAAACTAAATAGTCGATAAGAGGTCCTTCAACATAGAATGTTCCATCTTCACTATAAATTTCATAAGCCTCTTTTTCAACTTCTTCTATATATTCATAATCTTCATCAAAAGTTTCATAATCAATTTCAATTTTTGATAATTCATCAAATATTTTATATTTTAATTCCTTTACTCCCATTTGAGTAACAGCAGAAATTTCCAATACTGTTCTATCTTTAAAATATTCTTTTACTCTTTTTAAATTCTCATCAGAAGTAAGTAAATCTATTTTATTTGCAACAATTATCTCTTTTTTATTTTTAATATTTTCATTATAAAGCTCTAATTCCTTATAAATTGTATTATAATCTTCAATAGGATCTCTGCCTTCAATTCCGGAAACATCTAAAACATGTACTAAAAGTCTTGTTCTTTCAACATGTTTTAAAAATTCAAAACCAAGTCCAATTCCTTCGCTAGCCCCTTCAATAAGACCAGGAATATCAGCTATTACAAATGATTTATTTTCTTCAACTCTACAAACTCCTAAATTAGGTTCTAATGTTGTAAAATGATAATTTGCAATCTTAGGTTTTGCATCACTTAAAACAGAAAGCAAAGAAGATTTTCCAACATTTGGAAGACCAACAAGTCCAACGTCTGCAATTAGCTTTAATTCTAATTTTATAGTTCTTTCTTCACCCTTTGTTCCGGGTTGTGCAAAACGAGGTGCTTGTCTTGTACTTGTGGCAAATCTTGCATTTCCCTTTCCACCTCGGCCACCTTTAGCAACTATAAATTCATCATCTTTAACTTTAAAATCATGAATAACCCTATTAGTTTCAAAATCTTTAATCAAGGTACCAACAGGGACTTTTACTATTAAATCTTCACCTTTTTTCCCATATTGTTTTTTTGTTTTTCCATTTTCGCCGTTTTGAGCAAAATAATGTTTTTTATATCTGAAATCCATAAGAGTCCTTACGCCTTCATCGGATATAAAAATTACACTTCCGCCATCTCCGCCGTCGCCACCGTAAGGCCCGCCATCAGGTTCATATTTTTCTCTTCTAAAAGAAACACAGCCATCTCCACCTTTTCCGGCCTTTAATTCTATTTTTGCAATATCTATAAACATATTAACCTCTTTTTCTTATTTAATTTTAAAAAAGATTGAAAGCTCAATCTTTTTTTAATGACAAGCTCATAATTATTTTTCATAGTTTTTAAAAATTTCTTTATAAGCTCTAATTCTATTTTCTTTATCCGCAAAAACATCTGAACCTGAAACTATCAAATCTGCTCCAGCTTCAATAACATCTTTAACATTTGTAGCTTTTACACCACCATCAACTTCAACTATAACATTTAAATTTCTTTCTCTTATTTTTGCTTTTAAATTTGTTATTTTATCAATAGCTGAAGGAATAAAACTTTGCCCACCAAAACCTGGATTTACACTCATAATTAAAACTAAGTCCAAATCTTCTAATACATAATCTAAAACATCAATATTAGTTGCAGGATTTAAAGAAACTCCGGCTTTCATTCCTAATGATTTGATATAAGAAACTGTTCTATGAAGATGTTTACAAGCTTCATAATGTACAGTTAAAATATCTGCTCCTGCATCTTTAAAATTTTGAACATATCTATCAGGATCTTCTATCATTAGATGAACATCAAAAATCATATTTGTTAAAGGTCTTAACTGTTTAATTATCATTGGTCCAAAAGAAATATTCGGAACAAACATTCCATCCATTACATCTAAGTGTAAATACTTAACTCCATTTTTGTCTAATACTTCTATTTCAGATTTTAAATCTGTAAAATCAGCTGATAACAATGATGGTGATAATTCTAACATTTAATACCTCCTATTTTTTAGATATTCATTTAAGTAAAAGATATAACTGTCATATCTACTTTTACTTATACTTCCACTTTCTAATTTTGATTTTACATAACAATCCGGTTCATTGATATGTTTGCAGTCAGAAAACTTACATTTAGAGCCAAATTCAAATTCTACAAATGCATCTCTAATTTGAACTTCACTATCTATAAATTTAGTAAGATCAAGAGAAGTAAAACCAGCCGTATCAATGATGAATGAGTTATCAAAAAATTCATACAAAGTAGCAGCTCTTGTTGTATGTTTACCCCTTTTTGTCTTATTACTTATATCTCCAACCCAAATATTATAATCCGGATTTAAAAAATTTAAAATTGTACTTTTTCCAACTCCCGAAGCACCTGTAATAACTGAAATTTTATCTTTACAAATCTCTTCAAATAATTTTCTATTGTCTAAACTAATGCTATTAAAAATTATCTTATAACCAAGTTTATCATAAATATTTCTAAAACTAATTTCTGTTTCTTTATCAATTAAATCACACTTATTTAAACATAAAATTATTGGAATTTTCATTACTTCATAGTACATTATATATCTATCAATAATTTTATATGAAATTTCTGGGTCTTTTAAAGAAAAAACTATTATAGCTTGGTCTACATTTACAACTGGAGGTCTTAAAATTTCATTTTTTCTATCAAAAACTTCAACTATACATGCTGTATTATCAGCAAAAATCTCAATTTTGACATTATCTCCAACCATTGGAGTGAATTTTTGTTTTCTAAAAACTCCCCTAGCTTTTGACATATATCTACCAGTTTTAGTTTTTACATAATATAAATCTTTTGAAATATCAAATATAACGCCAATTTCAAACATATTAATTCTCACCTGATAAAATAAGTTCTCCATTTACATAAATATTAAATTTTTCACTAGATTTTGCTTTTATATTTATTGTTAGCTTCCCGCCACCTGTAACCATAGTTTTTTCATATAGCTTTGTTTCACCATTTTCAGTATTTTTAGTTACCATTAAAAGATAATTCTTGTCTGGTTCATTTATTGTATACTTTTTAGTAACAGAATCAGCTTCACTATAAGAAGTCAAGTTTAACACATTGTCCTTAGTTGTCTTTCCTGAACTTACAACAATATCAATTTTAGTAGATGCATCAACTTTTACACCTTTTCCATAAGATTGCCAAATTACAGTTCCCGCTTTTTGTGAATCAGCTTTTTTCTCTGTTTTACCAACAGCAAGTCCGCTATCATACAATGCCTTTATTGCATCAGCTTCAGTTTTCCCAATCAAATCTGGAACTTCTACCTTTTTATCTTCTTTTCCTCTACTTACTACAATGTCAATTTTAGTTCCTTTTTCAACTTCATCGCCATAGTTTACACTTTGACTTATTACTTTATTTTCATCAACTTTATCGTCATATTTTCTTTCAACTTTACCCAATGCCAAATTGCTCTTTTTTAATAGCTCTTCAACTTTTTCAAACTCAACATTTGATAAATTAGGAACAATTGTTTTATTCTTACCTACACTTACAGTCAATTCAACATTCGTTCCTTCTTTTGCTTCAGCATTTGGTGCTGGCGATTGTTGAACAATTTTCCCAGCTTCAACAGAATCATCATTCACAGTTTTTACTATAAGTCCATTAAGTTTCTTTTCTTTTAACACCCTAATAGCTTCATCTTTATCCAATCCGGTTACTGGAGGTACTTTAACAGTATTAGTAGCTTTATTAGAAACAGCCAATCTATATATAAAGAATACAGATGCGACTATAAGTAAAGCTAATACAACATAAGTTATACTATAATCGAAAATCCCCTTTTTCTTTTTTAATTGTTCTCTGTTTTTATTATTATTTTTTATAATAGGTTTATTAAAATCATTTTGCTTATCAGCCTTATACACAGATTCTCTATAAAAAGCTCTATCTGTATTATCATTAAATGTAGCTTTTTGATTACTTCCTACGTTCTTATCTTCTAAAGCTTTTATAAGACTTTCCGCACTTTCAAATCTATTTTCTGGATTTTTTTCCATACATTTTACAATTATAGAATTTAGCCAAGGTTCCAAATTTGGAACAAGTCTAATTGGTTCAACTAATGGCTCATTTATATGTTGCATTGCTATTCCAACTGCATTATCTGTATCAAAAGGAACTCTTCCTGTAACCATTTCATACATAACAACACCTAAAGAATAAATATCTGATTTTTCATCAATAAATTTCCCTTTTGCTTGTTCAGGTGAAATATAATGCACTGTTCCAAGTACAGAAGAAGTATAAGTTATAGTTGAACTTGTAGCAATTCTTGCTATACCAAAATCTGTAACTTTAACATTTAAATTTTCATCAATAATAATATTATGAGGTTTGATATCCCTATGTATTATATGATGTTTATGAGCACAATCTAAAGCATTGGCTATCTGCTTAGAAATAGCAACAACAGCATTTGAATTTAATCTGCCCTTATCCTTTATTAATTCATTTAAAGTCTTACCTTTAATATATTCCATTACAATATAGTTAAAAGTCTTGCCATCTTCTATATGTTGACCTACATCGTAAATTTTAACTATATTTTGATTGTTTAAATTAGCAACAGATTGAGCTTCTATAACGAATTTTTTTATAAATTCTTTATCTTCAAGATATTGTTCCTTCAAAACTTTAACGGCAACAATTCTTTTTAAATAAATATCCTTAGCTTTATATACAATGGCCATCCCGCCAATTCCAACTTTTTCAATTACCTCATATCTGCCATTTAAAATTGATCCTAACATAAAATCTCCTCATCATTTTTAAAAATTCCAACAGTAACATTATCTCTTGCTAATCCACTTTTAACAGTAGATATAATATTATCAACCATTTCTTTTGCACTGTATTTAAAGTCTATCATTTCTGAAATTTCGTCATCATCAAGTTCATTTGTAAGTCCATCAGAACAAACGAGTAAAATATCTTTTGGCTTAATTTTAATAGATTCAACATCAACTTCAACATGTTTTTCCATTCCGATTGCTCTTAGGATAGAATTCTTATCATTATAATTTTTCACTTCTTCTTCAGTTAATGCACCACTTGAATATAAATATTGAACTAAAGAATGATCTTTTGTTAACATTCTAAAACTTTCGTCTTTAATATATATTCTACTATCACCAACATGTCCGAAGTATAAAGTATTACCATCTATCAAAAGAACTTCTAAAGTTGTTCCCATTACTTTTTTAGAAATTTCTTCTTCTCCAGAATTTATTTCTAAATTAAGCTCATAAATAACTTTATTAGCTTCACAAAAAGCATCTATTAATAGGAGGGAATATTCGGAATATAGTTTATAATTATTTTTTATATAATTCATAACTATACTTACTGCACGACTTGATGCAATTTCTCCATTATCATGTCCTCCTACACCATCCGCTAAAATTAGAATATTTAGTTTTTCAAATTTTTCAAAAAGAAAATTGTCCTCATTATTCTCTCTAACATTTCCTTTATCCGAATTCATATAAAAAGACATAAAACACTCCTTTAAAATATCCTTTATGAAAACCTATAATTTTCATAAAAGTATTATATTCTAAATATCTTAATAAGTCAAGTTTTGTTTTTTTAAATGTTGATATTTCAATATTCTATTTTTAAAAATCAATTCTAAATTACAATATAATTTACCTACATTAGACATTTATTTAAAAATTTTTTATAAATAATTGAATTTTTTAATCTAATTATTTATTATTATACAAATGACAATTTTGAATATAAGCAATTAATTATATACTAAAAAAGCAACCTAATTATTTATGGTTGCTTTTTTATACATAATATTATTTCAACAATTCAATAGCTTTTTTTAATTGTTCATCATCTTTTAAATGTTCTATTCCAGTTTTAGAATAATTCTTTTGTTCAACTTTATAATCAGGCTCTAACCCAACTTTGTGTATTTTAGTTCCATTAGGTCCAAAATACTCAGCAATGGTCATCTTTATTCCTTCAGATTTTCCTCCATTATTTATTGGGAAAATAGATTGAATTATTCCTTTTCCAAAAGATTTTTCTCCAACCAATGTAGCTTTCTTATTATCATGAAGAGCAACACTTAAAACTTCAGAAGCTGATGCTGAACCTTTGTTAATTAAAACTACTATTGGAATATCTGTTCCTTTTCCTGTAGCTTTTTCAACCGTTTCTTTTCCTTTACTATCTACAATTTTCATAATTGTAGATTCAGGTAAAAGTTTATCAGCAACTTGCTTAACAGATGTCAATAGCCCTCCTGGGTTATTTCTAAGGTCAATAATTAAAGATTTTGCTCCCTTACTCAAGCCATCATCAATAGCCTTTTCAAAGTCAGTACCTGTTTTTTCAGCAAAGTTAGTAATTTGAACATATAAAATTCCATTATCTAAAAGTTTTGAATTTACAGATTCCGTAGTTATTTCTTCTCTCTTTAATGTGAAATCTATTATCTTTTCTTCAGAGTCTACAATTCTTTTAACTGTAACTTTGACCTCAGTACCAATTTCTTCATTACCTCTCATAAGTTTAACAGTTGACTCTAAATCATTCTTCTTTATTTCCTCATCATTGACTTTTACTATAATATCTTCTGCTTGTATCCCAGCCTTTTGGCTTGGACCACCTTTTATCGGTGCAACAACTACAATTTCTCCATTTTCATTTACACTAACTTGAACACCTATACCAACAAATTTTCCTGTATTAGTTTTTTGAAGTTCCTTCATATCTTTTTCAGTCATATATTGAGTATAAGGATCTCCCAAAGAAGAAAATATTGCTTTTTTAATTTCAGTATTCATTTTTTCATAATCAATATCGAAATAATACTTTTCTTTTATTGCATCAACAAAAGGTTTAAAACTACCATAATCCGAAGTTTCTTCAGTTTTAGTATTAGTAACTGGTGAAACTGATGAATTTTTTCCAGCCTTATATGATATAAATGAGCTTAAAAATATCATAAAGACCAGAAAAACCGTAAGTTTTTTATTTTTTATCATATATTATTACTCCTAATGATTCAAATATCTAAGTGGATCTACTGGTGAACCGTTATATCTAACTTCAAAATGTAAATGTGGGCCTGTTGAATTTCCTGTAGAACCTACTAGTGAAATAACTTGTCCTTTACTTACTTTTTGTCCAGCTCTTACAACCAAGCTTGAATTATGTCCATATACAATAACAATATTATTTGTATATTTAATCATAACAGCATTACCATAACTTCCATTCCATCCTGCTGAAATAACTACACCATCTGTTGCAGAGTAAACAGGAGTTCCTGTTGGAGCAGGAATATCAATTCCTCTGTGTCTTTCTCCACCTTGACCAATTGGCGCATTTCTCCATCCAAATGGACTTGAAATTCTATAATATCCACTTAAAGGCCACATCATCTCTCCATTTGATGGACGAGAAGTTATCTTGCCTTCATCAATATCTTTTTGAATTTTCTTTTCGTTTATTCCTCTTAAAATATCTGCTTTTACTTTTTCTTCAAAGCTTATATTTGCATTTAGATTTTTAACTTTATTTTGTAATTGATCAATTTCTGATTTTGTATATTCAATATTTTGTTCCAATTTAGCAATAAGTTGTTTATTCTTTTCAACTTCTTCAGTATAAGCTTGATACTTTACTTCCATTTCTTTTTTCTTAACTACTTTTTCTTCTTTTCTTGCTTCTAATTCTTCTTTTTCTTTTTCCAAAGCAACTTTATCATTCTTCAAGCTTGTAATTAATTTCTTATCGTAATCAGCAATTGATTGCATCATAAAATATTTTGAAATAAAATCTCTTATATCTGATGCAGAGAACAAAACTTCAATAGAATTTAAATCTTTATTACCATACATTACACGAACTCTTTTCTTAAAAAGTTCTTGATTTTCTGTAATTCTATCTTCTAAGATTGTTATTTTTTCTTTAGAAGCTTGAATTTCATCAGATATTTTAGATATTGCATCTTCTAACTCTGTAAGGTCTTTGTCTAACTGATCAATCTTTTTTTGCTTTTCAACAATTTCCTTGAACGCCTCATCCTTTTCAGTAGTCATATCTTGAATTGATTTCTTTTTATTTTCTAAATTCTTTTCTTGACTTTGTTTATCTTTCTTTAAATCATCTACTTTATCAGCATAAGAAATTATGCCTGAACCAAACATTGAAAACACAAGAATCCATGCTACAAATCTTCTCTTTTTCATCACAACCTCCTACACTTTCATATATTTTCTACTTGAGAATATTGATGCTAATACTCCGATACCAATACTTATTGCAAAATATGCAATAGCTACATAAATACCAAAAACATCAACTGGTAACAAATAATTTGAGAACATATTTCCTACTCCCCAAGCAAAGCTTTCATAAATATATTTATAAATAAAGAATATTATTGTAAAAGATATTCCAGCACCAATTATACCAAGTAACATACCTTCTACGATAAACGGCCCTGTAATACTCATATTAGTTGCGCCTATGTATTTCTTAATACTTATTTCTTTTCTCCTTGCTATAACTGTTAATTTAATTGTTATCGACATTATAAAGAAACTTACCATTAATAGTACAGCAACTAATGTAATTCCTACATATTTAACCATTTCCGACACTTTTGCTATTTTATCAACAATATCTTTATAATAAACTACTTTTTCTACATCTTTAACATTATATATGCTAGATGCAACAGCATTAGAATTTTCTATATTCTCAACCTTCAATTCAAAGCTTTCAGGAAGGGCAGATTCCATACCCTCTAGTAAAAATGAATTTTCTTTCCATTGTTCTTTCATTTTTGCTAAAGCTTGTTCTTTTGAAACATAGTTTACTTCTTTTACATTTTCTATTTTTTGTAATTCTTCTTTAATTTTTGCAATCCTTTCGGATGTAACTTCAGGTGTTAAAATAACATCTATTTGATCAACCTTAGTCTTCATATCTTCTACTATATTATTAGCTACAAAAACTCCAAAAGTAATTCCACCAAGAATTAAAAGCATTGAGCAAATAGATACTATTGATGCAACACTCATAGATTTATTTCTCCAAACACCTACAAATCCTTCTCCTATGGCAGAAAAAAATCTTCTAATTGAACTCATCAAAATAACCTCCACGTTCTTCGTCATTAATCATTGCGCCATGATCCATACTTATAACCCTTTTCTTAAGTTTATTAACTATATCTTTATCATGTGTAGAAACAATAACTGTTGTACCTTTAGCATTTACATCCAAAAGTAACTTCATTATATCTTCTGAAGTATTTGGATCCAAATTTCCTGTTGGTTCATCAGCAATTAAATACTTAGGTCTATTTATAAGAGCTCTTGCAATACAAACTCTTTGTTGCTCTCCACCTGATAATTGATTTGGAAATGAGTCTGCTCTATCTGACAATCCAACTAACTCTAAAATTTCAGTTACTCTTTTATTAATAACTCTTTTTGAAACTCCTAGAATTTGTAATGGATACTTTATATTGTCAAAAACAGTCTTACCTTCTAAAAGTCTAAAATCTTGAAATACAACACCCATTGTTTTTCTAAGTTGCGGTATTTTTCTGTTTCTCAACTTAACTATATTAACATTATCAACAATTATTTCACCTGATGTTGGTTTTATTTCTCTTAAAAGCATTTTTATGATACTTGTTTTACCTGCACCACTTGCTCCAATTAAGAAAACGAACTCTCCATCTTCTACTTTGAAACTAAGATCTTTCAAAGCACAAACTTCGTTTTTATATACTTTATTTACTTCTATAAATTCTAACAAAATATCACCTCAATTAAATTTCTAACCAATCGACAGTACTATTATATCATAAAATTTATAAAATGTAGTAAAAAAAGCAAAAAAAGTTACAAAATAATTACAAATATATTACAAATAATTAACATTTAGCAAAAATATTCTATTTATTATCAAAATAATATAGAACTGAACGTCCTGTTTTAAATTTATTTATGTTATCAAAAAAATCTAAATAGTTATTATGATCAAATAATTTTATTCTTTTCTTTATTTTTTGTAAAACATCATTAGTAACGCTGAACTCATCAATACCTAGCAAAATTAAAAGTTCAACAGCATCTAATTCACTTGCAAAGTTTCCACACATTGAAACTATTTTTCCATTTCTATGAGCAATATCTACAACACGATGAATTGAACGAATAACTGATGGGTTATAACAATCATACAATTGTTGCATCTTAGAATTTTCTCTATCACATGCTAACATATATTGAACCAAATCATTTGTTCCAATACTCACAAAATCAACTTCTTTAATCAAAATATCAATAAGAAAAACTGAAGCAGGAGTTTCTATCATAATCCCAAACTCAATATTTTCATCAAAATGCACTCTCTCTTCTCTTAATTCATCTTTGATTTTTAATATTTCATTTTTTATCCACAAAACTTCATCTAATGTAGTTATCATTGGAATCATAATTTTTATATTTCCAAATGCAGATGCTCTTAAAATTGCCCTTAAATGTTTTCTTAATTCCTTATAAAATTCTTTATAAATTCTAAAACCTCTAAGTCCCAAGAATGGATTTTTTTCCTCATCCAACTTAAAAAACATAGATTTTTTATCAGCACCAATATCAAAAGTTCTAATTACAATAGGTTTGTCTGTACTTTGAGCAAGCTTTTTAAAAATTTCAAATTGATACTCTTCCGTTGGAGATTCATCAGACATAAATAAAAACTCTGTTCTAAACAACCCACATCCATCTGTACCATTCTTTAAAGATACTTCAAACTCTTCAAAACTTGAAATATTACTACATACTCTTA
Source organism: Parvimonas sp. D2 (assembly GCF_035282635.1). NCBI lineage: Bacteria > Bacillati > Bacillota > Tissierellia > Tissierellales > Peptoniphilaceae > Parvimonas > Parvimonas sp. D2. The sequence continues at coordinate 389,764 of NZ_JAYKBO010000001.1, forward strand.
TATATCTATTATTTTTTGTTCTTACTATATTCCTATCTAAAAATTCTTTTTGTGATGATTTCAATAAATTTTTATATGAATTAACTACATCTTCATCAGGATTTAAAAACAATTTTTCTTGATTACAATCTAAAATACAATCAAAGTTCCTATCCTTTAACTCTTGAAAATCAAGAGAATCACATATTATATAAGGAATTTGTAAATTTTTTGCATATAAAGAAGCATGTGAAGTTTTTCCACCATTTTTTGAAACTATACCAATTAATTGATCTTTATATTTATCAATTATTTTTGGTGATAAATTTTCTGTAAAAAGCACAAATTTATTTTCATATATTTTAATTTCTTCAGTTGATGTTAAAGTTCTAATAAACTCTTCTTGAATTGAAATATAATCATAAATTCTATCTCTCATATAGTCAGAATCTAGATTATTCAATTCATAGCAAATATGACTAATTGTCTCCTCTATTGATTTTTCTAAAGATTTATTTTCAGTCAATATTTTACTTTTTACACTATCTTTTAAAAATGGGTCATCTATTAATTCAATATGAACATTTAATAAACTCTCTAATTTTTCATCTTGAACTTTTATCCTATCAGATTCTAAATAACTTGATAATAAACTTTCAAACCTTGTAATTTCTTTCTCTTTATCATTGTCAGATATATTTTCTTGAATAAAATTCTTTTCATAAAATAAAGTAATTGCCTTACCATAAGCAATTCCATTAGAAACGGAAAATCCATCATATACTTTCATAATACTCCACCAAAAAAGCTCCTCTTTCGAGAAGCTATACTTAAAATTAATCAGCTAAATTTTCTATGAAGTTTACAACTTCCCCTAAAGTTTTCTCTTCATTTTCTCCATCAACTCTCAATGTTACTTCTGTTCCCTTAGAAATACCTAAACTCATAACATTAAAAATACTTTTCGCATCAGCAACTTTGTTATCTAAAATAATTTCAATACTTTCATCAAATTTCTTAACAAATTGAACTAAAGATGCAGCAGGTCTAGCATGTAATCCTGTTTCATTTTTTATTATAACGTTTTTTTCTATCATAATAAGCCTCCTAAGTTTCTAATATTTAAACTACATATATATTTTACCATTATTGTTTAAACAATTCAATAGTTTTACTAAAATTTTTAAAAACGTTTTTCATAACTAAAACAAATAATTTTTTAAAAATTAGTATAACAAAAACTCATAGAAAATTCACATATTATTTATACTTTTAATATGAACTTCAATCTATGAGTTTATAATTAATTCTTGCTTAGTGAAAATAATTCTATGCTTCTTCTTCTAAAACGCCCTGTCTAAGTTGTCCACAAGCTCCATTTATATCATCGCCCTGTTTCTTTCTTATCGTGGCATTTATTCCATAATTTTCTAGCATCGACTTAAAAGAATAAATATACTTTGTACTAGGAGCCTCTCCATCAAATTCTTTTATTGAATTTAAAGGGATTATATTTACATGGCAATTTAAACCTTTTAGAATATTCTTAAGCTCCAACGCATGTTTTTTTGAGTCATTTTGTCCTTTGATTAGTGTATATTCAAAACTTACTCTTCTTGAAGTTTTATCAAAATAATATTTACAAGCCTTTAATATCTCATCAATTGAAAAATTATCTGAAATCGGCATTATTTCTCGTCTTTCATTTTGAAATGGATTATGAAGTGAAATTGTAAGTGTTACGGGTAATTTTTCATCAGCTAATTTATAAATATTATGGACAAGCCCACATGTTGAAATTGTAATATTTCTTAAGCTCAAATTTTTACCTTTTTCAGAATTTATAATTTTCAAAAATCTTATTACATTATTATAATTATCAAGTGGTTCTCCAATACCCATAATAACAACATTATTTATAGTTAAATTCAAATCATTCTCTATTAAATAAATTTGATTTAACATTTCAGCAGAAGTTAAATTTCTTTTAAAATTTTCTTTTGTTGACGCACAAAAAGTACATCCCATTCTACAACCTACTTGACTTGAAATACAAACAGTACAATAACTTCCATAGTCCATAAATACAGTTTCAATTATTCTATTATCATATAATTTAATCAAATATTTTTTTGTATTATCTAGCTTTGATTCATATTTTGTATAAATTGAAGAAGTATTTATATATCCTATTTCCTTTAGTTTTTCAATTAAAACTTTAGGCAGTTGCTTGCAATTTTCTATTTCAAAGTTTTTCTTTTGATGCATAAATCTAAAAAATTGCTCAGCCCTAAACTTCTTTTCTCCCAAACTTAAAAATAAATCTTCAAGCTCTTCAATTTTCAAAGAGTTAAATTCTATTTTTTTATTTTCCATTCTTTTCTTCCTTTAGAATAAAATCCCTCAACAAATAATCAACAGACATAAAACGAACTTGTTTTTCTTGAACTTTTCCCTTTATTTTTCTAATCAATGTATAAGCAAGTTCTCCTGCAAGTCCTGCTCCTCTTGCTGTAATTATATTGTCATCAATACAAATTGCATCTTCTTTAACATTTGCATCAAGCAACTCATCTTCCATTCCAGGATAAATAACTGCATTTCTTCCGGATAAAACACCTGATTTTGCAAGAACTGAAGGTCCTGCACAAATCGCAGAAATTAATTTATGCTCTTCGTCAAATTTCTTTATTATTTCTAAAACTCTTTTATCATCTCTGATATCAAAAGCAGCAGGAAGTCCACCTGGAATAATAATTCCTGCATATTCTTTTAAATTTATATTTTCAATCAAATCATCTGCTAAAACAGTTATTCCTCTATTACTTGTAACTTGAAGTTTTCCTGTAATTGAAATCATATCGACCTTAATATCCGCTCTTCTAAGATAATCAACTTGAGTAAGTGCTTCAACTTCTTCAAAGGTATCTGTTAAAATTAAAATATATCTATCCATTTTGCTCTCCTAATATTTTCCTTAAAAATTGTCCTGTATATGATTTCTCACATTTTGCAACTTCCTCAGGTGTGCCTGTTACTACAATGGTTCCTCCACCATCGCCACCTTCAACACCTAAATCAATTATATGATCTGCAATTTTTATCATATCTAAATTATGTTCTATAACAATAACAGTATTTCCTTGTTCAACTAAGGTATTTAAAACTTCAATCAATTTTTTTATATCATCAATGTGTAATCCTGTAGTCGGTTCATCTAAAATATAAACAGTCTGTCCCGTTCCACGTTTAGCAAGTTCAGATGCAAGTTTAACTCTCTGAGCCTCTCCTCCTGAAAGCTCTGTTGAGCTTTGACCAATCTTAATATAATCCAATCCTACATCATATAAAGTTTGTAATTTTCTTTTTATTGAAGGATGATTTTCAAAGAATTTAAGTCCATCTTCAACAGTCATTTCCAAAATATCTGAAATATTTTTTCCATTATATGTTACTTCCAAAGTTTCTCTATTATATCTTTTACCACCACAAACTTCACAAGGAACATATACATCAGGTAAAAAGTGCATTTCAACCTTTATTGTTCCGTCTCCTTTACAAGCTTCACAACGACCACCATGAACATTAAAACTAAATCTACCTTTGCTATATCCTTTCATTTTTGCCTTTGTAGTCATGGCAAAAACATCTCTTATATTATCAAAAAGTTTAGTATAAGTTGCAGGATTTGAACGCGGAGTTCTACCTATCGGACTTTGGTCAATTTCAATAACTTTATCAAGTTTTTCATAGCCCTCTATCCTATCAAATTTTCCTGTTTTTTGTTTACTCCTATTTAATTTGTTTGACAATTCTTTATTTAAAATTGAATTTACCAAACTGCTCTTTCCACTTCCGGAAACACCAGTTACACAAGTAAAAACACCGATAGGAAATTCAACATCAATATTTTTTAAATTATTTTCTCTTGCTCCAAAAACTTTAATTGTATCTGTGTATTTTCTTCTTTGTTTAGGTACTTCTATCTTACTTTTTCCTGAAAGATATGCACCTGTAATAGATTTTTTACTCTTCATAATATCTTTAAGAGTTCCCTGAGCAACAACCTCTCCACCATGAATGCCTGCTCTTGGTCCAATATCTACAATATGGTCAGCACAACGAATAGTATCCTCATCATGTTCTACTACAATCAAAGTATTTCCAAGATTTGTTAAATTTCTTAAAGCATTTAAAAGTTTTTCATTATCTCTTTGATGTAAACCGATACTTGGTTCATCTAAAACATAAACAACTCCAACAAGCCCTGAACCGATTTGAGTTGCAAGTCTAATTCTTTGACTTTCTCCTCCTGAAAGAGTTCCAGCACTTCTTGCCAAAGTTAAATATTCAAGACCTACATCTTTTAAAAATTTAAGTCTTTCTCTAATTTCCTTTAAAATTCTTTCACCAATAATACTTTCAGTTTCTGTTAATTCTAAATCATTAAACCATTCATTTAATTTTTGAACAGACATTGCAGTAACATCTGAAATATTTTTATCTCTTATAAAAATTGAAAGAGCTTTTTCATTAAGTCTTTTTCCTTTACAAGTTTCACATTCCATTTCAGACATCACTGTTTCAATTTTTTCTCTCATAGAAGACATTGGAGAAGAAGCATATCTTCTTTCCAAATTCTTTACTATTCCTTCAAATGGTTTATTAAAAGTTTTATTTTCATTTGTAAACTTACTTTCAAACCTAAATTTTATATTTCTTAATCCTGTCCCATAAAGAAGTTCATCTATAGTTTCTTTACTTAAATCTTTAAAAGGAGTATTTTCATCAAAACCATTATATTTTATGATTTCGTGAAATATTTTATAATAGTATCCATCTTCTCCGGTAGTCATATTGTAACATTCAATAGCTCCCTCTAAAAGTGATTTATTTTTATCAGGAATTACCAAATCCGGATCTATAATTTTATGGCTTCCAAGTCCATTACAATCATGACACATTCCAAAAGGACTGTTAAAAGAAAAAGTTCTAGGTTCAATTTCATCAAATGAAATATGCCCGTTAGGACAGGACATTTTTTCAGAAAATAAAATTTCTTCTCCATCAACCACTTTAACCTTAACAATACTATCACTAAATTTAAAAGCTGTTTCCAAACTCTCTGTAAGTCTTGATTCAATCCCCTTTTTTACAACAAGTCTATCAACTACAATATCAATATTATGTTTTTTATTTTTATCTAATTCAATTTCTTCAGTAAGTTCATATTCTTTATCGTCAATAATCGCACGAACAAAACCTTGAATTTTTATATTTTCTAAAAGTTTTTTATGTTCTCCCTTTTTTCCACGAATTACAGGAGCTAACACAAATATCTTACTTCTCTCTTCAAGTTTCATAACCCTATCAACCATTTGATCGATACTTTGACTTTTTATTTCAGTTCCACATATTGGACATTTTGGAATTCCAATTTTTGCAAAAAGCAATCTTAAATAATCATAAATTTCAGTAACAGTTCCTACAGTAGATCTTGGATTTCTATTTGTAGTTTTTTGATCAATAGAAATTGACGGACTTAGTCCATCAATATATTCAACATCAGGTTTATCCATTTGACCCAAAAATTGTCTTGCATAACTTGATAAGCTCTCAACATATCTTCTTTGCCCTTCGGCATAAATTGTATCAAAAGCTAAAGATGATTTTCCGCTTCCACTAAGTCCTGTAAAAACAACCATTTTATCCCTTGGAATTTCCAAATCTATATTCTTTAAATTATTTACTTTTGCCCCTTTAATTCTAATCGTATTTTTAGACATCTAATCCCCACATTTCTTTTAATCTCTTTATTTCATCTCTTATTGATGCTGCTCTTTCAAAGTCTAAAGAATCGGCAGCAGATAACATTTCATTTTTCAAATCTTCAATGAAACTTTCATAATCTGTAATTTCAACATCTTCTGTTTTATAATCCACATTATCCTCAGCAACCTTTGTAGCTTGAATAATCTCTCTAATATCTTTCTTAACACTCTTTGGAGTGATATTATGCTCTATATTGTATTTATTTTGAATTTCACGCCTTCTATTTGTTTCCTTAATTGCCACATCCATTGACTTTGTAATTCTATCAGCATACATAATAACTCTTCCGTTTACATTTCTTGCAGCACGTCCGATTGTTTGTATCATAGAAGTTTCAGAACGCAAAAAACCTTCCTTATCTGCATCCATAATTATAACCATACTTACCTCAGGCAAGTCAAGTCCTTCTCTTAATAAATTTATTCCAACCAAAACGTCAAACTTTCCAACACGCAAATCTCTAATTATTTCCATACGTTCAATCGTATCAATATCGCTATGCAAATAAGTTGTTTTTATTCCTACATTTTTTAAATAATCCGTTAAATTTTCAGCCATTTTTTTAGTCAAAGTTGTAATTAAAACACGTTCTCCTTTTTTAATAACTGAATTTACTTCACCAATTATATCGTCAATTTGTCCTTCTGTTTTTCTAACTTCAATTAAAGGATCCAAAAGTCCTGTAGGTCTTATAATTTGTTCAACTTCTTCTAAATTATGGCTTTTTTCGTACTTGCCAGGAGTTGCAGATACATATAAGATTTGATTTACCATACTTTCAAATTCTGTGAATTTTAATGGTCTGTTATCCAAAGCAGAAGGCAATCTAAATCCATAATCAACCAAATTTTGTTTTCTACTTCTATCCCCTTCATACATTGCTCCAATTTGTGGAACAGTAACATGACTTTCATCTACAATAATCAAAAAATCATCAGGAAAATAATCAATCAAAGTATAAGGTCTTGAACCTCTTTCTCTACCACTTAAATGAGCAGAATAATTTTCTACACCACTACAAAATCCAATTTCTTGTAACATTTCCAAATCATATTTTGTTCTCTGTTCAAGCCTTTGAGCTTCAACTAATTTATTTTCTTGATTTAAAACTAAAAGTCTTTCTTCCAATTCTTTTGAAATTGTACCAATTGCTCTTTCGATTTTTTCTGAACTTGTAGCGAAGTGAGATGCAGGATAAATTGCAACATGCTCACGTGTTCCTATTACATTGCCTGTTAAGGCATCAATTTCTGAAATTTTATCTATCTCATCTCCAAAAAATTCTACTCTAATACTATTTTCAGATGAGGAAACTGGAAATATTTCTAAACTGTCTCCCCTTACACGAAAAGTACCACGAATAAAATTAATATCATTTCTTACATATTGAATATCTACAAGTTTTCTTATAACTTCATCTCTATCTTTTATCATTCCTGGTCTTAATGAAACAACTAAATTTTCATAGTCTATTGGATCACCTAAACCATAAATACAAGAAACAGAAGCAACAATGATTACATCTCTTCTTTCAAAAAGAGACATTGTCGCAGAGTGTCTAAGTTTATCTATCTCATCATTTATTGAGCTGTCTTTTTCTATATAAGTATCGGATTGTGGAACATAGGCTTCAGGCTGATAATAATCATAATAGGACACAAAAAACTCAACAGCGTTGTTAGGAAAAAATTCTTTAAATTCACTCGCAAGCTGATAAGCCAAAGTCTTATTATGTGCAATTACAAGTGTTGGTTTTTGAACTTTTTCAATAATATTTGCCATTGTAAAGGTCTTTCCACTTCCTGTAACACCCTTTAAAATTATTTCTTTATTACCTTTTTTAATTGAATCCGATATTTTTTCAATAGCTTCGGGTTGATCTCCTGTAGGCTTAAATTTTGAATTTAAAACAAACTCCATAATGTACTCCCCATTTATTTATTAATCAAATATTTTTATTTAAAATAATCTATATAATATTATACTATATTTTTCATCTATAACGTAACTAATATACCGCAAAAATTTCTTTAATAATCAAATTAAAAAATACTTTCTGTTATAAAATTTTATTGTTGATAATAAATATCGAAAGTGCTATAATTTGTTTATAGTTAAATAAATTTTTATGGAGGTATTTATGTTTTTAGTTGTAAAAAATTTAAACAAATCTTATGGAACAAATGAAAATAAAATTTCCGTTTTAAAAGATATAAATTTTTCTTTAGAAAAAGGTGCACTTTGTACTCTATTAGGACCATCTGGTTCAGGAAAATCAACATTACTTAATGCTATTGGCGGACTTGAAAAAATCGACAGTGGTTCTATAGATATAAATGAATATGAAATTTCAAGTTTAAAACAAAATGCCCTTTCAAATTTTAGAAGAAAATATTTAGGTTTTATTTTTCAATTTTATAATCTGATTCCAGATTTAACTGTAACAGAAAATATTCAAGTAGGTTCCTTTATACATAACGACCCTATGGATATTGAAAAATTAATAAAAGATTTAGGTCTATGGGAACATAAAAATAAATATCCTAGACAATTATCAGGTGGACAACAACAAAGATGTGCAATAGGCCGTGCTTTAATAAAAAAACCTGAAATATTACTTTGTGATGAGCCTACGGGTGCTTTAGATTATAAAACTTCAAAGGATATTTTATCCCTACTTCAAAGAATAAATAAGGAATATAAAACTACCATTATTCTTGCAACTCATAATGAAGAAATAACAAAGATGTCTAATATTACAATAAGGCTAAAAGATGGAATTATATGTCAAGAAATTGAAAATGACAAGGTAATTGATGCACAAGAATTGGAGTGGTAACATGAGAAATTTAAATAAAAGAATTCTTAGAGGATTAAAAGCTCAATGGTCAAAAAATTTATTTCTCTTTATACTTCTGTTTTTTATGATTTCCACAACTTCAGGCATGTTAGTTTCATCAGGAAGTATCAAGACTTTATATTATGAACTTATGTCAACTGGAGTTGTTGAAGATGGAAAAATATTATTCGCATTTGACCCTACAGATGAAATATTAAGATCCATTGAAAAAACTAATGTTAAAGTCGAAAAAGCTCCTTACGTTGATGCAAAAATTAATAAAATTAAAGATGATAAAGATGAAAAGACAATTAGACTTTATACAAATAGAAAAAATATAAATCTCCCTGTTATAAATGAAGGTAATCTTGCAAAAAACAAAAATGAAATAGCTATAAATAAATTATTTGCTGAAAATAATGATTTAAAAGTCGGTGACACTATCACTTTTAAAAAAGAATTTTTTAAAGATAATAAAGAAAGAAGCTTTAAAATAGTTGGTTTAATAGCAACTCCGGATTATAATTCATCTTTTCAAAAATCTACAGATTTAATATTTAATGCAATAGATTTTGGAGTAGGATTAGTATCTGATAAAGACAAAGATATTTTTAACGAAAGCAAGTTAAAATATCAAGTTTCATATAGATTTAATGATAGAAACCTAAGTGAAAAAGAAACGAAAGAAAAAAATAAAGAAGTTGTAAATTCTGCAAATATATCAAAAACAGTTTTAGAACAACTTCCAAAAAAAGATAATAATGCTATAAGTTATTTGATTGACGATATGGGTGGAGATAGGCCTATGGTTATTGTTATGCTTTGTCTAATGGTAACGCTAATAGGATTCATATTTGCACTTTCTATTGTGAGTAAAATACAAGAAGAATCTGAAATAATTGGAATACTTCTTGCGAATGGATATAAAAAATCAGAGCTCGTTATAAATTATATAGCAAACTCTGTTATAATTACATTTTTAGCTGCTGTTTTAGGAAATATTTTTGGGTACACAGTTTTTACAAATTCTTTTAAATCTGTTTACTACAAATCATTTAATATGCAGAACTTCACTCCTAGTTTCAACTTTGAAGCATTAATAATTACGACTATCATACCTATTTCAATAATTTTAATTTTTAATTATATTTATATTTATAGAAAATTAAACTTCACACCTTTAGATTTTTTAAGAAAAAATTTAAAACATTATAAAAATAAAAGAAAATCAAAGCATGAAAATGAATTAAAAGTCAACAAAAACTTTTTAGGCTCATTTAGAAAATCAATTATAAAATCCAACAAAGGTGATTATGTAGCGATAGTACTTGGAATATTTATTACTTCAATATTATTCATCTTTGGAATTTCTGCAAAACCTACATTCGACAACTACGGAAATAATATAAAAGAAAATTTGATTAGTAAATATCAATATGTGCTAAAGGCTCCTATTGAAATTAGCAATAAAACAGCAGAAAAATATACGACTACACCAGCAAGGGTTTATCACAGTATCAAAAAATCAGATGAAGACATACTTCTTTTAGGAATTACTGAAAATTCAAAATACTTTGAAAACACCAAACTACCCGAAAACAAAAATGAGATAGTTATTAGTGAAAATCTTTCAAAGAAACTTAGAAAGTATGTTGGAGATGAAATAACAGTTAAAGGGAAATTGTCAGATAAAGAAAAGACTTATAAAATAGTTAATATACACAAAAAGTCTGCTAATCTTTCAGCCTTTATAAAGCAAGAATATTTGAATGAAGAATTAGAGCAAAATAAAGAATTCTTTAATGGATATTTTAGTAATGAAAAATTGGATATTGATGAAAAGTATGTTTCAACAACAATAGATGAAAATTCAATGACAGATGTTTCTAAACAGATGTCTAAACTCATGGGACCAATGCTATCTGCATTTATAGCTGTATCTACAATATTCTTAGCAGGCTTTACTTACAGTCTAATGAAAATAATAACAGATAAAAATACTATCCAGATTGCATATTTAAAAATTTTCGGTTACACTAATAGAGAAATTTCAAAAATCTATATTCGACCAGTAACTCTAACAGTATTATTAAGTTTAATAGCTTTAATACCACTTGAAATATATACAGTAAAACAAATAATGTATTATTCAATGCTAAAATTTTCAGGATATTTAGAGCTTGATATTTCGCCAAAAATTGTAATAATGTCAATTGTGATAACTATTGCTACTTATTTATTTGTAAGTATATTACAATTTTATAGAATATCAAAAATGAATTTCAGCGAAGTTCTAAAAAACAGAGAATAATTTACTATCACTTAATTCTGTCATAATCAAGAGTATAATCTTATATTTAATTTAGAAAACAACGGAAAAAATTCCGTTGTTTTTTATGACAACTTTAATCCCATTAAATTAATATATCTAGTATTCAACAGAAAATTATGGTATAATATGTGTGTATAAATTTTAGGAGGAATCATGAAAAAAGTAGTTGGGATAAGATTCAAAGAAGCCGGAAAGATATATTACTTTGATCCCTGCAACTTTAGTATAAATAAAAATGATAATGTAATCGTAGAAACTTCTCGTGGTATAGAGTATGGAAATGTAGCCATTGAACCTAGAGAAGTTGAAGAATCAAAACTAGTTTCATCATTAAAACCAGTTTTGAGAATTGCTGATAACATGGATGATTATATACATGAAGAAAATAAAAAGAAAGCTAAAGATGCTATTGAAATTTGCAAAGTAAAAGCAAATGAACACGGCTTAGATATGAAATTAGTTGATTGTGAATATACTTTTGACAATCAAAAAGTTATTTTTTACTTTGTTTCTGACAATAGAATTGATTTTAGAGAATTGGTTAAGGACCTTGCATATATATTTAAAAATAGAATCGAACTTAGACAAATTGGAGTTAGAGATCATGCGAAAATAGTAGGTGCTCTCGGCTCTTGTGGTCAAGTTTGTTGTTGCAAAAGATTTTTAGGAGAATTTGCTCCTGTAACTATAAAAATGGCAAGAGATCAATCTCTATCTCTAAATCAAAATAAAATCTCAGGAACATGTGGTAGACTAATGTGTTGTTTGAAATACGAACAAAATGTTTACGAAGAAAAATTAAAAAAAATTCCACCTTGTGGTACTTATGTAATAACAAGTGAAGGCAAAGGCATTATAGTTGACAGTTATACTCTATCAGAAATTGTAAAAGTAAAGATAGTAAATGAAGATAATAACACTGAAACTATTAAACCATTTTTTGTAGATGATATTGCAGTTACAAAAGAAAGAGATATGGCTTATGCTAAAAAAGATGAAGATATTCAATTTGAATATATTGAGGAATTATTATAAGCATTAAAAAATAGAGTTGTTTCTAACTCTATTTTTTTATTATGTCAATTAATTTTTTATAATCTAATTACCAATTTTTATATATTCTATTTTGTTTCTTTCCAATAATTCTATCGCATATTCATCCATTCTATAACTATTTTCATAATAAATTTTAGAAATTCCTGCTTGGATTAAAGCCTTAGTACAATTTAAACAAGGAAAATGAGTTACATAACAAGTACAACCCTTTACTTTTATCCCTTCTCTTGCACAATACAAAAGTGCATTTTGTTCTGCATGAATCGTTGCAATACAATGTCCATCTCTCATTGTATGACCTATTTCGTCACATTGAGGATTACCTGAAATTGAACCATTATATCCAGTTGATATAATTCTATTATCCTTATTAACTAAAACACAACCAACATAAGCCCTATCACAAGTTCCTCTAGTTGCAACCATCTTCGCTAAATCCATAAAATATTCGTTCCAAGGTTTTCTCATATTCCCTCCTATTTTTACTATTAAATAATTTTATAATTTATTTATTTTTTAAAAATAAATAAATATTCATGTGCTATTAATAAAAAATTATATTTTATACTATTAGTTTTCCAAAATCCTGTAGCTTTACAGTTATGTTGCTCTTTTATTATAATTTCTTTCAAAGTAAATCCAGTTTTTTTAAATATTTCCATAACTTTAAAAGACATTGGTATCATATTACCCTTTTGTCTAGTATCACCCATTAATATAGCACAAAACTTTCCTTTTTTAAGGACTCTATAGCTTTCATTTGCAACTTTTTCCATTTGTATTAAAAAATCCTTTATATTTAATCTAGACAAGTCATTTTCCAAATCATCACTATAATTTATAATATTAGCATATGGTGGATGAGTACATATCAAATCTATACTTTCATTTTCAAGAAAAAATAAATTTCTTGCATCTCCCTTTTTAATTATCACTTTGCTATTGGATTGCTTATATTCAAAATCTACTTTTTCTTTACATCTTTGTATTGCTATATCATTAACATCGACACCTATAATATTTCTGTTCAAAAGTTTTGCTTCAACAAGGGTCGTACCCCCACCAACAAATTGATCTAATACAATATCATTTTCTTTTGAATATCTAAGAATTATATTTCTTGGTATATAAGGTGACCAATTTCCTCTCCACTTTGCATCATGAGTTGCCCAATTTCCTCTATTTGGAAAAGACCAATGTGTTGTCATTTCTAATTCAAAATCTTCAGGATCCCATTTTTTTTCTTTTTTCATGGCTATAACCTTCTATTAGACAAAAATTTCTTTAATAACATTATTTTCTAAATCATTTAAATTATATAGATGCTCCATAATGTCAAAAGTTTCCTCAAGATTATGTCTAGCACTTTCCCAACCTTTTCCATCTGTAAACCATACAAATTTTAGCCCTATTATATTATTAGATTCTATTGCTATATTTTTATAACTACGAGCAGTTTCATTAAGTTTACTTCCTCCACTACTATAAAAATTTGTTTCTATAACATAAATCATATCTTCTGTTTTAACTACAAAATCAAATCTTTTTTCAGTTTTTCCAGTATTAGAAATTGCGGATAAATCAATATTCCATCTTTTAGTAATATCACTTATATACATTTCCTTAAAATAATTAAAATCTTTAATAAATCCAGCATTTATGATATATTTCTCAACTAAATTTTCCATCACATGCCCTACTCGATTCTTTCTTGCATTTGAGTCTAATCCAGTTTCTACTCCTGTAACGTAATCTACTAAATTCGTAATTATATGATTTTGAATCAAATCAAACAATCCTGTTTTTCTCATAAACATACTATATTGTTCTATTGGTAAATTTGTTTTCTTAAAAGAATAATTAAATTCTCCAAATTCATCAATAGCATAAATTTCTTTTTTCCTGACTGCTATTAATATTGGAATACACCTCAAAACTTCAGGGTACTTTCTTAATAAATTTTCAAAATCTGACTCTATATTTTTTGAGCCTATTAATGAATTTAAAATATTTAATTCAACCTTTAGTTCATCAACATTTTTATATACCTTTTTAAAATCTGTGTAATAACTATAGTCAACAATATTTGTTCTAAAACTTGATATCCATTCTTTAAAATTACGTTCCATACATTTTCTCCTAAAAATTTGAAATTAAAAGTTCAGTTATTTTATTTCTTAAATTTCCTTTTGAGTTAATACTCCTATTTGCAAATATTCTATTTATATTATAGTTAGAATATAAATCATCAAAAAAATTATCATCAGAATTATTATTTCTTGGATCAGAATTACTCAATAAAAATTTTGCTCCAATCTTATTTATCTTATTTACAAACTCTGAAAGTTCTTTCTGATCTTCATCATCAAAAGAATCCTTACTATATGATGTAAAACTTGATGTCAACGATATCGGTCTATATGGTGGATCAATATAAACAAATGTACTATTATCTATGATATCAAGTGATTTTTTATAATCTTCACAAACTATATCTACGTTTTTTAATTTTTTTGAGATATTTACTAAGTTTATGGTATCACATATTTTAGGATTCTTATAGTCTCCAAACGGGACATTAAATTTATTAGATTTGTTTACTCTAAATAATCCATTAAAACAAGTTTTATTTAAAAATATCATCAATGCTGATTTTTTTACTATATTATCATCAGAATTAAATTTAATTATATTAAATTCATCTCTTTTTAAAAGATAATAAGATCTTCTACTCTCAATATCTAATTTTAAAAAATCTCTTTCCATTTTTTCTAAAATTAAAATTAATTCTTTAACTTTATTCTTTATACAAGAATATGTATCTATAAGATCTTCATTTATGTCACTAATATAAACTTCTTCTAGATTATATTGGTTCAAAATATCAAATAGAACAGCTCCTCCACCTATAAATGGCTCTACATATTTTGTTATATTACTATCAAAAATATAATATTTTCTTATTTCATTTAAAATTTGAGTTTTTCCGCCTGCCCATTTTAAAAATGGTTTTGCATTATTATCAAAAATTTCACTCAAAGCTTGCTCCTACTTTCCAAATAATTTTTTCTCTATTTCATCTAGTTGATTTAAAGCTTTGTCATCTAGAGTATTGAAATAGCTTTTGTTTGTAATTCTATTTTTTGTTTCATAACGATTACTTTTGTTTTTTAAATTTTCATAACGAAACAATAATTCTTTTGAAGTTAATACTATTCCACCTCTTTGTGTAACTAGTTTTTGAATAAGAGTGTCATCTGTTCCGACAGAAACTGATATTTTTCTTCCAATTTCATCCAATTTTTTTTCAATATATTGGTCTGCGGTTTCATTTTGTTTCGTATAGATAACTTCAATTCCCTTAATAATTTCTGAAGTTCCTTTAAAATTTATTTTATATGCATCAAAGACAAGTAGCAAATCTATTCCTATAAGTTTTGAAAATTCACCCATATCGTAAATTAATTCATTTCTTGCATTTTCGAAACTCAATTTTAAAAATGGTTTATATTTTTCCCAAGCATTTAAAATATTGTAACCGTCAATTATAATTAATTTTTTATTTTTCATCTCTCTGTCTTAATGCCTCATAAACTAGAATTGCACAGGCATTTGATGCGTTAAGGCTTGAAACTTTACCTTTCATTGGAAGTTTAGTTAAAAAGTCACATCTCTTTCTTATAAGTTGTCCTATTCCCTTGCCTTCATTTCCAATTACTATTGCAATATTTCCTTTAAAATCCATATCTGTATAAATTTTTTCAGCCTCTCCACAAGCACCATAAACCCATACATTTTCTTTTTGTAATTTTAAAATTGTATCTGCAATATTTGCAACTTTCGCTATTTTAATATGATTTACTGCTCCAGCAGATGATTTTTGAACAATTGAAGTAACTGGCGCTTGATTTCTCTTAGAAACTATAATTCCATGAACACCAACAGCTTCACAAGTACGAATTATTGCTCCAAAATTATGTGGATCTTCAATCTCATCAAGAATCACTAAAAACAAATCTTCATTTTTATCTTTTGCACCTTGTAATATTTCTTCGACAGTTGAATACTCAAAACTTGAAATTAAGGCACAAACTCCTTGATGAACAATTCCATCTGCCATATTTTCCAATTTGTTTTTATCAATTTCTGAAATTAGAATACCATTTGCCTTTGCTTTACCAATTATTTTATTTATTGAGCCCTTTAAATCACCTTTTAAAATATATATTTTCTCTACTTTTCTATCGCATTCTAATGCCTCTAATACAGCATTTCTTCCGAATATATAGTCGCTCATATTACACCCTTTTCCAAATAACACCATTTCTTGTGTCTTTTAATTCTATATTCATTTCTTTTAAAGCATCACGAATTTCATCAGCTCTTTTAAAATCTTTATTCTTTCTAGCTTCTTCTCTTTCTTTAATAAGTTTTTCAACTTTTTCATCTAAATTATCATCTTCTTCTTTATAAAGAAGTCCTAAAACAGAAGTTAAATCAGAAAGTAACTTAACAGCACCTTTTACTACCTTTAAATCCGTATTTTCATCAAATGTATTTGCATAACGAATAAGTTCATAAACTTTAGAAATAGCATCAGCTGTATTTAAATCGTCATCCATACAATCTAAAAATTCTTTTTTCAATTCAACTAATTTAGAAATATCTTCATCTTCTTTTTCTTCACAAATTTCTAAAAGTCTTTCCAAATGTTCTTTACCATTATACATTCTGTCAAGCCCATTTTTTGTTTGTTCCATAACTTCTCTACTAAAATTCAAAGGATTTCGATAATGTGTTGATAAAATCCAAAGTCGGATTACTTCCAAGTCATATTCTTTTTGAATATCTTTTATTGTAAAGAAATTTCCTTTTGATTTACTCATCTTTACATTATCTATATTAATCATTCCATTATGCATCCAGTAATTAGCAAAAACTTTCCCATTACAACATTCAGACTGAGCAATTTCATTTTCGTGATGAGGAAATTGTAAATCTTCTCCACCCGCATGAATGTCTATTGTATCTCCTAAATATTTCTTTGCCATGACAGAACATTCAAGATGCCATCCGGGTCTACCCATTCCCCAAGGGCTTTTCCAAGCTGGTTCACTTTCATCTTTTCTTTTTTTCCAAAGTGCAAAATCAAGAGGATTTTTCTTTTCATCAGAAATATCAATCCTTGCTCCTGCTCTTAAATCATCAATATTTTTTTTAGATAATTTTCCATAATCCTTAGCTTTTGTAATATCAAAATATACATTACCATCGACATTATATGCAATGCCTTTTTCTTCTAAAACTTTTACAAATTCTATCATCTCATTGATACATTCTGTAGCTTTTGGATGAATTGTATGACTTTCAAAAAGATTTAAACCATAGCTATCTTCAAGATATGCATCAATATATTTTTTTGTAATATCTGTAAAAGGTACATTTTCTTCTTTTGCTCTATTTATAATCTTATCGTCAATATCTGTAAAATTACTTACAAATTTTACATCATAACCTATATATAAAAGATATCTTCTCAAAGTATCATAAACAATCATAGGTCTTGAATTACCAATATGAATATAATTATAAACCGTTGGACCACAAACATAAATCAATGCCTTTCCAGCTTGAATAGGCTTAAAATCTTCTTTTTTTCTAGTTAATGTGTTGTAAATCTTCATATTACACCTCTCTATATTTTTATTTCATAGTATTTTACTACTTAAAATTATTTTATATAAAACAAAACGTCTCTTGAAAAACAAGAGACGAAAAGATTCCGCGGTTCCACTCTAATTGAAAAAATCCACTTAAATTGCTATAAAGTAGCAACCAATACTCCAAGGACGCACCTTCAACATTGATGTATTTCACCACACAACATCTCTCTAAAAATCGTTGTTTCTTTTCCTCTTCAACATATATCTTCATTTATAATAGGATACTAAATTATTAAGAAAAAGTCAATGTTTTAATTAGACTTTTCTTCTTTTATTTTTAAAAGCAAGTCAACTCTATCAGTAATAATTCCATCAACTTTTTTATTTATAAGTTTTCTCATATCTTTTTCTGTATTAATTGTCCAATAACAAACTGAGATATTATGTTTATGGAACTTATAAATTAAATATTTTGTATCTAAAGGCAATTTTTCAAATTTTGGAATCATCATCGCATGAGTATTAAATTTCTTAAAAGTATCATATCCAAAATACGAAGCCAATACAACTTCAGTAGTCTTTTTCATAGATCCTGAAATAATTATTTCCCCATGACTTATTTTTCTTAAATGTTTAAGATTTTCTTCACTGAAACTTGAAAAAATTATATTTTTTTCTAAATTATATTCTTTTACAAATTTATATAAAAGTTCTGCTGACTTTAACCCAATTTCTCCTTCATCTTTAACATCAATGCTATAAACAACTTTATCCCCAAATTTTTCAAAAAGTTTAGAAACCTCCATTGGATATAAACCTTGTACTCTATTTTCTACATAAGGAGAATCTCCATTAATATCTTTAAACTTATAACCAAAATTAAATTCCTTTAATTCATCATATGTATAATCAATAACATTCCCTGTTCCATCAGTTGTTTCATCAATGTCTTCATTATGTTGTGTTACAATTTTGCCATCTTTCGTAAGTCTAATATCAGTTTCAAAAGCATCAACTCCCATTTCGAAAGACTTCAGAAAAGCTAATTCTGTATTTTCTGGAAATAAATGACTTGAGCCTCTATGAGCAAATATTAAAGGAAATTGTCCATTTTTAAAAATTTTTCTAGCCTTTCTTTCTTTTTTAAAACATGAAAATTGTAAAACTATATAAATTATAATTATAAATACCAATAAAAACTTAAAAAATAAACTCATAAACCCCATCTCCTAATTATTTATAATAAAATCTAATATAATTATATCATATAAATATAAATTATGATATAATTATGATATAATTATATTATCATATTTTATTAAGGAGATTAACAAAGGTTGATGTATTATGTTAGAAGATTTTTTTGGAGATAAAAAATATTTCCTTAGAACTATTTTTTTTATACTAATGGGTGATTTGATTTGCTCATTTGCAGTTGTTAAATTTTTAGTGCCTGCAGGACTTCTTTCAGGTGGACTTGGTGGTATTGGACTTATGATTGAATACTTGACTGGTCTTCCTACAGGTATTTCAGTATTCATATTGAATTTACCTATGATGATTGTTGGTGCATTTTTTTTGAAAAAAAAGTTTATGACTTATGCATTTTTATCTACTTTTATCTATTCATTTATATTAGTTGCAATGCGTCATATTCCAATAGATTTCAAACTTGATAACAATATGTTATATGCAATTTTTGGTGGTTTCATAAATGGTTTTGGAATGGGAATTTTATTCAAACATGGTGCATGTCAAGGCGGACTTGATATTTTAGCAACAATTTTTAAAACAAAACTTAATGTAAACATTGGTTCATCTTTAATGGCCATAAATGCAATTATAATAGGAGTTGCCTCTTACATCTTTAGTCTTGAAAGGGGTCTTTTAACTATTGTTTCAATGTATGTTGCTTATAAAATGCTTGATAAAATACAAATGGGCTTTGGAGATACAAAAGAAATTATGATTATAACATCAAAACAAAGAGAAGTTACAGACAGAATTTTATCAGATTTACATAGAGGTGTTACACTTCTACATGGAGAAGGTGCATTTACACATAAACAACAGAATGTCGTATATTGTATAGTAAGTACAAGACAAGTTGTAACTATAAAAAGAATTTTAGATGAAGTTGATCCATCAGCATTTTTAATAATATCTGAAGCTTATGAAGTTAAGGGTCGTGGATTTAAAGTACAAGAAATTTAGGAGGCGTTTATTTTGAATAATATTATAACATTTAATGAACTTAAAGAAATAGCAAAAAAAATAGCAATGGATGATGATAGAGTTGAAAAGCTCTATATTGAACAATTAGAAACACAAAGCATGTCCAGTGATGTAGGCTTTTTTAATGTTTTATTTTTTGTAAAAGATTTATCCTTTGATGATGACTCTTTTGAATTGATTGAACGTTTCGGCGATGTATTAACTATGTTTGAAAATACTGAAAATGAAAATTTAATCGAATATAAAATAATTTATGAAAACTTCACACAAGGGATTTTTAGAATAGTATCTAATGAATCTTTAGATATTCTTGGAGAACTTGAAGAAAAATACATTTGTGTGCTTAATAAAGATGAAAACAAGAAAGCAAGTTTGTATATTGAAAGAAAAACACAAAAACTAACAGATGAAGAATTTCTAGTAAATACTTGTGAATTTTTCTGGAATGTGTTAAAATTCGGAAATAAATTATACACAAAAGAATTTTTAAATGTATCAGAAGAATATAGAAAACTTTTATCTCTACTTGATGAACATTTAAAACATTATGTTCTTTCTGAAAATAAATACGTTATAGATCTTGGAAAAGAAAATAAATTAGTTTTTAACTATGTTGACACAGATATTTTTGAAAAATATCTACATTGTTACTCTGAATTAGAAATAGAGTCTCTATGGACAGCCCTATTTAACATATGTGCTCTTTTTAGAAGACTTTCTCTTCAAATCGCTCTTAATTTAAGATTTGACTATGCAAAAGAATTAGATAGAGATACTGTAACATTCTTAAGAGAATTAAAACAAAAAGCAAATAACAGATAGATTAAATTTTCGAAAATTCTTATATACTAAAAACTTCCAATACTATTTTAAATAATAATTTTGGAAGTTTTTTCTTTGAGCATAATTTAAACATAGTAAATTTTAATTTACTACTATTTTTTGCTCATAGATTATTGTAAATTTAATACAAAAATTATTCAAACATTTAATTCGAATATAATCAACTGTTGGAATTTCATTCTTAAAAATATTCTTCAACACAAAACATTTTGACATAATTGGAGCTTTGAGAGATCTCTCCACTACAGTTGAGATGACGTGTTAAGAGCTTTGCTTTGTAAAGGCGATACGACGTTAAATATTTTGTTTTTTACAAAATTTTTAAATAATTTTTGAAGTTTTTTTACTTTTAACGTAAAGCTATTTACCGAAGATTTATCATTATACGTTATTTCGAGCGTAGTCGAGAAATCTCATAACTTTATTTATAATACAATATTTTCTGCAATGCTCCGCATCGGGTGGGTTCCAGGGAAACTTGTTGTTTCACAAAAAAAGTGCATCATTTCGATGCACTTTTTATATCTAAATATTTAATTTTAGTTTTAATGAAATCCAAATTTCTTTACACTTGAACCTCGATTTTAGTTTTTGTAAATCTATCAAAAATAATACTTTAGCATAAACTAGCTAATCACCGATAAATTTTTATATCAATAACCTTCTCTGTCTTTCCATACTATATACATACAATCTTATGATAAATCTACAACCACATTGCTCGTAATATCTTTTGTGTCTATATATTACTTCACATTGTATCTTTAGTATAATTTAATCTCACTAATCTTAATCATTATATCAGTTATATAATCCTAATTTGATATATTTCTTTAAGTCTTTAGATACTTTATTAATCTCATATCTATTTTTTAAATACTCAAATATCTTAATACTTTTATATTTAATTGTATAAGCAACAAATATTTTAACATTTTCATATTTGATTTTATAAATATTCAAACATCTTAACATCCTGATATCTTTTATAAAAATACTATGACATTTCAGTTCTCTTATATTTACACAAATATCTAAATATCTTAATACTCTTGACCTTATTTTTTTAAATAATCAAGTATTGCAATTATCTTATATTTATTTTTTAATACTTGATTCAGTATCTCATACTTAATTTTTATTTCAAACTTCTTATCATACAACTCAATACTCTGATTTTGTTAAAATCTAGATTAGCTTTTTATAATTTTACTATACTACTTTCCAATCTTCTAATTCACAAAATATATTATCTGCTGTTCAAGTTGCTGGCATCGTAAGTTTTTACTAAAAACCAATGATACTGCAACTCTGATAAAATTGTTTTTAATATTTTCATTGGTCTTACCTCCAGTCTTCAAACTATTTAACGCGTTATCTTGTTTGTTAACTATATTATACCCCAATAATTTTACTTTGTCAACACTTTATTGTGATTTTTTTAAATTTTTTTCACTTTTTTTATGTTTTTTTGTTATTTTTTATAATTTTTTTGAATTTTTATCTATATTTTTAATTTTTTCACAATAAAAATAACATTAATTTTATTTAATATAAATTTTTACAAAAAAAGCAGTACTATAGTTTTAAATAAACTAGACTCTGCTTGTTCTTTATTTATTTATTAATAATACCACAACTACTACAATTGATAATATTATTGTTACTAATAAAAGTAATAATATTTTTTTGCTAGAAATTTTATTGTCATCGTCTTTATTTAGGAAGATATTAAGTGCAAATGTAAAAATATTTAATAATAACAATCGTACATTAAGCTTCTTCCTTCTTCATAACCAATTTTTAATATATTTTACTTTATCTATTTTAGAAAATTCATTATACAATTTAAAATACATTTTTAACTTATTGTAAATTCTTTATTTTCCTTAATATCTTAGATTTTTTCTTTCCAACTCCAAAAGTTTTTGTTTTATTTCTATTCCTTCAGCATATCCTACAAGTTTTCCATCACTTCCTATAACTCTATGGCAAGGAATTAAAATCGGCAATTTATTTTTATTATTCGCTCCACCTACCGCTCTTTGCGAATTTTCATTTTCAATTCTTCTTGCAATATCTTTATAACTACAAGTTTCTCCATAAGGAATTTCTAATAAAGCCTTATAAACCTTTAATGCAAACTCGCTTCCATCTACTTTAAACGGGAATGTAAAGTTTTTTCTTTTTCCACAAAAATATTCTTCTAATTCTTTTTTTGCCAATTTTAAAACTTTATTTTTAGAATCAATATTATTCTTATCTTTTACAAATTTAATTTCAATTATTTTGTTATCTTCCTCTATAACTTTAATCTTTCCAACTAAAGTATCAAAAACTATGTAATTCATATTCCACTCCATAAAAAAGAGATGAAATTCATCTCTTAAAATTAATCAACTACAAAAATTCCCCCATTTAGTTCTTTTATAAATCCCTTAAGTTCCAATGCAGTTAAAATTGTATTTGTTTCAATAATTGAAAAACCTGTTATTGTTGAAATTTTATTTTGAGATTTCGGCTCTTCATTAATTAAATTATAAATCAAAAGTTCTTTAGCATCCAAAATATTCAAATCTTTTTCTTCTTTATTTTTATTTAAAATAAATTCTGAAAAATCAATAACCCCGTCTATAATATCCTGATAATTCGTAGCAATCAATGCTCCATCTTTTATCAATTTATTCGTTCCTTTACTGTATAAACTGTTTATATTTCCTGGAAGTGCAAAAATTTCTTTTGACTGTTCATTTGCAAATCTTGAAGTTATAAGTGTACCTGAACGATCTTGTGCTTCGATAACCAATAATGCTTTTGAAAGTCCTGAAATAATTCTGTTTCTAACAGGAAAATTATGAGCTAAAGGTGGCATTCCTATAGGAAATTCACTCATAACTGCGCCATTTTTTATAATTTCATCATACAATCTGTAATTAGTTTTAGGATAGGCTATATCAACTCCACAACCTAAAACGGCTATCGTTCTTCCACCTGATTTTAAAGCAGCTCTATGTGAAATGGAATCAATACCTAATGCCATTCCTGAAACAATCCTTATTCCAAGTTCTGAGATTGACCTTGCAAAATATTCTGTTGCCCAAGCTCCATAATTGGTACATTTCCTAGAGCCTACAATTGAGAGAGCAAATTTATCTTCAGGTAAAATATCTCCCTTATAGTAAATAACTTGTGGAATATATTCAATATCTTTTAGATTAATAGGATAATTTTCACTCAAAACACTTACATATTTAACTTTCTTTTTCTCTAAAAAATCCCTATAAGCATCTGAATTAAATTTTTTTCTCTCTTCAACTAATTTTTCGATATTATTTTTAGTTAAAAGCTTATTTTCTTTAAAATATTCTCCAGATAAATCAAAAATCTCCTCAATATGTTCCAAAGTAAAATGATTTAATAATTCATCTTTAATTTTATAATCAAAATTCAAATAACTTAAAAATAACAAAGCATCTTCATTTCTCATAACTAACTCCAATATTTATTACTTAAACTTCTATATAACTTAAATACTTCATAAATTATTTAATTCAATAAATAGGATTTTATCTTTTTGATGGTTTTGATAAAAAGAAAAGATATAATCCAAATAACAATTTAATTAAAGCATCAATATATGCAATAATTGACAAAGACATATCAGAATAAATATATCCTATTGCAATATTTATACTACAAACTATTCCTAATAAAATCATTGATTTACCATGAACAAAATAAAATGGAAAAAAATGAATTGCAGTAGCCATCAATGCACCCAACCAAATTAATCTCCAATTTTCTGTTGCGAAAAATGATCCCCCTAATAAAAACATCAATATGAATAATAAAATTACTGAATATAAAGAAACTTTATTTTGAAATTTAGTTGAATTTCCAGTTGATAATTTATTAATAAGCTTTTTATTCATATTAATTGAAAGAAAACTAATAATATATCCAAAACTAAATACTTGCATATTTATTATTTGTTTTCCTCCTATTAAAGTAGCCAATGCAATAACTAAACCAACTACGATTAACCATAACCCACATGATTTCTTATGGTTAAATTCTAATTTCTCTTCCTTGTGGTATTCTAAAAATGACATAAATAATCTCCTGTTTATTTCTAAATTTTTTGAATTCTTAATCTTTATTTATAATAATGCAAATTCTAAATATTAGATTCTATATTATTATTTAAATACATCAAATTCTTAATTAATAAAAACTAACTCCAATATTTATTACTTAAACTTCTATATCTGATAGCTTCTAACAGATGTTCTTCCTTGATTTCTTCACTTCCGTCCAAGTCTGCAATTGTTCTTGTCAACTTCAAAATTTTATTAAAAGATCTCGCTGAAAACTTAAACTTTTTAAAAGCAAACTCTATAATTTTTTCAAGTTTTTCATCTAAAATAATATATTTCTTAATCTGTCTTGCAGAAAGATTCGCATTATTATATATTTTTTCATTTTTATATCTTTCAAGTTGAATTTTTCTAGCTTTTTCAACTCTTTTTCTAATATACGCAGAAGTTTCTAAAACTTCCTTTGAGGATAAATCATCATATTTTACAGGCTCAACTTCAACTTGAATATCAATTCTATCAAGTATTGGCCCTGAAATTTTGCTCAAATATCTTTGTATTTGTAACTGTGAACAAGTACATTTTTCGGTTTGAGATCCATAATTTCCACAAGGGCAAGGATTTAATGCACAAACAGTTACAAAATTTGAATAATAAGTAATTGACGAATTAGCCCTTGAAATAGTAACTTTTCCATCTTCCATAGGCTGTCTTAAAACTTCAATTGCCTGTTTTGAAAACTCTGGAAATTCATCCAAAAACAAAACTCCATTATGAGCAAGAGAAACCTCTCCCGGTTTTGGAATTTTACCTCCACCTACAAGAGAAATAGGACTGCTTGTATGATGTGGAGATCTAAAAGGTCTTTGAGTAACCAATTTATTATTTTTAAGTTTTCCGGCTATTGAATATATTTTTGTACATTCAATACATTCCTCAAAAGTTAATTTAGGTAAAATTGTCGGTAATCTTTTAGCAATCATAGTTTTCCCACTCCCCGGTGGGCCAACCATCAGCAAATTATGTCCTCCTGCAGCAGAAATTTCCATTGCTCTTTTTAAATTTTCCTGACCTTTTATGTCTGAAAAATCTATATCATATTTTATTTCTTCATCTAAATTTACTTTTGCGATTTCTTCTTTCTTTATTTCGATAACTCCATTTAGACAATCAACTAATTCTTTTAAATGTGAAATTGGATAAATCTCAATTCCTTGGACTATATTAACTTCATTTTTAATAGCATTAGGAATAAAGAACTTTTTAAAACCAAGCTCTTTTAAAGAGATAATCATAGGTAAAGCTCCGTCAAAAGTTATAACTCTTCCGTCCAGAGAAAGCTCACCTAAAAAAACAGTTTTTTCATCAGGTAAATACTCAATAACTCCAATAGCAAGTAACATACTCACAGCTATTGCTAAATCAATTTGAGAACCATCTTTTTTTAAATTTGCAGGAGCTAAATTTATCGTAACTCTTCCAGGTGGAATAGAAAATCCACTATTTGAAATTGCTGATTTTACCCTTTCCTTTGATTCTTTTATAGATAAATCAGGAAGTCCAACAATATTAAAAGCCTGAAGTCCACTTGATAAATCTGCTTCAACATCAATATCATAACCATTTAATCCATTTAACACACAAGTCTTGGTCTTTGAATACATATCTTACCTACTTTCTAGCACATTCGGATGCCGTTCCTAAAAGTATTTGAAGTCCATGCTCTACGGAATCTATAATATACTCTAAAGATTCTCTAACAGCTTTTGGACTACCGGGTAAATTTATAATTAAGCTGTCGTTTCTAATAACTGAAACAGCTCTTGAAAGCATTGCTCTCTTTGTAATTGTCAAACTGTATTGTCTTATGGAATCACAAATTCCAAATGCGTTTTTAGTCGCAACATTCAAAGTTGCTTCAGGTGTAACATCTCTTTTACTAAAACCCGTTCCACCTGTTGTTAAAATTAAATTAGCACCTAAAACATCACTAGCATATTTTAACTTTTCTTCTATTATTGCTTGATCATCCGGAATAATAATCTTATCAAGAACTTCATAATTATTTTCTTTTAATATCTCAACAATTACTTCGCCTGAAGTATCAACTCTCTCACCAACTGACCCCTTGTCAGAAACGGTAATTACATAAGCAGTAAACATAAATCCTCCTAAAAAGCATTTTCTATATGTGTAATTTTATGATTGTCAAAAATTATTTCTATAACATCAAAACGAATTTTTGCTCCAAACAAATTTTTCTCCATCATATAAATCTGTGCAACGTCTTGTATCTTTTTTATTTTACTTCCATTTACAAACTCTCTGGGAAAACCAAAATTTATATTTTTTCTAGCCTTAACCTCAATAAAAACTAAAAAATCTTTATCTTTTGCTATTATATCAATCTCTCCAAAAGGTTTTAAAAAATTTCTCTCAACAATTTCATATCCCTTTTCTAAAAGAAATTTAACAGCCATATCTTCCCCTAAATTTCCAATATCTTTAGCTTTCATATTCTTTTTTCTTTTCAAAATATTTCTTCAAAAAAGTTACTCTATGAATAGGAGTAACTCCATTTTCATCAATACCTTTATAATGAGCCTTTGTACCATACCCTACATTTTTTATAAAATTATAGTTAGGATACTTTTTCTCATACTCAACAAACATACTATCTCTGTATTCCTTTGCAATTATTGAAGCGCAGGAAACCACATAAGAAAGCTCATCTCCGTGAATCAAATTAATTTGCGGAATATCAACATCAACTTTTTCTGCATCAGTTATCAAAAAATCACCTGAAACTGTATTTCCTTCTAAATCCTTAATATTTGAAATTGCAATCTTCATAGCAAGTCTACTCGCCTGTTTAATATTTATTTCATCAATTTTTACATTATCCACAATTCCAATTCCATAGCCTACACATTCTTCTAAAATTTTATCATAAAGTGCAAGTCTTTTCTTTTTGGAAAGCTTCTTACTGTCCGTTACTCCCTCAATCTTACTATCTTTTTTCATTATAATCGCACAAGAAACGACAGGACCGGCAAGACAACCTCTTCCAACTTCATCAACGCCAATAATTAAATTATATTTTTTGTAGATATTCTCTAGTTCTTCTTTAATTTCCATTATCTTCCTCAAATTTTTCAATATCTTCCACAGTCTCTAAAGTTATTCTTCCAAGTTTTACTTTTCTAAAATCATCTAAAACTAAATTTGCAACTTTAAAATAATCAATTTCATTTTTCTTTAAAATTGCTCCTCTATTTCTTCCGATTTCATCCATTAAATACAAAGTGTCCTCATAAGAGTCCTCAGATAGATTATATCTTTTTTTCAGAATATTTACATCTCTTTTATTTAATTCATCAATAAAACGAAAAGCTAAATTTTCAATATCCATAATCTCATCTTTAATTGCACCTGTAAAAGCTAAATGTAAACCGATTCTCTCATCTTCAAACTTAGGCCAAAGAACGCCCGGAGTATCTAAAAGCTCCAAATCATTCTTTGTCTTAATCCATTGAACCTGTTTTGTAACACCAGGTCTATCTCCTATTTTAGCACTCTTTCTCTTTGAAATTGAATTAATAAAAGTGGATTTCCCAACATTTGGAATTCCTACAATCATCATTCTAATTGTCTTTGCAGAAAGATTTTTTTCCTCAAGCTTTTTAAATTTATCAGCCAACATCTCTTTAGCAACTGAATAAATCTTGTCCAAACCCTTTGAATGAAGTGCATCTACAACAACAGCTCCATAACCTTTTTTTCTATAATAACTAAGCCACTTTTTAGTCTCATTTTCATCAGCCATATCTGATTTATTCAAAATCATAATTCTTGGCTTATCCTTTAAAACATCATCAATAACAGGATTTTTACTGCTTATTGGAATTCTTGAATCAATAATTTCTCCAACAATATCAACCAATTTTAATGATGATCTTATATTATCCATAGTCTTTTTCATATGACCCGGATACCAATTTATATTCATTATTTCCTCCATTTTTTATATTTATATATAAGTAAGGAGGTAGAATATATCTCCCTCCTGTATAATTTTGTAAATCTAAATATAGATTATAAAGAATTATTTTTTAAAAATTTTTAAAAAATAAAATATAGCGGATATTACGGATAAAACTAGTGAAATGCTACAAAGTACAATACCTATAATTTTAGTACTATCTAATTTTCCAACTGTAAGATTGAAATATATAGCATATGTCAAAAACAAAGAAAATATTAACATTATAGCGAAGTAAATATAGTTTTTGTATCGAGAACTGTTCGTCTTTCTTATTACTGCTTTTGCTAAATATCTACTAAGTAATCTCATAAAATATCCCTCCTATTATCATACTTTTATCATGTATAATAAATTCTTTTTAATATTATAATACAATTAGATTATAAATCTATAAATGTTTTTTGTCAATGTTTATAATCTTTGACTTGTATTTTCACAATAAAAAACAGAGTAAAATTTTATTACTCTATTTTTTAACTGTTTACTAAAACTTTATATTATTATATAATTACTTTGCATTCTATATGTAAGGAGGTGAAGCTATTGACCTCTATTGATACTATAATTTTATTAACGTTGTTGATTGCGTTATTAAAATTGCTAAAGAATTTTAAATAATCAACATAAAAAGCAAGGTCCGCCAACCTTGCTTTTTTATTTGCATTCTAATACGCGAGATGAATTCGACCTCTATAGAATTATAATCTCAACTATATAATACCACAAATCGTAAAAAAGTCAACTCTTTTAGAAAAATATATTGTAATTTATAATTTTAGTATCAATGCAGATTACATTAATTTAAAGATTAATGTTGGATAATAGAATATATATGGCGCTGTAAAAATTGCCAAATATAATGCGAATTTTTTCTTATCTTCTGTTTCTATATCCAAATTTTTAATATTATAGTTTAAGTTTAATATATAGATACAAAATCCTGAAATTACAACTATAATGGTGATTAATATAAATCCAATAATACTATCAAATGGACCTATAATCATACCCTTAAACAAACTATTACCAATACTGCCTATAAATCCAGGAATATTAGAAACTGTTCCAGACACACTTGTTATAAAAGATATGCAAGATATTCCTACAAAGTCTGCAACAAGTCCATACAGAAATACTTTAAAAATAACTTTTTTATACTTTTCGAATATATGTTGTGCATTTAAAATTTTTAAAGCAACTAAAATTACTAAAGTTTGTCTAAGAAAATCTAAAGGTAATACAATGAGCCAAGTTAAAGGAAATAGAAGAATAAACCAACTAGGAAAAAAGAAACTATAAAGTTTATTAGTTTTCATAATTACCTCCTTTTCAAAAATTATTACTACAATCTTATAAAATAATTTTCAAAAATAAAATCTATAAAATACTCATTTATTCTAATATAATATACCTATTTTTTTACTTTTTGTCAATAATTTAAAATCTAGAAATTATATTTTAAAAATACAAAAACAGAGTTAGATTAACTAACTCTGCTTGAAAACTTTTTTATCTAATTTTCAAAATCTAACCTAGTAAATTATAAACAACTGATGTAGGAACAAAAAACAAATATGGAGCTGTAAATATTGCCATATATAATGCTAATTTTTTCTTATCTTTTGCTTCTATATCAATTTTTGCAAAACTGTTTTTTAGGTTCAAATAATAGATGCAAAGTCCTGCTATTAATACTGCAACAGCTACTAAAAGAAAAGCATAAATATTTTCAAAAGGACTTCTCATCATAGGTTCAATCATTTTTTCATTAATCCATTTAAAAAATCCAGAATCCTCACCACCCATTCCAACCAAGCTTGATATTAAAAACAAGAAAATTGCACCAACAAAGTCTGCAAAAAATCCGAATAAGAATACCTTTAGAATTACTTTTTTATACTTTTGAAAAGTATCATCTATCTTTAAAAATTTTAAAGATAATAGTATTACAATTGAATCTATAACAAAATTTACAGGCATTGCAATAAGCCAAGTTATAGGAAACAATAGTAAAAACCAAATCGGAAAAAATACATTGTAAAGTTTTTTATTTTTCATAATGACCTCCTTTATTATTCAAGATTTTTCTACTTACAAAACTTAAACACAAAATACTAAATGTTGTTTAAAAATTTTGATTACAAAAAAAGAGTCAGACTTCTCCAACTCTCAAAATTTGAATTAAGTAGTCGGTTGGTCGGTGTATCCAACATCTCAGATACCTTGTTGCAGGTGTGGCAGGAACCCTTTCTGCCCTCAACTACTTCTTTAATTAACTATAGTATACCCAATTTTTTACTCTTTGTCAACCTTCTTTAGTCTTCCACTAAATTTTCTGCTGTTTAATTTATAGTCGTTTATGCTATACATGCTGACAATAAAAAATTTATCTTTAGTTTTATTAACTTTTAAAGCTAGTAAAATATTCTTTTTATAACATTTTACATACTCCAAAGCCAGTTTTTTTCCATTTGTATTAATTCCTACATAATCAGGATTTTCAATTATATCACTAATTTTATCTACATATTTTAAAACATCATAATGCTTTCTTTTTTCAAGATGTCTTTTTAAACCATGCTTAGAATATTCTATTTCTGATAAGTCTGTTTCAAGACCTAATAATTCTTTAATACTATCCTTTACTATCATAGCTATACCTCTGAATATATTTTAGCATAAAATAAATATAAATCAAATATAATTTTATAAAAAAAGAGCTATCTTTACAGATAGCTCTCTAGTATGTAAGCACACCCAAGGTCGCTTAACAAGAAATGTACGGTACCTTTGCAGTTAGCTCAAAGTAAGCAATCTTACGGCACATAGAGTATTTTACTTATGGCTGCTTCCGTCAAGACCTGACCAGATTCATAAAGCTCTATTGCGTAAGGACCCACTCGTCAACACCACTTACAAAAGTCGGCTACACCCCTTGAAAATCTAACTTGGGAATTCAGCCCTGCTATAGCAGATTACAGGTTACAAGGTACTGCTAACACCCCGCCTAGTGCATGGCGGAGAGCGAGGGATTTGAACCCTCGAAACGCTTTTGACGTTTACACGATTTCCAATCGTGCTCCTTCGACCACTCGGACAGCTCTCCACGACACCCATATATTATAATGTATTTTTTTTGTTTAGTCAATATAAAAATAATTTATATTTTCTGAATCATAACCACATAAGGCGGATTATTTTTTTGATTTTCAAAGGTAAATTTAAGAATGGTATATTCTTTTTGGTTTAAGTTTTGTAAAAATTTTGATATTTCTAAACTCTCAATCTGACCAGCAGAATGTCCTATATAAAAAGTTATGAAAATAACTCCTTTAGAATTTAATTTCTCGAGCAATTTCTTTAAACTTTCTTCAACATCTTCTGCATTAGTAGTTATATATTTATCTCCTTTAGGTAAATAACCCAAATTATATATTGCAAAATCAATATTTTCCTTTACATATTTATAAAAATTTTTGTGATTTTCTAAAATCAATTCACAATTCGAATATTTTTCAAGCAAAATTTTTGAATTTTCCAAAGCTTCTTTTTGAATATCAAAACAATAAAGTTTTTTAGGCTGTAATATCTCTAAAATATTTTTAGAGTCAAACCCATTCCCAACTGTCATGTCAACTGCAACTTTAATTTCACTAATATAATTTTTCATAAAAAATTCAATTAAAGTCTTTGTATTATTTATTTTTACATCCACTGCAAGTCTTTCCTTGTTCTAAAATTTCATCTACATCATAAGTGTATAAATTATCTTCTACTTTAGTAACTCCTGAAATTCCTTCAAAAAACAATTTAGAATAAAATTTCTTTTTTCCCTTCATGTATACTTTATAAGCAATACATTTTATGAAAAATCTATTAAATCTTTCCATTCCTTCATCATATTTTATTTCTTCTAAGTAATAATTTTCATCTCTAAAAGTAAGTTTTACATACCCTATTATATTTTCTTCCATTACTAAGCTGAAATAAAATGTTGGTACAGATAAATCAATACTTCCACCTATTCCATATTTGACATAAAGTTCTTCAAATTCTTCTGGAGTGGCATTTTTTAATCCTATCATTATAAACTCCTTAAATATTCAATCTCTTCTTTACTAAGTTCTCTGTAGTTTCCTAATTTTAATTTTCCAAGTTTTATTTTACCAAACGCAATTCTCTCAAGAGAAATAACATTATAGCCTAAAGTTTTAAACATTTTTCTTATCTGCCTATTCCGTCCTTCTTTTAGAAAAACTTTTACTATGTTATTTTTAAAGTCTAACATTTCAAATCTTGCTTCTCTTGTAATTTTACCTTCAAGCATTATGCCTGAAGATAACTTTTTCAAATCGCTTTCTTTTAATGTTTTATCAACCTTTACGATATACTCTTTTTCAACATTATGGCTTGGATGTGTCAATCTAAAAGCTAAGTCCCCATCGTTTGTTAAAAGCAAAAGTCCAAAACTATCCTTATCTAATCGTCCTACAGGATAAATTCTCTCTTTGGAATCTATCAAATCCAAAACAATTTTTTCTTGAAATTGAGCTTTCGCTGTACTGGAATATCCAATAGGTTTATTTAAAAGATAATATTTTTTTGCTTCTTCTAATTTAATTTTCTTTCCTTCAACTAAAATTTCATCATTTTCTGAAATATCAGTACCTTTTGTAGCAAGTTTTCCATTTACAAAAACTTTTCCCTGTTCTAAAAGTAAATCAGCGTTTCTTCTTGAACAGTATCCGGAATTTGCAATAAATTTATTTATTCTCATCTTTTATTTCCACATCATTTTCATCTTCAACTATTTGGTTTTTTTCTTCATCAGAAATAAATTTTTCAATGTCAGGCAAGTCTTTTAAAGTTTTTAAATTAAATTGATTTAAAAAGTTCAGAGTTGTCTTATAAATAATTGGCTTACCAATTCTATCAAGTCTTCCCGCCTCTTCAATAAAATCTTTTGACATCAGAGTATCGATAGAACTATTACATTTAACTCCTCTTATCTCTTCAATTTCTTGCCTTGTAATCGGCTGTTTATATGCAATTATAGCCAAAGTTTCCAAAGTTGAATTAGTTAAATGCTTCATTGTAACTTTTTCAAAAAGCTTAGAAATAATATCATGATATTCTTTTCTTGTCTTTATCTGATAATGATTAGAAATTTTTTGAATTACAAGTCCTCTTTTTTGAAATTCAAACTCCTCTACAAGTTCATCAGCGTAAACAGTAGCCTCTTTTACTGAAATATCCAAAACTTTTGCAATATCATCAATTTTTAAAGGATCTCCATAAACAAATAACAACTGTTCAATAACTTGTTTATATTCTCTACTATTCAACTTCTCCCCCCACTAAATTAAGTTTAATATTTTTATCTTTATCTTGAAAAATCTTAATAATATTATTTTTTACAAGCTCCAAAATAGATATGAAGATTGTTATAAGTTCGCTTTTTGTTCCATTATAAAAAACTAAATCCTCAAAATAAAGCTCTTTTTTTTCATACATTTTATCTTTTATCATTGAAATATACTTTTCAATTGGAAATAAATCTTTTTCTATTATTCTTTCAAATGAATTTTCTTCATTTTTAATTTGATACTGATTTATAATACTTTCCATTAAAGAAAGCAATACATTAACATCAGTATTTAAAATAATTTCCTTATCTTCAGTCATATATTCAGTAATATCAGACTGCATTTTTGAATATGCTTTACTTCCTTCAGTTTCTAAGTTTCTAAAGTATTCTCCAACCTTTTTAAACTTTCTATATTCAATAAGTCTTTCAATCAATTGTTCTTTTGTAACAATTTCTTCTTCGTCTTCATCTGTGTTTTTAGGAATTAAACTCCTTGATTTTATTTCAACTAATGTACTAGACATTAGCAAAAAAGCTGATATATCAGTATCTTCACTATAAACAGAATTTTCAATTACTTCAAGATAATGTTTAGTTATTTTACTTATTTCAATATCATAAATATCAACCTTTTGTTTTGAAATTAAATCAAGCAACAAATCCAAAGGGCCTGAATAAGCATCTAAATTTACTATTAATTGCATTACATCACCAACATATAAGCAATTTTAATTATAAATTGTCCAACAGTATTAGCAATAGGTGATAAAAATGTTCCAAAAGTTCGTGTCAAAATTAATGCAAGCAGAATAAGTGTTGTATAATTTGAAAGTTTAAAATATTCATATTCTACTTCTCTTGATAAAAATGCACTTATGAAAATTGCCCCATCAAAAGGTGGCAAAGGTATCAATCCTATAATTCCAAATACTATACTTATAGAGATGATATCTCTAAATAGTAAAAATAACAATTTGTTATCAGATCCAACAAGTATATATATAATTGCTGAAATTAAAGCAATTAAAAAGCACATAAAGGCATTTGATAAGGAGTAAATTATTTTACCCCAGAATCTATTTTTAAAGTTAGATACATTTACTTCTAATGGCTTCGCCCAACCGAATTTAAAAATTATAAAACAAATAAAGCCCACTATATCTATATGATTTACAGGATTCAAGCTAGTTGCTCCATTTAATTTCGGTGTATTATCTCCTAGAGCTAAAGCGACATTTGCTTGAAAAACTCTACAGGCTATAATTACAAACATTACAGCAATTCCAACAATTAAATTCTCTATTATAATGTCCATACTACCCCCTATTTATTTCATTTAAAATAGCTATTGCCGTTTTAAAATCTTTTATTTCTCCATTAAAATACATCTTTTTTAATTCATCAAAATGGATTTTAACAATACTTAAATTTTCATCCTCATCTTCTGGTAATTTTGAAGAAAATAAGCTATCAGCTCTGAAGACTACAACTTTTTCTGTACAAAATCCAACACTTGTATAACCTTCAAAAATTTTTTCTAAATTATTAGAATTAAAACCTATTTCTTCTTGCAATTCTCGAAGAGCGGTTTCTTCATAATTTTCTCCTATTTCTACAAGTCCGGCAGGAATTTCTAAAAAGTCCTCTTGAATTGGAAATCTGTATTGTTTAACTAAATATACATATCCTTTTTCATCAATTGGAAAAATTGCAACAGCATCTTTATGATCTACAATTTCTCTTCTTAAAACTTTATCATCTTTTTCAAAGTATTCAAGTTTTAAATTCAAAATTTTCCCGTCAAAAATTTCTTCTGATTTTACTTTTCTATACATCTTAATCTTTCCTTTTTTTCATTTGCAATTTCAATCATTTCCTTAGATTGTCTTATAGTTGTTTCATTAATATTTGCTCCACCTATAAGTCTTGAAATTTCCATAACTTTTTCATCATAATTTGCACATAACACTTTAGATAAAGTTATATCTCCAACTGTTTCTTTGCTTATTATAAAATGCGTATCTGATAAAACAGAAATCTGTGGTAAATGAGAAATTACAAGAAGTTGATGATTTTTTGAAATTTCTGCAAGTTTCTCTCCAACAATTTGAGCAGTTATTCCACTTATACCCGTATCAATTTCATCAAAAACAAGAGTTGCTATCTTATCCCTATCAGATAAAACCTTCTTAAATCCTAACATTATTCTACTAAGTTCTCCACCTGATGCTATTTTATATATTTCTTGAAGTTCTTCACCCTTGTTTGTAGAAATTAAAAAAGTAACTTCATCAAAACCAGTATTTGTGATTTTATTATTAGTTTTTATATCTATTTTAAATATTGAATTTTTTAAATCTAAATCCAAAAATTCTTTTTCAATTAATTTTTCTATTCTCTTTGCAACTTCTTTTCTAGAATTTGAAATTTCTATAGCAAGCTTTTTATATTCTTCACTTAAATTCTTAAGTTTGTTATTTTCTTCAGATAACAAATCTTTTGAATGTTCAAGCAAGTATAAATCTTCTTCTAGTGAATTTTTATATTTTATAAGCCCTTTTTTATCTGTCTTATGTTTCCTTTTCAAGTCATTTAAAAGATTAAATTTTTCCTGTAAAATCGTAAGACTCTCTTCGTCAATATAAATACTTGAGTAATAATCTTGAATTTTTGTATATATTTCTTTTAATCCAAAAGAAATATCTTCAAAATCTTCACTTAATTTTACATTTTTATCATTTTCTTCTAGAACAACTAGATTTCTATTTATTTCATTCATTATAGAAAAGGCATTTACTTCTGAATTTTCTCCATCAAAAAGCTCAACTAAATTTCCGCAACAGCCTAAAATTGTTTGATTATTATTAAATTTATCAATTTCATTTTCGATAAATTCTTCATCCAAAGTTTCAAGTTCCAAACTATTAAGCTCTTCAATTTCTGATTTTATTTCTTCAACATTTTCATCAAAATTGATAACTTTATTCTTTAACTTCTTTAAATTAGTATTTGCCTTTTTTATTTTGTCATATAATATTTCTAAATCTTTTAATTTTTTTCTAAACTCATCATTGCAGAAACTATCTAAAGTTTCAACAAAATCAGCTTTATTAAATAATGTATAACTATCATGTTGCCCACATACATTTAGAATATTCAACATAATATCTGATAGAATAGAATTATTTACAGTTCTATTATTGATTTTTGAAACTGATCTTCCATTTTTGTTAATAGTTCTTGAAATAACTAACATATTATCTTCAATTTCTATATCTAAATCTAGCAATTCAAATTTATTTCTTATAATTTCTTCATCATAATCAGAAAGAAAAAACACTCCTTCAACATAAGCAGTATCACTACGTTTCCCGATGGATGAAGTATTGGCTCTTCCACCGCAAAGCAAAGAAATAGCACCAATAATTATAGATTTACCGGTTCCTGTTTCACCTGTTAAAATATTAAGTCCCTCAGTAAAGGAAATTTTTATTTCGTCAACAATTGCTAAATTTCTAATATATAATTCAGATAACATAATATCCCTACCTTACAAGTTTCTTTACTTCTTCAACTACAGAATCTAAAAAAGCTTTATCATCAATCGCTATAAAGATAGTATCATTTCCTGTTACAATTCCAGTTACCATTTTTAACTTTGCATTTTCTATATACGAACCACATATACTTGCAGTATGTGGAATAGTCTTTATAAGAATCATATCTTCATTATGCTTTATAGATAAAATTGCAAGCTTACAAATCTTACTCAATCTTTCATCTAAAGAATCATAGAGTGAATCAACAACCTTATACTTATATTCTCCATTTTTAGTTTGAACCTTTAAAATCTTTAATTCTTTAATATCTCTTGAAACTGTTGCTTGTGTTGAATGAATTCCCTTTTTTTCCAAGCAATCTGAAAGTTCCTCTTGTGTTTTTATTTCGTTATTTTCTATTAAATCTAAAATAATTCTTTGTCTTGTGTATTTTTTCATATAACCTCTTAAAAAATCCCTTTAATAAGCGCTAATTTTTCTTTATTTCCATCTCCACCAAGTATAGGTGAATCAATTACAGAAATAATTTCAAGCTTATTTCCAAGTGCATAGAGTTTGACTTTTTCAACCACATTCTCTATGACTTTTTCGGATTTAACTATCCCCTTTTTATTTAAACTTTTTCCTTCACATTCAAATTGTGGTTTTATTAAAGCCACAATCTGACTATCTTCTTTTAAAAATTTATATAAATTTTCAAAAATATATTTTAAAGAAATAAAAGAGACATCAATTGAAATAAAATCAATCTTTTCTCCTATTTTTTCAAAATCTAAATATCTAAAATTTGTATTTTCTAAACTAACCACTCTATCATCATCCAATAAACTCTTAGCAAGTTGATCTGTTCCGACATCTATTGCATAAACTTTTTTTGCATTTGCATTTAACATAATTTGAGTAAATCCCCCTGTTGATGCACCAATATCCATACAGATTAAATTTTCCAAATCAAGTTTAAAGTTTTTAATTGCAGAGTCTAACTTAATAGCTCCTCTTCCAACATAACTATCTTCAAAAGTTGCTTTTACTATTACTAATTCAGGTTTTTCAATCATCATTGAAACTTTTTCTATAATTTTACCATAATAAAAAGCTCTTTTTTCTGTAATAATCCTCTTTGCATGAGTTCTTGATTTTGCAAGACCCAGATTAACTAAACAAATATCTGCTCTTTCCATTAGTAAGTCCTTTTTGCCATATAATCAATGAAATTTACAAAAAATTCTTTTCTTCCTGAAATTTTATTAATTTCTTGCAATGAAATTTTATTTAGTTCTTCAATTTTCTTTTCAACTTCACTCTTTCCCAGAACGGTCGCAAAAGTTTTTTTTTTCAATTTAATATCCTCATCATAGTCAAATAAATCATCTTGAAGTTGGAAAACTAAACCTAAGTTTTTAGCATAAATCTCCAAATGTGCTAAATCATTATCACTTGCTCCACCAAGTTTTGCTCCCGCTAAAATTGCAGCTTTAAAAAGTTCTCCTGTCTTTAGAGAATTAATCTTTTCAATATCACTTAAATTCTCTACATTATTTTCAAGATCTAAAAACTGACCATAAATCATTCCATTTATTCCACTTGAATTTAAAATTATTTCACTTGCAGAAATAGCATTTTTGATTTCATCAATATTTTCAAGTTGTTTAATGGCTTTAAACATAATTAAATTTGCATTATTTAAAAGCTCATCTCCTACTAAAACAGCATTTGACTGTCCATATTTGCCATAAACAGATAATACTCCTCTTCTAAATTTATCATCATCCATTTCAGGTAAATCATCATGAACTAAAGAATAGTTATGAATAAGCTCTAAAGCAACTGAAAAGTCTATAGCTATATCTGAAATATCCCTACAAATTTTAAAAGCCTCTAAAAGCAAAATTGCTCTTATTCTCTTTCCACCAACAGAAAAAGAATAAGCACACATTTTTTCAAACTCATTATTATATGCATAAACTTTATTTAATCTTGTCTCAATTATGCTTTTATCATTATGAATTAATTTTATAAAATCTTTCATTATAACTCTAAACTCACTTGTCCATCTTCTAAAGTTTTTTCTACAAATTTTTCCTCTTCATCTTGAGCCTTTTCATCAAATAAGAATAGTCTACCTTCTTCTTTTTCCAAAATATCAACTAATTCTTTATGAAGTTTCATTCCCTTTTTATACAACTCAATACTTTTTTCAAGACTTAATTGTTCTTTTTCTAAAGTATTTACAATTTTAATAAGTTCTTCAATTCCCTTATCATAATTTTCCAACTTAATTGCCATCTATAATCTCCTTAACATCGGAAATAATCTCTCCATTAGAAACTTTAAGTTTCAAAGAATCTCCTACATTTACAGTCTTAATATCCTTTACAATTTCATTCTTATCATTATAAATAATGCTATATCCTCTATCTAAAATACTGTTCGGATTTATAATCTCCAAAGATTGTCTTTTAAAATCTAATAATTGTTTATTATATTTAAAAATTGAAACTATTTTTTCATCCAAAGATTTTTTCAAATTTTCAAGATTTTCTTTCAATGTAGTAATTCTATTAGCCGGATTGTAATATTCCAATTCTTTTTTAAAATGTTCAAGCTGAACTTTTTCAGCAGAAATTTCTTCTAAAATATTTTTATTAAGTTTTTTCTCTGCTTGATTTAAAAATTCTTTTATCTCATCCATGCTTACAGATGAAAGCTCTGCTCCTGCCGTCGGAGTCGCAGCTCTCTTATCTGCAACATAATCTGTTAGCATTGTATCTATCTCATGACCAACTGCTGATATAACAGGTTTTTTACAATTAAAAATGGTTCTAATGAGATTTTCATCATTAAACGCATTCAAATCTTCAAAAGAACCTCCACCTCTACCAACAATTATCGTGTCAATAAAATCAAGTGAATCTAAATATTTAACACCTTCAGCTATTTCATCACTAGCTCCAATTCCTTGAACTTTTGCAGGATAAAAATAGATATTTGCAATTCTATATCTTCTTCGCAATGTATTTAAAATATCACGAATTGCAGCTCCATTCTTAGCTGTAACCACCCCAATATTTTTAGGAAATCTTGGGATTGGTTTTTTAAATTCAGAATTAAAGAGGCCTTCCTTTGAAAGTTTTTCTTTTAGAGCTAAAAACTGCTCATATAAATTTCCACGACCGACCTCTTCAACATTTTTACATAGAATCTGATAGTAGCTTCCTTTTTCATAAGTCATAACAGTACCTGTTACGACAACCTTTTGTCCATCTGTTAAATTCAAACTTTGTGCAATCGGAATAGTTTTAAAAACTACACATTTAAGCATAGCTTCATCATCTTTAATACTAAAGTAACTATGTCCACCTGATTTTTTAAAATTAGATACTTCGCCTTCAACACTTATGTTGGATAAAAAAGAATCTCTCCTAAGTACATTCGAAATGTACTTACTTACTTCTTTAACCTTAAATGTTGTCATCAAAATTCTCCTATTTTAGAATATCATTAAAAGAATACCACTTATAGCAAATATACTAACTGCAGGAACTATACTTTCTTTTAATGCTTTTATAGATGTTTTAGGAATAGCTATAAGTGCCATTAATGTACAAACTGCTGGAACATAAAAACTCATCATTAGAAATGCTTGTCTCCAGAACAATAGAGTTGTATTAGTTGAATATTTAAATATCAAGAATATTCCAATACAGACTACACTAAAAATTGTATATACTACCCATCTTATTTTTCCCTCAGACCCAACTAAATAAGTTGATACACCTATTCCAGTTAAAGCTATGGCAAGAAATACGATTAACAATAAATTACCAAGTAAACTCATAACTACCTCCTAAAATCAAATTTTTATTTTTTCGCTCTAACGATTGTTCCCAAAATACCGTTAATAAATTTATATGAAGCATCAGTTGAATATTTATTTGCAATTTCTATAGCTTCATTTATTGCAACACTTTCAGGAATTTCGTCTAAGTAATAAATTTCATTTACTGCAACTCTAAGAATTGCCAAGTCAATCTTAGCTATTCTATTGTAGTTCCAGCAACCTTCTAAATTTTCTTTTATAATATTATCAATGTCATCAAGATTGTCTATTATAGATTTACAATTCTTCCTAATATACTTAACTTCGCTACTAGGCAAATCAAAATACTCTATAAAACTTTCAATCTCATCACATTTAAAATTATTTTGTATACTTAGCTGATATATCAGCTTCATACACCATTCTCGTGCTTCACTTCTAGTCATATAAGCACTCTACTTTTCAATAGACTCAATACAAATATTCACACCTAAAACTTTAATACTTGTCATAACTTCTATTTTTAATTTTATATTTTCTTGAATTTTTTTAACAATTTCTTCGAATTTTTGTCCATATTCTACTGAAACTTTAACACAAACTTCAATTCCTTTTTCTAAAAATTCAATTTCTATTCCTTTCTTAGAATTTTTTGCATTAATTTTTTCGATATCATCTGGAATTCCAACTATAGATTTTACCCCTTCAACTTCAATAGTTGCCATAGCAGCTATCATATAAAAAATATCATTTGATATCTTGACACTGCCATTTTCGAATTTATTTTTATTCATAATTAATACACCTCCACTTATCTAGTATTATATCAAAAATTGCAAATTTATTCAAATAAATTTGCATATTTTTTCAAGTTTTATTCAATTTTTAAATTAAGTTATTTATGAATATATATAAATAAATATTTTTGAATTATTTTTATTATTTATTCTAAATACTTTTATTAAAATTTATCAGGAAAACAATTTATTATAGCAAATT
Organism: Parvimonas sp. D2; assembly: GCF_035282635.1. Taxonomy (NCBI): domain Bacteria; kingdom Bacillati; phylum Bacillota; class Tissierellia; order Tissierellales; family Peptoniphilaceae; genus Parvimonas; species Parvimonas sp. D2. The sequence goes on from NZ_JAYKBO010000001.1 coordinate 432,432, forward strand.
TTATTATTAATTCTATTTCATTTTAATTTATTTTATGTTATAATAAAAGTGCATTGTATTATAGTACTAAATTAATTTAGGAGGAATTAGAATGAAAAAAAGAAAAAAAATCTCATTACCCCTACAGATTATAATCGCACTTTTCATTGGTGTAGCTTTAGGTCTGTGTTTACAATCAAATCCAAAAATTGCAGATACTTATCTAAAACCAATTGGATCTATATTTTTAAATTTAATTAAATTGGTGATAGTTCCTTTAGTATTTTCATCACTGGTTGTTGGTGTCGCTGAATTAAAAGATATAAAGAAACTTGGAAAAATAGGTTTAAAAACTTTTGTGTTTTATTTTTTAACAACTACCTTTGCAATAATTTTAGGCTTGTTTTTTACTAATATCCTAAAACCAGGTGCAGGTTTTACATTACCTACAACATTAACAGAAGTAAAAGTAAATGAAGCACCTAATTTTATAGATACTTTAGTAAATATAATTCCTGCAAATCCTATGAAGTCAATAGTTGAAGGAAATATGTTACAAATTATAGTATTTGCATTGATACTCGGTTGTGGACTTTTATCTTTAGGAGAAACAAAGTCTAAACCTGTCTTTTTATTTTTTGATGGAATATCAAATGCTATGATTTCTATTACAAACGGAATAATGAAACTTGCTCCAATTGGGGTATTAGGTTTAATTACTCCAGTTATTGCAAATAATGGTCCAAAAGTATTATTACCTTTACTTAAAGTTATTTTTATAGTTTATCTAGCCAGTATTATTCATGCACTTTTAGTGTATTCATCATCTATAAAAATATTTACTAAAATGAAAGTTAGAACATTTTTTAGAAAAGCTTCTACTCCATTTTTTGTAGCATTTTCTACTGCTTCTTCTGCAGGAACTCTTCCTGTTTCTATGGAAACTGCAGAAGAAGAAATGGGTGTTTCTAAACCTATTGCTAGTTTTGTCTTACCTTTAGGTGCAACCATAAATATGGATGGAACAGCAATATACCAAGGAGTTTGTGCATTATTTATAGCACAAGTATATGGAATAGACTTATCAATTCAACAACAAATTGTAATTGTACTAACAACGACATTAGCATCTGTTGGAACAGCCGGAGTTCCAGGTGCTGGAGTAATTATGCTTACAATGGTACTACAAAGTGTAGGACTTCCTATTGAGGGAATCGCACTTGTCGCTGGAATTGATAGAATTTTTGATATGATAAGGACAGCAGTTAATATTTTAGGAGATATAACTTGTTCAGTTGTTGTTGCCCACTCTGAAAAAGAATTAGATTATTCAAAACATAATGATTAACCCCCTTATCAGATGTTTTTAATCAAATGGGCAAATATGAAACCTCCTGTTTCACTAAAAAAGCCAACTTATGTTGGCTTTTTATCTGATTTATTGTTTATTTACTTCGTATAATAATATATTGCAAGTTGCGTTCTATCTCTAAGTTCTAACTTTTCTAAAATTCCTGAAATATAATTTCTAACAGTTCCCTCACTTAAAAATAATTTTTCTGAAATTTCTTTATTTGAAAGTCCCTTTGCAATTTGTTCTATAATTTCAATTTCTTTTTGAGTTAAATTTTCAAAATCTTTTTTTGTCGTATTAAATAGGCTTTGTAATTTTAATTCATTATCTAAAATTTTATTCCCAAGCTTTACACTTTCTATTGCAGGAATTAGTGATGCTACATTATCTTTTAAGATAACTCCTAAAACACCTTTGTTTAAAGCTCTAATTATATCATCTCTATCATTGAAAGTTGTTAAGAGCATTATTTTGGCATCTTTGTCATATTCTAAAATTTCTATTGCAACATCAACTCCATTTACTTCTTTCATTCTAATATCTAAAATGACTACATCAATTTTATTTTCTTTGTAAGTCTCAATTGCTTTTTTAGAGTCTGTAGTAGCTAATACTATTTCATAACTACTCTTTTCCAATATAGTACTTAAAGCATTTAATACTAATAAATCATCATCAACCATTAAAATTTTCATTATTCTCTCCCTTATCTATTGCAATATTTATCTTAAATCCATCATCTGTAATAACATTGAATAGCCCATTATATTTTTTTGCTATTTCTTCCATAGACAAAATTCCAAGACCGTCATTTTTTTCAATATTAATATTTTTTCCATTATCAAAAATCGTAATTATATATGAATTTTCATTTTCTATTATTCTCACAGTAAAACTATCTCCAGTTGAATGTTTAGTAAAATTAGCAAAAGCCTCTTTTACAATGCTTAAAATGTCAAAACTTAAATTTTCATTCATCTTTGTTTTAACTCTATATATTAATTTTGACTTTACATTTGGAACATTTATAATTTTTTCAATAGAGCTTTCTAAGTCAAAAGCAGATTTATACATATTATGAATTATTTTTCTTATATCAACTAATCCACCTGATAAATTCTCCCTAATTCTTATAACTGAAGTTTTTATCTCTTCATCATCACATATTAATTCCAATGCTCTAAGTTCCAAAATAGAAGCTGAAATTGTATGTCCTATTGAATTATGTAATTCTTTTGAAATTTTTTCTCTTTCTTTTAAAATACTATCATAATTCTTTTTTTCTTCTTCCAGATACAATTTCTTTAAATCTTTTTGTAATTTATAATTTGTCTTATAAAAATTTAAAAACTCTCTATGATAAAAAACTTTTCTTTCATAGAGTTCTCTATCATATTGAGATAGACAAACAATTAATAAAGATAAAGCAAAAAAGTTAATTTCTTTACTCAATAGGAATACAAGAAATATTGGAATATTGTAAATTGACTTGCTATAAATTGCATAAATAAAAGAGAACATAAAAAATCTAAACTCCGGAAAAAAATAAATTATAATCAAGAAAATTACTGACAAAGCTAAACTATAATATATATTTTCCTTAATTTCAACTATAAGCACAAAAATTAACGAAATTAAGCTAAAAATTGCAACATTAGCAAAACTCATTTTTTCTGAAAATAAAAACAAAAAGTTTAATAAAAAATACTTTAAAAATACCATAATATCTCCATCTAATTTAAAATAAATAAAACAATAATCATTTAAAAACTATTATAACTATTTTACCATATTTTTCAAAAAATTACATTTGTCATATTGATAAAATTACATAATACACTAATTTTTAAAAAAATTTGTTGATATAATATTGGTGAGGTGATAATTATGATTATAAAAATAGAAGATTTAATAAAAAAATTTAAAGAAAAAATTGTTTTAGACCATTTTAATTTATCTCTTGAAAAAGAAGATGTACTTGGACTTATAGGTCCAAACGGTTGTGGAAAGACAACCTCAATTATGTGTATGCTATCTCTTTTGAAATATGACAGCGGTACTATTGAAGTTTTTGGCAAAAAAGATATTTCAAACGAATATGAAATTAAGAAAAAAATTGGAATTGTTCCTCAAGAACTTGCTGTTTTTAATAATTTAACTGTAAAAGAAAATATCGACTATTTCTGTGGTCTATATGTATCTAATAAAAATGAAAGAAAAAGGCTTGTAAATGAAGCTATTGAATTTACAGGACTTCAAAGTCATGAAAAAATGTTAGAAAAGAAGCTATCAGGTGGGCTTAAAAGACGTTTAAATATCGCTTGTGGTATTTCACATAAGCCTGAACTTGTAATTTTAGACGAGCCAACAGTTGCAGTAGATGCTCAAAGCAGAAAGTTTATCTTAGATGGAATTAAAAATTTAGCTGAAAATGGATCATCAATTCTTTATACTACTCACTATTTAGATGAAGCTGAATATCTTTGCAATAAAATTTCTATTATGGATAATGGAAAAAATATCTTAACCGGAGATATGCAAACTTTGATTAATGGAGTAAGTGTAAAAGAAAAGATTACAGTTGTAGGTTTTATAAAACCTGAAATTATTTCAATCTTAGAAAAACAAGACGAGGTAATTGATGTTGAAGCGAAGGAAAATCAAGTAACTTTTAATTATTCTAGTGATACAGGAAACATTAAAAAATTAATCTACCTACTTGATGAAAACAATGTAGTTTATGAAGAAATTTTTTCAAAGAAACCTAAACTGGAAGATATTTTCTTAGAAATGACAGGAAAGGAGCTTAGAGAATAATGGGAATTTTATCTGCTTTAAAAGTAAATTTGCTACATTTAACTAGAGATAAACTAAATTTATTTTGGAATACTTTTTTTCCTATGATTTTAGCTACATTCTTTTGCCTAGTAATTCCTAATATGGGCAAAAATTTTGATAAAGTAAATGTTGGAATTAACAAAAATAATCCCCATGAATATATTTTAAAACAAATTCCATATCTTAATCTTAAAGAAGTAAAAGAAGATGTTCAAACAGATCTAAAAAACAAAGAATATAAAGCCTTTATAGAAGATGATTTATCTTTAAAAATTATATCATCTAATTCAGAAGTTATGGTTGTTAAAAATATCCTTGACCAAATAAAACAAATGTATGAAACTAAAATTAATCAGGAAGAAATTATAAAAAATATAGATAAAGACTTTATAGAGGACAAAAACCATGGTGTTACAGGTGTTGAACCCATACTTTTTTCAATAATTATTATGGCAAGTCTATATACTATGTTTGATGGCGTTATCTACATAGATAATATATTATATGATTCGTCTGATTTTGCAGTAAGAATGTTAGTTTCTCCAATAAAAAAATCAACTTATTTAATAAACGGAATAATATCTGCACTTATAGTTACAAGTTTTAATTCTACATTATTGATTATTTATTTAAAACTTGTATTTGGGATAACCTTAATAACAAACTATTTTGCTTCAATTATTACTCTACTTTTAATTATGATTTTTGGAATAACTATGGGAATGTTCCTTGCAGTTGCTCTAAAGGCAAAAACCGAAACTAAAACAATGGTTGGACTTGGATGTATTCTTCTAATGAATTATACTTCAGGAATGATGGGCTCAAGTGTAACAAATGCTATAACTTCAGCTTTCCCTATAATAAAAAAGATAAATCCAACATTCTATATGGAAAATGCATTATTAGGTGTAAATATCGCAAATGACAATAGCTACTTAATTACAATGGCTAAATTTATAATTCCATTTACTATGATTTTATTTGGAATTGCATTAATATATTTGAGGAGGCATAAGTATAATGATATTTAAAAATTATATGAAAATATTTATAAAAAATATAAAAGCAGTTTTATTTTCTTTCATAATTTTTATGGTTATGTTGATTATATTTACCAGCTCAAAAGATAATAATGTTGAATTTAAACCTATGAAGCTGGACTTAATGATAAATGATGAAGATAAAAGTGAAGAATCAAAAGCCTTAATAAATTATTTAAAAGAAAAACATAATGTAAAAGAAGAAAAAATTACGGAAAGCGAAGCAAGAAAACAAATTGTTGAGGATAAAATTATAGCTTATATGGTAATTAATAAAGATTTTAAACAAAATTTGTTAAATAATAAAAAAGCAATTTCAATTTTAGCACCAACAAAAACTTCATATATAACCTTTTTAAAAATAGATTTAAAAAGTTATCTAAATTACACATTGTCTGCAATAAATTCAAATGTTGATCAACAAGAGGTAATAAATACATTAAAGAAAGAGATTGATGTAAAGATAATAGATACTAAATTATATAATCAAGAAAAAGGAAAAGAAGCCTTTAACGCTACTTTTTTAATCCTAAGTTATATAGTTTTTATGAGTATAATTTCAATAATTATAAATATTGATGCTGAATTTAAAAAAGAAAGTCTTTTAAAGAGAATGGCTTTGTCCCCTTATAGTCAAAAATCACAAACTTTACAACAATTTTTAGCTCAGGTAATAATATCTATATTAATATCAAGTTTTTATTTAGCTGTTTCAATATCAAGAGTGAACGAAGAAATACCTAAAACTAATTTAGTATATATGAGTCTAGCAGTATTTATATTTTCATTTACTGCAATTTCACTAGGACAACTACTTGTATCAATTTCAAAGGATGTAAAAGTTGTAAATGGTGTAAATTCTGCTTTCACATTAATAATGGCATTTTCATCAGGAGTATTTTTGCCGATGAAATTCTTACCACAAGGATTAATAAATGTTTCTAAATTTATGCCACAATATTATTTTGTAAAGTTTTTAGAAGAAATAAATTTTGAAAAATTTTTACTATTTGTTGCATCACAAGTTGTATTCATAGTATTTTATACACTACTAGGAATATTCATAAAAAGATACAAATTAAAAGAAGTCGCTTAATCGACTTCTTAAAGCACAGACAAAACATAATTTTTGTCTGTGCTTTTTTATGTTTATTCAAGCAATATTCAGTATACAATTTATTGGCATTTTTGCTTTACCGTTTTCATTGACATTATCACCAATCTAAAAGAAGTCTTGCCTCCTTTTATTTTTCTAAAAATCTTCGTATTCAATATTCTTAACAGTTGCTTTTAGTAAATAAATATTACACAGAACATTTAAACTAAATATAGCTATAAAAAACAATATTAATAAATACGTATTTTCATACAGTCCAATAAAATTAGGTAAATATTTAAACCCCAACAACATAAAAAGAAGAGGAAATGTAATCATAACAAAAAATGGAACTATATCATCTCTATCTTTAAATACAAAATATGAATACTGAACTATTGGATTTATAAATATAGCCGTAAAAAAATATCCTAATAAACTTAATAAAAAACTTGAATTAAAAATTCTAACAAATACAAATAAAATAATATAATAGACTAAAATTTTTAGAGTTGAAACTAAAAACTTTGATACAATTAAATCTTTTCTTGAAAATTTAGTTGTTAAAATATATTTGTTTATTTTTTTATTTCTTTCAAAATTATTTCCGACATCTCTACTTCCAATAACTGAAAACACAAAAATATAAGTAAATAACATTTCAAAAAACACTCCAACACACAGCAGTATTAAATCTAAAGTAAAAAAATACCATTTTTTCTTAATTTCAAGATATTCTAAAAGCAATAAACCTTTCATAACAAACTCCTAACTTATCTTTCTTCTAATAAATTTCAAACTCAATAAAAATGAAAATACAAACAAAATTAAATCGATTATAATTAAAATTATAAATATATTTAATTTATTTCCAATTTCAAACTTCAAAAAAGTATCATTTTTTACTATATAAAAAACTCCAGTAATATGAACAACAGTACCAACAACATTGACAATATCTATGGCGATTTTCCCAAATCTAAAAAATATTGGAATGAGTATTTCATAAAGAAAAATATTTATACTTAAAAAAACCAAAAATCTATAAAAAGTTTTGTCATAACCAGTCACAAATGCAAGTAAAAAGTTGAATAAAAAAACTAAAATGGCAGCTGATAATATAAAAAGATATTTGTAAGTTACTATGGATTTTTCTTCAACTGCATTAGAAATTATATATTTATAAAAACCATTTTTATAATCACTTTCAAAAATTTTTATAAATAAAATAATAAGTCCAAAGGATGCTATCAAATATGCTATATCAATATTTCCAGATATTATAGCAATAATCAAAAAGAATGATATCATTGAAATTGCGACTAAATTATTATTTAAAACTATTATATCTTTATAAAGTAATGCTTTCAATTAAATCACTCCTTTATTTAAAAATATCATTATATCCTCTAATGTAGGTTTATCAAAATTTTCTCCTTTGAATGAATTTCTGCTGACACAGGCTTCAATTCCATAATGACCTTGTTTTACTCCTAAAATATCACATTTTGCAATTTCGTTTAAAATACTTTCATCTCCTTTTATTATGCAATACTTTTCAAGCAAATCATCTTTATATTCGGAAAAAATTAATTTTCCATTATCAATATAAGTTATTACATCCGAAATTTTTTCAATATCAGATAAAATATGTGAGGACATTAAAACAGAATGTTTACCATCTCTTACAAACTCAAAAAGCGAGTCCAAAAGTTCATCTCTCACAATCGGATCAAGTCCAGAAGTTGCCTCATCTAAAATTAACAACTTTGGATTATGTGAAAATGCTACAGCTAATTGCAATTTCATTTTCATTCCTTTAGAAAGTTCGCTGACTTCCTTTATAATTTCTATTTCATAGTCAGCAAGCAATTTTCTAAAAAGATTTGTATCCCAATGTTTATAAATCAAACTACAAAATTTTTCAATTTCATATATCTTAAAGTTGTCCGGAAAATGAATTTCATCAAAAACAATTCCTATATTTTCCCTTTGAATTGGAGTTAATTTGTTGTTTTCCATTCCAAAAATAATACAACTCCCACTATCTTTTACAATTATATTTAAAATCGTGGAAATCAAAGTTGTCTTTCCTGAGCCGTTTTTCCCGATTAAGCCCATAATACAGCCCTCTTTCAAATCAAAAGTCATATTCAAATTAAAATTTTTATAATTTTTTTCAAGATTCTTAATTTTTAACATAATTACCTCCAATTTTCAAAAATTTCCTTAAGCTCCTCCTTAGATAGTCCTAAAGCATCCGCATAAGTGTAAACATTTTTAATTGAGTTTTCCAATAATCTGTAATATTCATCTTCAATTACATTTACAGTTTTATTTGTAACATAAGTTCCCTTCCCAGCAACAGTTTGTATAAAACCATCCTTTTCAAGCTCCATATACGCCCTTTTAGTCGTAATTACACTTACTTTTAAATCCGTTGCTAAAGCTCGAATGGAAGGCAGTAAATCTCCCTGTTGTAGATTTTTATTCATAATTTCTTTTTTTATCTGTTTTACAATCTGTAAATAAATTGGGTCTTTATCGTCTTTATATAAATTAATTAACATATAACCCTCCTCTCTATCTGCTGTATATATACATTATATACACTTAAAATAAATTTGTCAACATTTTTTATAAAATTATTGTATGTTTTTTGTTATTATTCTAATTCAGTTCTATTTTATCCACTAAAAAAGTGTCAAAATTTCTCATTGACACTTTATTTTTTCTAACTCTATATTTTCTTATCTTTTTCCTTATACATCATTTTGTATTTCATACCTATTGTTCTACTTATATAGTTTGATGATATTGCACAAATTATTAAAGTAAATAAAGTTGTTATATATAATTGACTTTGATTGCCTATTATCCAAGATACTATCGAGATAAAAATTCCACCTGCAATAAAGACAATTCCTGAAAATTTATTTGCAAATCCAAAAACTATATCATTACTCATTGTCCATTTATTTCTTATTGCAAATTCACTTTCTTTATTTACTCTTCTTAAATAAATTCCGTATATTGCGGTTAAAATTGCAATTAAAGTGAAAACTAATCTAATTACATAAAATGGAATTTCCATTTTTGAATTTTTTAACATAAGTTTTAAAACTGAAAATGTAAAGTAATTACACATAATAGAAATAAGCAGATTTACAAAAGCTACAACAGTTACTCCTGTTGGGTAATTTTCATCATTAAATTTCTTTCTAACTCTTCTTAAATATGTTATTCCAAAGAATGATAATACCACATTTACCAAAGCAAATGTATAAATCATAAAGGAGCCTATAAAAACTTCTTTACCATCTTTAATATAAGCAAAAACTGATGACGGTAGTACAGCAAAACCTGCTGTTGCCAAAATTATAGGTGTAATCGCTAAAATTAACAATAACTTTAAAAATTTATTCATTTCTAGTCCTCATATCCATACTTTTTATAGAATTCTTTTTTATATTCTAAAAATCTATCTTCTCTAATTGATTGTCTTATATTTTCCATTGTTTTAAGTAAAAATCTTAAATTATGGATTGAAAGAAGTCTTGCCCCTAATATTTCATCAACATTTACCAAATGTCTTATATAAGCTCTTGTGTGATTTCTACAAGCATAGCAATCACATTCATCATCAAGTGGAGCAAAGTCCTTCGCATATTTAGCATTTTTTATAACAAGTTTTCCCTTTGAAGTCATTGCAGTTCCATTTCTTGCAATTCTTGTAGGAAGAACACAATCAGCCATATCAATTCCCGCTTCAACAGCTTCAAATAAATAATCCGGAGTTCCCACTCCCATTAAATATCTAGGCTTATTTTCAGGCATAAATTGTGTTGTATAATTTAGATATTCAACCATAATTTCTTTAGGTTCTCCTACACTAAGCCCTCCAATAGCATAGCCCGGTAAATCCATATCAATTGTAGCAAGTGCAGACTCTCTTCTTAAATCTTTGAACATTCCACCTTGAATAATCCCAAAAAGTGCTTGATTATCTGTATTTTTATGATAATCCTTACATCTCTTTAACCAACGTAAAGTTCTTTCCATAGAATTTTTTACATAATCATAACTTGCAGGATATGGTGCACATTCATCAAAAGCCATCATAATATCAGAGCCTAAATCATTTTGAATTTCCATTGATTTTTCAGGAGAAATAAAATGCTTTGAACCGTCAATATGAGATCTGAACTCTACACCCTCTTCAGTTATCTTTCTAATATCTCCAAGGCTGAAAACTTGAAAACCTCCACTATCTGTTAAAATTGGCTTGTCCCAATTCATAAACTTATGAAGTCCACCAGCCATTCTAATAATTTCTTGACCTGGTTTTAAATATAAATGGTAAGTATTTCCTAAGATTATTTGTGAGCCTATCTCTTTTAACTCATCTACATTCATCGCCTTAACAGTCGCTCTCGTTCCTACAGGCATAAAAATTGGAGTTTCGATAACACCCCTATTTGTATATATTTTCCCAAGTCTTGCATTACAATCCGAAGACTTTTTTATCAATTCGTATTTTAATTCCATTATTTCTCCTTTTTAATAAGCATTGCGTCGCCAAAACTGAAAAATCTGTATTTGTTTTTCGTAGCTTCATTATATGCATTCATTATTATCTCTTTTGATGCAAAAGCACTGACAAGCATAATTAATGTTGATTTTGGCAAATGAAAATTTGTAATAAGGCAATCAACAACCTTAAACTCAAAACCCGGATATATGAAAATATCCGTATTCCCCTTACAAGCTACAAGTTTTCCATATTTTTTATAAACTGTTTCCAAAGTTCTTACACTTGTTGTTCCAACCGCAAAAATTCTATTTCCTTGTTCCTTTGCTGTATTAATTATTTCAACACTTTCTTCTGAAATTTCATAATACTCATCATGCATTTTATGTTCCAAAACATTATCAACCTTAACCGGCCTAAAAGTTCCAAGTCCGACATGAAGTGTAACTCTTGCGATTTTAACTCCCTTTTCTTGAAGCTCTTTTAAAAGCTCATCTGTAAAATGAAGTCCTGCAGTCGGTGCTGCGGCTGAGCCATTGTGTTTTGCATAAACAGTTTGGTATCTATCTCTTTCTTCCAATTTTTCGTGAATATATGGTGGAAGTGGCATTGTTCCAAGTTCATCTAAAATTTCCTCAAAAATTCCATCATAAGAAAATTTTACAAATCTCTCTCCATCTTCACTTATCCCTACAACTTCTCCAAGTAATTTTCCATTTCCAAACTCAACTTTTGAACCTATCTTCATTTTCTTTCCGGGTTTAACCAAAGTTTCCCAAGTATTATCCTCATGTTTTTTCAAAAGTAAAACTTCTATAGCCTCATCTTTACCAGGTCTTGCTCCAAAAAGTCTTGCAGGAATAACTTTGGTATCATTAATTACCAAAACATCATCCTTTTTTATATAATCAACAATATTTTTAAAATTTTTATGTTCTAAATCAAAATTTTCTCTATTTACAACTAAAAGTTTTGAACTTGATCTATCCTTAAGTGGGAACTGAGCAATCAAAGACTCATCAAGCTCAAAATCAAAATCATCTGTTTTTAAACTATTCATTAACACTCTTCCTTTATTAAATTATAAAATACATCTACAAGCATATATTATATCTTGTTTTCCAATATTTTTCAAATTTTTTAAAATAAACAACCATTTTTAAAAAAATTTTATTTACATCTTCTTAAACACAAAAAAAGTAACTGTTAAATAATCGTTACTTTTTCATTCTATTCAATATTTCTTCTAAAACATAATCTCTATTGTCAATATAATCTTTTATTGTCGGTTTTAAAATTTCATCTGGGATTAATACATTTTCTTTTATTTCTTTTTCTGTAAATAAATCTTTATTATCTTTAGTATTATCAAAAAAATTTTGTCCATAGCTGAATATTAATTTACTATTTGGCAAAATATCTTGTGTTACATTTCCTGACGAATATATTCCTCCTGCCAAAGGTTCTCCATAAATTGTAACATCTTTAAATTTTTTCTTTAGAGAATATACCACTTTTGTTCCTGCAGAAAAAGTATTTCTTCCTACTAAAATATGAATTTTTAATTTTTTATTTTCCTTCTCATACTTTTCTAACTCATCTAAAAAAGATAGAAAAACAGTTTCGCTTCCTCCCTCATTATATCTTAAATCAATTATTATATTATTAATTTCCAATAAACTTTTATTATCTCGAATGTAATTAAAAAATTCAGCTGAAAATTTGTCAAAAGGTTTATATTCTTCACTAAAACATTTATTATAATGAAGAACCATTGCATTGCTCTTCGGAAAAGTTTCAAAAGTATAAGATTGTGTTGGATTCATCTTATATGGAATATTGTCAATTTCTAAAAAAGATTTGCCAATATAATTATAAGTAACAAACTCCAAATTGTCTATTTTCTTAAAATCATTTTCTAATTTTTCTCTTTCTTTTCCTGATGATTTTTCAATTAATTTTAATATTGATTTTTTATAATTTTCTTTATTTTTCTTAAATTCCTCTGTTTTAGAATATTCACTTTTTTCTGTTTTAACATCCCTATTAATCTTAGGTTTAAACTTTACATTAAATTCTTTTTTATCTTTTTCAATCACTACATTTATTTCATTTACATTTGAAATTAATTTAAGTCCTACAAGATAATCCAAATCTGTTATATAATAGTCAACCCAATAATCAATATTATATTTGTTATCTCCAGAAATTATTTCCTTTGCTTTTTCCCTAATATTTTTTATTTTAATTCCATTTATACTTTTTACTTTACTAAAATTATACTCTTCATACTCTTTTTCAATTCCGATTATATATGTGCCCTCATCAAAAGTTTTCAAATAAAAAGGTAATATAGCCTGGCTTGGATTTAAAAAACTAAGATGTCCTTCTTTAAAATAGCTCATTATTCGTTGAATTTCAACTACAAACTCACTGTCAGAAATATTATCTATATTTGATTTTAATTCTTTTATTCTATTTTTAAAATCTTCATCTGTAATATATCTATATTCCTTTTGATGTTTTTCAAGCATTACACTTTCAAAATATTCTAAATCTGCAATAAGTTTTTTGTTTCTAACTTCCCTATTTTCTCCCTTAAAAAATATGAGTTCATTTGTATTTACATTAGAATTTTTATTTCCAAAAGACCCACAAGAAGTTAAAAATATTAAAGCTAAAAGAAAACAAATAATTTTTTTCATTACATCCTCCAAAAAAAAAAAAGAGAATTAACAATATAAAAATATAGCTAATTCTCAGAGTGTGGACAAAGTAAAGATTTTATCCATACTCTGAAATACACTAATAATATATTTTACTTTTTTATTCTTCCAAAATGATTGTATGCTTTTTCAGTTACAATTCTTCCTCTGCTTGTTCTACTTAAAAATCCTATTTGTAGTAAATAAGGTTCATAGACATCTTCAATTGTAATTCTCTCCTCACCGGTGGATGCTGCTATTGTATCAATTCCAACAGGGCCTCCTGAAAAATTATCTATTATTGTAGTTATTATTTTTCTGTCTATCGTATCAAGACCAAGAGAATCCACTTCCAAAATATCAAGCCCGTCTTTGCTAGTTTGTAAATCAATTTTTCCATTTCTCTTAACTTGTGCAAAGTCTCGAACTCTCTTTAAAAGTCTGTTTGCAATTCTAGGAGTTCCTCTGGAACGTCTTGCAATTTCAAGCGCTCCCTCAGGTTCAATTTCAATTCCCAAAATTCCTGCAGATCTTGTAATTATTTTTTGTAAATTTTCAATACTATATAATTCAAGACTCAACATAATTCCAAATCTGTCACGAAGTGGTCCTGTAAGTTGTCCTGTTCTTGTCGTTGCACCTATCAAAGTAAATTTTTCAAGGTCAATTCTAAGACTTCTGGCACTTGGACCTTTACCAATTATTATATCAAGTGCATAGTCTTCCATTGCAGGATATAAAATTTCTTCAACACTTCTATTTATTCTGTGAATTTCATCTATAAACAAAACATCATCTTTACTTAAATTCGTCAAAATACTTGCAAGATCACTTGGCTTTTCTATAGCAGGTCCTGAAGTAACTCTGATATTAACGCCCATTTCATTTGCAATGATATTTGCAAGAGTTGTTTTTCCAAGTCCCGGAGGACCATAAAGCAAACTATGGTCAAGAGGCTCATTTCTTGTTTTTGCAGCCTCAATAAAAATTTTAAGTCTTTCTTTTGCTTTTTCTTGACCAATATATTCATCAATCCATTTCGGTCTTAAACTGGTCTCTATTTCAATATCTTCCCTAGAAAACCCAGTACCTATAATTCTATCTTCATAATCTTCAAACATACTAACACCTATAATTTTTTCATACTAAGTTTAATTATATCTTCAATTTCCATTTCATCAATATTTATACTTGAAAGAAATCTCTCAATATCATTTTTCATAAATCCTAAATTTATTAAAGCATCAGAAACAAGTTCTCTCTTTTCCAAGTCTTTTCCATTATCTAAAGTCGAAACTTCCATTCCTGAAATATCCTTGCTACTGATACTGTCAATTGAAATTTTATCCTTTAATTCCAAAATGATTTTTTGTGCAGTTTTCTTACCCACACCTTTAGCTGTAGCAAGAGCAACTGCATCTCCATTTACAATAGTCAATTTCAAACTATCAACAGACATTGATGATAAAATTCCACACGCCACCTTTGGACCAATACTATTTACACTTACAAGTAGTTTAAACATTGAAAGTTCAGCCATAGTTTTAAATCCGAATAGAGCGACATAATCTTCTTTTACTATGTAATCTGTATAAATTGTATAAAAATCTCCAACAGTTACATTAAATAATGTATTGTTGGAAGTAAAAATCTTATAACCTATTCCACCATTATCTATAACAATATAATCATTATATATAAATTTAAGTTCTCCACTAATATATTCGTACATAAAACACCTATTTCATTCTAAATTGTTCTTTAAATTTCAAGCTAAAAAAATGGCAAAGTGCAATAGCCAAAGCATCTGCAGCATCATCGGGTTTAGGAACGGATTTAAGTTTAAAAATCATCTTAACACTCTCTTGCATTTGCTTTTTGTCCGCTCTACCATATCCTGTAATGGCTTGTTTAACTTGTAAAGGAGTATATTCATAAGCCAAGATATTCTTCTTTATAAAGGATAAAATCTCAACCCCTCTTGCCTGTGCAACATTGATTACAGTTTTTACATTTTTATTAAAAAATAACTCTTCAATTGCAAGTTCATCAACATTATGTAGTTCTATTAATTTGTTCAATTCTTCATCAATAATTTTAAGCCTATCAGGAAGTGGAATTCCTGCTTTTGTTTCAATTACTCCATAATCTATAAGTCTTACTCTATTCCCGATAGCCTCTATAATTCCATAACCAACAATTGCAATTCCGGGATCTAATCCAAAAATAATCACAAAAAATCCTCCAATACTATCAAATATCATAACATAAAAAACAATTTTTTTCAATTAAGATTATTTTAGGATTTTTTCATAAAGGAATTTTATGCACAAAAAAAAGCAAGAATTAAATTCTTGCTCTTAATCTTATTCGTAATCTTCACAACTTAGTAAATCTTCTCTCTTAACTTTTCCTTTTTCGTCATAAGTCATTTTACTAAAATTAATTAAATGTGGAATACCATCTAATTTTCTACATTCAATTAAATGAACAACTTTGCTTAAATCTCCAACTTCTTTAGCTTGAGTTTTCATGATTTTCATCATTGAATATTTAAGTTCAGTTTCTTTGAAAGTAATAGTTGACATTCCTTTTTTATTGAAAGCAGCTTGAACCATTGATTCACAGTTTTCTTCTGTAAGTGCAGGAATTAAAATATAATCTACATCACTTGCAGCTTCGATTCCAGCTTCGTCTTTAACTTGAACAGTCTTATGTGAACCTTTAGCAACAGCCATAATAGCTGCCATGAATGGTCTAATTCCAGCAGATCTATGTCCTGAAATAATTAAAGTTTCTCCTTTAGCAATAGCTTCTTCGATATATAGACCATGTTCTTCTTTCATATAACCTGTGTCTACATGTTTTTGTAACATTGGATGCATACAAATTTCCTCCTTCTATTTTTCATATATATTTATTATACTACATTTTCAATTTTAAATAAATACTTTAAAACAAAATTATTAAAATAATTTATCTATTTCTGTGTAATACCTAACTACTAAATGATAAACCTATTATTGATATAGTTACAATAACAACACCAATCAATAAAGTTAAAGTTAGTGGAGTAGATAAAAATATAACTGACAAAACAACACTCCATAAACTAAAGGTACTATTTAAAACCATTCCCTTTGGAACTCCATTTAAATTCATTCCTTTATAATAAAGCAAATAACTTAATGCGGCAAAAAATCCAGCAAAAACCAAATATCCTATTGTACCAAAACTTTGTATTGTTGTAACAAAACTACCAAACAAACTTAAACAAGGTAAAACTAAAAATAATATACTAATTCCAGATATCATTTCCCTTATATTTAGTATTATTTCCTCTTCAAGCTCTTCTTTTGTTGCAAAACTTACAATTGTTGCTTCAAGACCCCAACTAAAGCCTGCAAGCAAAGAAAACAAAATTCCAAGATAAAAATATGGGTAATTTCCTGTAGGTTTTGTATAAGAAAGAACAAATGTTCCTGCGATACAACCAACTATACAAATAAAAGTTTTAAAATTAATTTTTTCTTTTAAAAATATAAAAGATAAAATAGTTCCAAACATTGGACATAATGCGGAAATTGGTATTGCATAAGCAGGACCCGCTAGAGAAATCCCCATTATATATGAGCATTGTCCAACAGGCCCTCCTATTAAACCCGCAAAGCAGACCCATTTACCAGTCTTTGTTTTCAATGCGGGTAATATCATCTTCAATTTTCCTAAAAATCCATTATATCCAAGAACAAATAATCCTGCAAATAGATCATTGAATCCTGCAAAAACTAAAGGTAGAAAGAATATAATTTCTGCATTATAGTTTTTCATCAATCCACTTTCCATAAGCAAAGACAATACCATACCATTGACTGCCCACAAAAACCCTGAGGAAAGTCCTACAAATTCGTTCTTAAATTTTTTCATCTAAAGTTATACTCCATTCGGAAAAATTTATTTATCTAATTCTCTTAAGCCATATTTATCAATTATATTAAGAAGTTTTTTACCATAATTAGGATCTGTCGCATAAGTTCCAGTTAAAGCTCTAGCAGCTTCTTCTGGAGATTTTGCAGATAAAACTCCTGCATAATATCTTCTAAGCCATTTACTTTTTGTAAATAAATTAGCATAATATTCAAATGCTTCATCATAACCTGAGAACTTCATAAACTTTGCTGTAATATAATATTTTACACCGTTTTTATACTCAGCTGTTCTTATTTCATAATATCTTGAAGGTGGAGTATCTTTAGCAGCTTTTATTCCAAATAAATTATAAATTGGAGCTGGTGATAAACTATCACTTCCAAAACCAGTTTCCAAACAAGCTTGTGCAACTGCAATTGATGGGAATAGTCCTTTACCTTTAACAGCCTTTAAAACTCCTGTAACTATTTTATCTATAAAAGCATTATTATAAGATTTTGTTCCATATTTTCCATTTACAAAATTTCTATATCCTGACGCATCCTTAGCTCTACCAGTAAACTTTTCTCCATCTTTGAAGAAGTACCAATCTTTACCATCATCATACCAACCATCGGCATATTTTCCATTGTAGAAGAATTTTCTTCCATTTGCATCATTGCCATATCCACTATGTTTATCTCCGTCATTGAAATAATACCATTTTTCGCCATCTTTATGCCACCAGTTTGCATATTTTCCGTTATCAAAATATTTCATTCCATTGCCATCTTCTCCATAGCCACTATGTTTAGCTCCATTTTGGAAAAAGTACCAAGCTTTACCATCGTCGTACCAGCCATTTGTATATTTTCCATTATAAAAATATTTCTTTCCGTTGGCATCTTTTCCATAACCGCTATGTTTCTTTCCGTTTTGGAAAAAGTACCACTCTTTTCCAACTTCACACCACCAATTAGCTAAATCTCCTTCACTATCAAAGAATAAACCATATTTATATTTGCTTTTTGTATCTTTTGAGTATTTTCCATTTTTAAAATCCCTTTTCCCAGATGCATCTTCTGCTGTACCTGTAAATTTTACTCCATCTTGGAAAAAGTACCATTCTTTACCATCATCAGCCCACCAGTTTGCATATTTTCCTTCAGAAAAGAATTTTTTTCCATTAGCATCTTTTCCGTAGCCAGTATGTTTTTTACCATCTTGGAAAAAATACCAAGCTTTACCATCATTAGCCCACCAGTTTGCATATTTTCCTTTAGAAAAGAATTTTTCTCCACTTGCATCATTGCCATAGCCAGTATGTTTTTTACCATCTTGGAAAAAGTACCAACCATCACCATCATTAGCCCACCAGTTTAAATATTTTCCACCAGAAAAATATCTTTTCCCATTTGCATCATTGCCATAACCAGTATGTTTTTTACCATTACGGAAAAAGTACCATGCTTCACCGTCATTGTACCACCAGTTTGCAGGTTTTCCATCATCTCCATAAAATATTTTATTTCTATACTCTTTTGCTTCTATTAATTTATCACTTTCAAATGTACTCTTAAGTCCTAATCCACTCAACATTACTAGAGAAAATACTAAAACTTTTTTGTTTATTCTCATAAATACCTCCTAATAATTATTTTTTAATAATCATCTAATGTAATTAATTTTAACATATTTTTTCTATAACATCAACAAATAGCTAAAAATAAGCACTAAAAATTACAAAATTATTACAAAAGTGTTACAAAATTATTAAAAGCATATTTTTAACAAAAAATTTTTAAATAGAAAATTGAATATAAAAAAAGGAGAGATCTCATCTCTCCTAAATTTATATAATTAATTACTATTTTACTTCGTAATCATAATGTACATCATTGTTTAATAAACATTGATTGTAGTCTTTCATAATATCTCTAGCTTCAAATGATAACCAAAGGATAGCAACTAAGTTTGGTAATACCATTAAACTGTTGAAGATATCTGCTAATGACCAAACGATAGCAACTTCTCCAAGAGAACCAGCTATGATACAAATAAGAACTATAGCTCTATAAGGTAAAAGTCCAGCTTTACCAAATAAGTATTTGATATTTGATTCTCCGAAATAGTACCAACCAACTATAGTTGTAAATGCGAAGAATGATAAACAAACGGCTAAGAAAATAGCTCCGCCTGATCCAAATGCAGTTCTGAAAGCTTGTTGAGTTAATTGTGCTCCGGCTAAGAATTTTCCATCAGCTCCCTTAACTTCATAAGCACCTGTTACTAAAATAGAAAGTGCTGTTGCAGAACATACTAAAACTGTATCAATGAATACACCGATTATAGCTGTTAAACCTTGTTCAGCAGGGTGTTTTACGTGTGCTACAGCATGAGCATGAGGTGTTGAACCCATACCAGCTTCATTAGAGAATAATCCTCTTGCAACCCCTTTTTGAACAGCCGCTTTAACTGCTGCCCCAGCGATACCACCGGCTACTGCTGTACCGTTAAATGCACTCTTGAAAATCCATGCGAAAGTAGGTCCAATCTTATTAGCAAACATAACTAAAATTACTAAACTTCCTAAGATATAAACTGCAGCCATAACAGGAACTACAAGTTCAGCAAATTTTGCAATTCTGTCAATACCACCGATGAAAATTAAAGCTGCTAAAATAGCAATAACAACACCAATAATAGCTGGGTTAATATTTTCAAGTCCTTGAATACCTTTAATACCTGATGCTATTGAGTTTGATTGAACAGCATTACCCATAAATCCTAAAGCCAATACTATTGCAATTGAGAAAAATCCTGCAAGAATTTTAGCAAATGCTCCAGTTTTCTTCATGCCTTTTGATATGTAATATGCAGGTCCACCAACAAATTCTCCGTCAATTTTAGATCTATATTTTTGAGCTAAAACTGCTTCTACAAAAATTGTTCCCATTCCAAAGAATGCTGATAACCACATCCAGAAAATTGCTCCAGGTCCACCTGCTGTAATAGCAGTTGCAACCCCTGCTACGTTACCTGTTCCTACTTGAGCAGCAACTGCTGTTGCCAATGCTTGGAATGAAGACATAGAACCTTCTTCTTTAGGTCCTTCTTGTTTTTTGAAAAGTCCTCCAAAAACTAATTTAAAAGCCTTTCCCATTTTTGTGATTTGTGGGAAGCCCAAAATAAATGAAAGGAACAATCCCGCAAATAACAAACCATACATAAGTATATTACCAGCGATAAAATCGTTTATTTTGTTGATAGTATCAACAAGTCCTGAACCGCTTAGTAATACTAAATTAGATAATAAGTTCATATAATACCTCCTATAAAATTTATTAATTGTATTATACACTTTATTAGGGTATAAGTCAATATGTTTTCGGGAAAACTTTTGAGATTTTATAGGAAATTAATTATAAAAATTCAGTTTAAAAATTTGACTATTTTTAACATTTTCCACAAACCGAGTACTTAATAGCATTATTTTTTCACGACAAAAAAGGTATATAATTAAATAATTATAATTATATACCTTTTCCCATTTAAATATAAAAAATATTTTTACTTAACTTTATCAATATATTTTCCATAACCTTCTTTTTCCATATCCTCTAAAGGAATAAATCTCAAAGAAGCTCCATTGATACAATATCTCTTTCCACCCTTATCCTTAGGGCCATCGTCAAAAACATGTCCCAAATGTGAATCTCCGCCTTTGCTTTTTACTTCAATTCTTTCAAGTCCATGACTACGATCTTTTTTATAATTAATATTTTCATCTATTGGTTTGGTAAAACTTGGCCATCCACAACCAGCATCATATTTATCTTTTGAAGAAAAAAGCGGTTCTCCTGTTACTATATCAACATAAATTCCTTTTTCATCAAATTTATCATATTTACTTGAAAATGCTCTTTCAGTTGCTCCATTTTGTGTAACATTATATTCCAATTCGCTCAATTTATTTTTTAGTTCTTCTTTGCTTGGCTTTTTATATTTTCCATCTCTTCTTTCAAGAGGTTTATCCGCAAGACCTAAGTCAATATGACAATATCCATTTGGATGTTTCTTCAAATAATCTTGATGATACTCTTCAGCGACAACAAAATTCTTAAGTTTTTCAACTTCAACAGTTATAGGCTTATCAAAATTTGCTCTTTGATCATTGATAAATTTTTCTATAACAGTTTTATCATTTTCATCAACATAGTAAACTCCTGTTCTATATTGTCTTCCACTGTCATTACCTTGTTTATTAACACTTGTAGGTTCAATTATCCTAAAATAATGTTGTAAAATTTCTTCAAGAGAAATTTTATCTTTATCATAAACTATATGCACAGTTTCTGCGTGATCAGTACTCTTAATTTTTTCATAACTTGTCTCAGAGCCGTTTCCATTTGCATATCCAACAGTTGTATCTGCAATACCTTCTATTTTTGAAAAATATCCTTCAACACCCCAGAAACAACCTCCTGCTAAATAGATTTCTCCTTTGTTCTTAATTGAACTTAAATCAACTTTTGGTTTTTCCATAACTCGCTCTCCTTTTCTAGTTTTTATTTTATATGTTACTACAAATCCTATTATAAAAACACATAAAATAAAAGGTATTAAAATTTTTTTCATAAAAATCATCCCCTTCCTGATTTTATAAAAAATATACCCTCCAAAAGATAATACCAATCAAATGTATTTAAAAAATCGTAATTATAAAAAAAGGAAGTTGTTTCCAACTTCCATAAATTATTCTGAAATTATTTTTACACTTGCACTTACGCCTAATCTGTCAGCACCTAATTCTATCATTTTTAAAGCAGTAGCCTTATCTCTTATTCCTCCACTTGCTTTAACTTTTGCTTTGTCTCCTACAGTTTTTTTCATAAGTGCAACAACATGTTCATTTGCACCTGAAGTGCTAAACCCTGTTGAAGTTTTTACAAATTCAGCTCCAGCCTTAACACAAAGTTCAGAAACTTTTACAATTTCTTCATCTGTTAAAAGACAAGTTTCTATAATAACTTTTAAAAGTGCTTTTCCTCTTGTGGCATCTACTAGCGCTTTTATATCATTAAATACAAAATCTAAATCATTTGATTTTAATGCACCTATATTGATTACCATATCAATTTCATTTGCACCATTTTTGATTGCATTTTCAGTTTCAAAAACTTTACTTTCTGTTGTCATTGCTCCTAGTGGAAATCCTACAACAGTACAAACTTTAGTATTTGAACCTTTTAAGTTTTCAGCACATCTTTTTACATGACAACCATTTACACAAACAGAGAAAAAGTCATATTTTTTAGCCTCTTCACAAAGTTTGTCTATCATTTCATAAGTAGTATCTGCCTTTAATGCAGTATGATCCATATATCTATTTAATTCCATTATGCTATCTCCAATGCTAATTTCATCATAGTTGTAAAACTATTTTGTCTTTCTTCAGGAGTTGTAATTTCTTTAAAATGGAATGAGTCTGAAACAGTTAAAATTGTAATTGCATTAACTCCTGCATAATTAGCATTACAATAAAGAGCATAACTTTCCATATCTACTGCTAGAACTCCCATTTGTGCCCATTTTTTCCAATCTTCAGGTGAAGCATTATAGAAAATGTCTGAACAGAAAATATTACCTACATTGATGTCAATATTTTGTTCTTTTGATGCTTCATAAGTTTTTCTTAAAAGTTCCCAAGAACAGTTTGCTGAATATGTTCCATCTAATTTATATTGATGAGCAAAATTTGAATCTGTTGAAGCAGCCATTCCTACAACTACATCATATAATTTAAGTTTATCACTATAAGCTCCACAAGAACCGATTCTGATTAAATTCTTAACTCCATAAAAATGAATTAACTCATAAGAGTAAATTCCAATTGATGGAACACCCATTCCGCTTCCCATTACTGAAACTTTTTTACCTTTATAAGTTCCTGTATAACCTAACATTCCTCTTACATCATTAAATAATGTAACATCTTCTAAAAAATTTTCTGCAATAAACTTCGCTCTTAAAGGATCTCCTGGCATTAAGACAGTTTCTGCAATTTCTCCTTCTATCGCTCTATTATGTGGTGTCATAAAAAACCTCCTTAATTATCTTTTATCTTACATAATATTAACATAAAAACTCTATTTTTTCAAGAATAATAGCCTAAACTCTAAATATCACAAGAGTTTAAATCCAACAATAATTGATGAACAGTCTTTTTAAATACAGGATGAATTTTATCCGGACTTATCTCATTCATAGGCTCTAAAACAAAAGACCTTTTTTGTATTTCAATATGTGGAACTTTTAAATCTTCTTCATCAATTATTAAATCTTCATAGAATAAAATATCTAAGTCGATAATTCTTGGCCCCCATTTGATTATTCTAACTCGTCCCATATCAAGCTCTATTTTCAAAAGAACTTCTAAAAGCTCTCTAGGACTAAGCTTTGTCTCGGCTATACAAACTGCATTTACAAAGTTATCCTGTTCTGTATAACCATAAGGCTCAGTTTCTATATAAGTTGAAACTTTTTCAACTAAAACTCCTCTTTCGTTCATCATCTTAATTGCTAAATCAAGATTTTTCCGACCTTCTCCCATATTACTACCTAAAGCAATCCAAACTTTACTCATAAGTCCTCCTATTTTTTATATGCTCCAAAATTAATATCTTCGCTTTTATCTGCCATTCTAATTGCATCTCCAATTAAAATTGCTGAAAAATGTTTATCAAAATCATGAACTCTTAGTATATTTACACCTTTAAAAGATGCAATCGCACTTAAATATGCAGATGCAAAATCTACATTAGAAAGTCCTTCTTCTGTTTTTATATCTGAGTCAATATTATTTTCAGTTAAAATATTTACTACAAATCTCTTTCTGGAAACTCCTAAAAAGGATAAATATCCCATATCATGAATTCTATCTATTCCCTTAATCAATTCTAAGTTTTCTCTTTTTGTAAGAGCAAAACCGATACCGGGATCTAAACAAATTCTTGATTTATCTATCCCCTTTGAAATGGCAATCTTTAAAGTTTTATTAAAACATTCTTCCATCATGTCTAAAATATCTAAACTTTGTAAATATTCCAAATCTTTATCTGTCATAAAAACATTTTTGCCAAACTTTGGAAAAATTTTTGCACCTTCATGTTCAGGTCTTATAATTACGGGATTAAACATCATAATATATCCAACATTTGAATTTGCAATGACATCAACCATTTTTTCATCACCGAGTAAACCTGTAATATCGTTAATAATATCCACACCCGCATCTATTGCTGCCTTAGCAACTTCAGATTTCCAAGTATCAACTGAAATTACAACATCCATTTCAGACTTAATTGCCTTGATAATCGGAACAATTCTTTCAATCTCTTCTTCTGCGGAAATTAATTTACTTCCAGGTCTTGTTGACTCTCCTCCTATATCAAGCATATATGCCCCTTTTGAAACAAGCTCTTTTGCTCTTTTTACAGCTCTATCAATATCAAAGTATTTTCCACCATCTGAAAAAGAATCTGGTGTCACATTCAAAATTGAACATAACTTTGTACTTTCTCCATTTTTGATTGACTTACTCCCAAACTTAAATTCGATATCACTCATAAAGACCCCCATATAAAATAATTTTTAATTATTATATATTTATTATATTAAATAAAACTTAAAATATCAATATAAAAAAATCAGCTAATCGCTTAGCTGATTTTCAGTAAAATTTTAAAATTAATTTTTTGCAATTTCTTCAATTAATTTTAGTGTAAAGTCATAAACTCTTTCAGTTGAAGGAATTGAAAGATTTTCTTGTGGAGTATGTGCACCTCTAATGTCAGGTCCAAATGAAATCAACTCAAGATTTGGATATTTTTCATAAACTGCTCCACATTCAAGTCCTGCATGAACTATAATATTTTCAAATTCCTTTCCAGTTAACTCTTTATAAACTTTGTTTGCATATTTTTGTAGTGTTGAATTTTCTTTCTTTTCCCATGAAGGATAACCACCTGAAAATTCATAATTCAAGCCAAATTTTTCTCCGATTTTACTAAAAGATGACTTCATATCTGCTAAAATACTCAATGAAGATGAACGAATAGAGTCACGGATTATAATTTCATTTTCAGTAGTTTGAACTATTGCAAGGTTTGATGAACTTATAATTCCAGTTTCATCTTTTGAATTAACCCCTGTTGGCAATTCTTCTAAAATATCAACTAGAGTATTTTTTAATGCGTTTGTTAAAACTTTTCCATTAAATGTTTCTTTTTTATCTATTGTAAGTTGTTCTTCACCATTGTATTTTCCTGTAAATTTAGCAATTAATTCATCTAATTTTGGTGAATTTTCAATTACAATTTCTCCAACTCTAGGAATTGCATTATCTTTATTTCCACAGTTTACACTGGAGATTGAAAGTCCGCTTTCTTTTATAAATTCAGCAATTGTTTTAATCATATTTCTTCTATTCTTGCCAATTTCCATTCCTGAATGTCCGCCTAGATATCCGTCAAAATGAAGTTTAACAAGCTCTACTTCCTTATTTTCAAATTTTAATTCCAAATTTGTTTTAAATAAAGTACCACCAGCGGAACCAAGAGTTAAAATACCTTCTTCTTCGGAATCGATATTAAAAAGATATTTTCCTTTTAAAAGACCTTTTTCAAGTCCTAAAGCTCCTGCCATTGTTGTTTCTTCAGTAACTGTAATAAGTACTTCAAGCTCTGGATGAACTAGAGTTTCATCTTCTAAAATTGCCATTGCCATTGCAACTGCAATTCCGTCATCTGCTCCAAGTGTAGTATTATTTGCAAAAAGTAAATCATCTTTAACTACCCATTCAATTTTATCTGTTGCAAAATTATGTTTTGAGCTTGTAGCTTTTTCACAAACCATATCCATATGTCCTTGTAGAATTATTCCTGGTTTATTTTCATATCCCTTTGTTGCAGGTTTTCTTATATAGACATTAAGAATATTATCTTGCTTTGTTTCAAGTCCTAATTTTTTACCAAAATTATAGATGTAATCAGATACTGCCTTTTCATTATGTGATTCACGAGGAATATCTGAAAGTTCTCTAAAATAGTGAAAAACTCTTTCTGGCTTTAAATTCATATTATTCTCCTTTTACAATGTTTTCTACAATTTTTACAAGTAATTCTGAACCTTTTTCCATATATGAAATAGGAACAAATTCATATCTACCATGGAAGTTAAATCCACCAGCAAAAATATTTGGACAAGGAAGTCCCATGAAAGAAAGTCTTGATCCGTCAGTACCACCTCTAATTGCTTGAATTTTTGGAGTAATTCCAATTTCAACCATTGAATTATATGCTAAATCAATTATATCTTTTCTGTCTTCTAATTTTTCTCTCATATTGTAATATGAATCTTTAAGTTCTAAAGTAATTGAATTATCATATCTGAAATTTAAAACTTCAACTATTTTTTTCATATATTCTTTTTTATTTTCAAATTTTGCTCTATCAAAATCTCTTATAATAAATTCCATATGAGTATTTTCAGTATCACCTTTCATTTCTAATAGATGATAAAAACCGTCATATCCTTCTGTATGTTCTGGTCTTTCATTTGCAGGTAACATTGATAAAAGATTATGAGCAACCATAAGTGAATTTCTCATAATATCTTTTGCTGAACCCGGATGAACATTTTTACCTTTAATATCCACAATTGCACTGCAAGCATTGAAACTTTCATATTCAAGTTCTCCAATAGGTCCACCGTCAATTGTATAAGCAAAGTCTGCACCAAATTTTTTAACATCAAAATGGTCTGCTCCACGTCCTATTTCTTCATCAGGAGTAAAGCCTATTGAAATATCACCATGTGGTAAATTATTTGATGTAATTTTTTGAATTGCATCCATAATAATTGCAATTCCTGACTTATCATCTGCCCCCAATAAAGTATTTCCATCAGTTGTTATTAATCTTTCTCCAACAACTTCTTTTAAGCAAGGAAACTCTTTTACAGACATCGTCACTTCATCATTTAACTTAATATCTCCGCCTTTGTAATCAACAAATTGAGGATTTACATTTGCTCCGGTAAGTTCTGTTGCAGTATCCATATGTGCAATAAAACCAACTTTTTTTAGATTGTTTTCTACATTTGATTTCAAATGAGCATAAACATAACCCTTTTCATCAATATGAGCATTTTCAATTCCCATTTCTTTTAATTGCTTTACAAGTAAATTTCCCAAGTTCTTTTGTTTCTCTGAAGAAGGAACTGTTTCAGACTTAGGATTTGATTGAGTGTCCATTTTTGCATATTCCACAAAACGATCTACTATATTCATAACTACCTCCAAATAATTTATTTCATATCTATTTTACCACAATTTTAAAATTAAAAAAAGATAGCAATTATCTTCTGCTATCTTTTCATTTGATTATATCTTTTTATATTTTCTTCTGTTAAAAATTCAAAGGCTGAATTAATCTCTTGAAATTTTTCAGTGGTATCTGTATCTCTATTCAAATCCGGATGATATTTTTTTGCAAGTTTTCTATATTGCAACTTAACTTGATAGTAATCTATATCAAAAGTGTTAAACTCTAAAACTCTGCAAGCATTTTCGAATTTATTCTTAAAATCACTATATGGGTCATAACTTGCACCAGCATTTTGATAATATCCTTGATAACCTTGATATCCTCCATAGTATCCGCCCTGATTTGAAAAATATTCATTAAAAGCATTAAATCTTCTTTCCCATTCTTCTTGTTCTCGTCTTTGTCTTTCTTCTCTTTCTCTTTCATATTGTTCTTCTTGAGCTCTTTCATATTTTCTTTTATATTCTTTAAAAGATGAATATCCCTTATTATTCCCCAACAAAAAATTTCCATAATCATTCAAATATTCACATAAAGAGTAATTAATGTATCTTAGAAAAGAAATAAATTTCTTTCCCAAAAATGGAACTATGAAAAAGATAAATATAATTAGCCAAAAAACTGGATTTGAAAGTAAAAATATAAGCACTAAAGGAAGTAAAAACGAACCTAAAGTTAAAAAAGCTATTCCAATTAATACTAAAAATACGGAAATACTGCTTAGTAAATTTACAATATAAGATAAGCCTGTTACTATTGCTCCTAAAATTACATCCAAGACTTTTGAAAGTCCTAAAATAAATTTTCCAAAAAGTTTTTTCACACTATTCTCCAAATTCTTCCTTTAAAATTTCATAAAGCGCTTGAGCTTCTTCCTTTGTAAGAGTTATACCTTTAGACATTCTTTCATGACTTGGATTCCAATCTCTTATATCGTATTTTGGTTCTCTTTCATTCCAACTAACTAAATTTAACTCTTTTCTCCAACCTTTTTCATTTTCAGAAAGAATTCCTAATTCCTCTGCAATTTCGAATTTTAATTCCATTTTCTCCTCCTAATTTAACATTCCATTTTTATTTGTAGGCAAAGAAGCTATAAATCCATCCATTAAACCATTTTTTATTTTTGTTAAAATTTCAATTGAATGATTTATA
This sequence comes from Parvimonas sp. D2, assembly GCF_035282635.1. NCBI lineage: Bacteria > Bacillati > Bacillota > Tissierellia > Tissierellales > Peptoniphilaceae > Parvimonas > Parvimonas sp. D2. The sequence continues at coordinate 461,427 of NZ_JAYKBO010000001.1, forward strand.
TCTGCCTTTCTATTCTCAACTTTTTTCAATAACTTTTGCATTCTTTCAACCTTTTTCTCATCAAGGGTATCTTTACAGGATTCCCCAAGATTTTTTACTTCTCTTTGCAAAAATTTCAAATTATTCTCTAAAGTTCGAATATTTTCCGAATACTCATCAATATCAAAATCTATCGGATTTTTTATCAATCTTTCTTCTTCAATAGCTTTAAAAATTTTATTCATTGTTCTTTTGCTGTCATCAGCTTTTGCTTTTAGCGTCTTTTTCCAAAGTTCTTTATCCCAATTTTTACTATTTGTTTGAGGAGAAATTTCTTTTGCAATCGCCTTAAAGACATCATCACAAGTATTTTTTTCTTCTATATCTAGTTCGTCAAATAGTCCTACAAAATTTTTAACTTCATTTGAATTAAATCTTTTGCTATTTTTATTTTCTGAGTCTATAATTGTATAAACTTGACTTACATCTACAAAATTATCTGCAAATTCAAGAGTTTTTAAAATTTCTCCTGCCCTAAAAAGATTCATAACATCTCTTTCAAGAGACTTTTGAATTTTCATAAGATTTTCAATATTTTTTTTATATAAAAGTTTAAACTTTTCATCATCTTCTAAAACTAAGTCATTCCTAATTGAAATAATTTCCTCTTTTAAAAGTAATAATTCCGCTAAATTTTCTCTTAAATCATTATATTGATTATATAAATTTTCATTAATCATTAAACATCACCTTCCATATAAGTAGAAAATTTGCTTTTATCAAAATTTAATACTAATTTTTCTTTTTTTAACCTATTCATCTTTTTTATATTAATTTCTCTCTTAAGTGCTTCAGACTTTGTTTCAAAAATTTCAAAATAAACGAGTTTTACAGGAGTCCTTCCTCTAGTATATTTTGCTCCACAGCCTGAATTGTGCTTTTCAAATCTAGCTTTTAAATCAGTTGTATAGCCAGTATAAAAACTTCCATCTTTACACTCCAACATATAAACAAAAGTCATCATAATATTTCCTTTAAAACATCATTTATCACATCAAAACCAAAACCTCTATAAGCTAAATAGTTTATAACTTTTTGCTTTTTCTTGAATTTATCCTCTTCATTAGACAATAGGTTCAACTTTTTTATACCCATTTTAAGGGCATTATCAAATTCTTCATCATATTCAAATTCATCTAAAAAGTCTTCAAAAATATTCTTAGAAATTCCTTTTTGAATTAATAAAGATTTTATTTTATTTTTTCCATATCCATTTAGTTTTTTCTTATCTTCAATAAATATTTCACAATAGATTTTATCGTTTAGATATTCCTCTTTTTCTAAAATATCTAAAACTTCATCTATGACCTCTTCTGCAAAGCCATTCTCTTTAAGTTTTAATCTCACTTCATATTTTGTTTTCAATTTTCCAGAAATATAATTAATTGCTCTTGACTTTGCTCTTTCAATATCTGAAAAATACTTCATTTCTAAAATTTCATCTTCTGAAAAATCCATATCAACAGAAACTTTATACTTTTCAAAAATATTGTAATTCAAAAGAAGTTTTGTTTCATCTTCAAAAATTACTTCAAAAACTTCTTTAGGTTTACTATAATTTATACTTGTAACTTGCATTACTTAAATAATCCTATAACAGTTGGTAATACTCCTACTACCATCATTAAAGCTAATATAAGTGCAATAATTCTAGTTGCTGTTTCTCTTTTCATAAAATCACCTGCTTTTTTTTACTAACCCACATAAATATTGATTTATAAATTCATCAATATTCCCATTCATAACGGACTCCACATTTCCAGTCTCATAACCTGTCCTATGATCTTTTACAAGTGTATAAGGTTGAAAAACATAAGACCTTATCTGTGAACCCCATGCAATCTGAGAATATTTACCTTGAATATCTTCTATTTTTTCTCTATTTTCTTCCTGCTTTATAATCAAAAGCTTTGCAACAAGTTGTCTCATCGCTGTATCTCTATTAAACATTTGGCTTCTTTCAGATTGGCAGGAAACAGTTACTCCCGTTGGAATATGAGTTATTCTAACTGCAGAATCTGTTTTATTAACATGTTGCCCACCTGCTCCACCAGATCTATAAGTATCAATTCGTAAATCTTTAGGATTTATTTCAATATCAGTAATTTCTTCAATTTCCGGAAAAACATCTACACTTGCAAAACTTGTATGTCTCTTATTTGAAGAATCATAAGGAGAAATTCTAACAAGTCTATGAACTCCTTTTTCCCCTTTTAAAAATCCATAGGCATTTTTTCCCTCAACTTTTAAAGTAACAGACTTAATTCCTCCTTCAGTATCAGAATTGTAATCCAAAATTGAAAAAGAAAAACCCTTGCTGCTAATCCATCTTGTATAAAGACGTTGTAACATTTCAGTCCAGTCTTGTGCATCTGTGCCACCTGCACCAGCATGAATTTCTAAAATGGCATTATTTGAGTCATATTCTCCAACCATTAAGGTATTTAATTTCAATGATAAATATTCCTTTTCAATATTGTGAATATTCTTTAATGCTTCTTTTTCATATTCCATAAATTCTTCATCAGATAGAATTTCTAAAAATTCTACAGAATCTACAATTTTTTGACTTAGACAAGTAAAAGTTTCAATCTTAAATTTTAAATTTTTCATATTATCTAAAATTGACTTTGCACTTTTAGAATCATTCCAAAAATCTTCCTTAAAGCTCTGAGCTTCAAGACTCCTATATTCATCCTCTAACTTGGAAATGTCAAAGTGAATCACCAATTTCTGATAAATTTTGTTGCAGTTTTTTTAACCTTTCAATTACTGTACTTAAATTTTCCATCTCTCCTCCAACGACAACAATAAAATACAATCTTTTCATTTAAAAATAGAGCTAATTACACTTCCAATAATGAAAATATAATTACAGTTAATTTTATACTATTAAGATATTTTCGTCAAGTCCAACAAAAAAGGTAGTGTGTTAAGATAAAAAAATTTTTTACACTACCTTTCATATTAAATTCAATCTATATATTCAATATTTTCTCTTTGCAAATACTTCACCATTTGTAACCCAACTCTTGCCATTATCAAAAGACGTCTTGCTTTCCCAATGAAATGTATCGAGAGTAATATTTGAAAATATCCATTGATTAAGACCCTCTGTTTTCTCTTTATTCACTAGTACAATTTTATCATCTATTTTTTCTGCTTCCAAACAAACCATTTTTCCTAAACAAGAATAGCAAATATCCCATTTTTTCTTTTTAGGGTTATATATTCTTATAGTTGTACCATATTCAGCATCCGGTTGTGGATTTACAGCTCTTTCTACTCTTGAAGGACAAATGAAAACATCTTGAATTCCTTGACCATTCAATATCTCTGAAAACAACCATTCTCCTATTACATGCCTTTCTTTTTCAGTTCCTTTTCCATCAACCCATTCAATTTCCCATTCTCCAATTAGAGGAGAAAATATATTTTTGATTTCTGATTTTTCTCCTATCAATGCTTCAAAAAAATTATTCATATATAAATACAAACCTCCCAAATAAATATTCATAAAAGATATAACATAATTTTTTATACATTTACAGATTTGACTTTACCTATAATACTGTTCTTTTATAAAAACATAGACGACAATTTTGATATTTCCCTGGATTATAATTCCTGATTTAACTTAGCAAGAAATTGTTTAAATCGATCTTCATCATTATCTAACTTTCCAAAAAAAATTTCATCAATTCTCTCAACTAAAGGAACAGCTTTTTGTAAAATATCTTCTCCTTTTTTATTCAAAACAACTGTTTTTGCCCTTGTGTCTTTCGAATGTTCTTTTCTATTTACAAAATTGTGTTTTTCTAGTAGATTTAATATTTGAGATACAGTCATAACATCTATCCCTGAGATTTTAGAAATCATAACCTGTGTAACTTCGGCATTATTTTGTGATAAATAAGCAAGGGTTGCTAATACAACAAATTGAGGATGTGTTAGGTTCACTTTTTTCAATTCATTTTTTATCGTAAAATGCCATTTATTGTACACTCTCATAAATAATAATCCCGTCGATTTTTCTGAATTGTTCTTATATTTTGATACAAACAAAATATCACCTTATCCTTCCAAACATTTTTTTAAAGTAAATATGGACTGAGGTACATCTGAAAAAACTTGACTTAAAAATTCTAAATGTCGTTCATCTTCACTGCTTAAAATTACAGAATGTTTTATGTTAACACTTCCATCATTATTATCAATTATTTGATGACCGAAAAGAATATCTCCAAATGGAGTTTCTGTTTTATCCCAAAATTCTTCAAAAGGTCTTACAAGAGTAAGCTGATATTCCATAGGAGGCATCCCTTCAAGTTCCATAGTTCCATATGAACCTGTCTTAAACCCATCTTTTAATGTGATATTTTTTAAATCTTTCTCCCAATCATACCATTTTTCAATATTTGCATAATACTCCCAGACTTTTTCTTTCACTGCTTTGATTTTTAAACTAAAACTAAATTCCATTATATTTCCTCCTTTTTTATTATATGTATACTTATTATAAATAATTTTATTATATTTGTCAATAAGATTTTTAATTTTATTCAATAACTTTTTTATTTTTTGTTTTATATCTCTTTATCAAAGTTAATCACTTTGAATAGCTTTATTTATAAAAAAAGAGCCAAAGGCTCTAATTTATTTTTAATATATTACGCTTTTACAATTGGAATCCATAATTCCATTTTATAATCTTTACTATCCATATTCCCTTCATAGTAATATTCAAAGTCAGGAGTTCCAGAATGAACATATCCATGTTCTGGAAAGAATACTTCCATTACATACTTCCAACCATTGTGAATACATTCAGGAACTACTCCTTTTAGTTCAACAATAGCATATTCAGCCTCTTCTACTTCTAGGATATCAAGTCCCATACTTTTTGCTTTATCTACATCCGTAACAATATATCCTGCCATGTAATTTATTACATTTGGACTTTCTACGTCATGACAAATGCCTACACTTTCTCCATCTCCTAGACTTGCAAGTTCTTCATGGCTATATTTTTCATATAATTTATTCCAAACTTTTGGACATAATGATGAATTAATATTTTCTTCATTGAAACCTGCAACTGTAAATGAACCTTTCTTTTGAATTGTAACATTCATACTTCTTCCTCCTTTAACTGTTAAAGCTAATTGAATTCTGGAAACCAATTTGAATGGTTTTCCATTTCTTACTTCAGAAGGAGTAAATCCATGAAAATTCTTGAAAGCTGTTCCAAAAGAGTCTGATGACTCATATCCAAATCTAAATGCAATGTCAATTACTTTTTCGTCCGTATCTCTTAAAGCAATCGCTGCCTCTGTTAATTTTCTTCCTCTCAAATATTCTGAAAGTGTTGTTTCAGTTAAAATAGAAAACAATCGACTAAACATCGCATATGAATATCCGGATAAATGAGTTATTTTCTTTTCATCAATTTCATCTTCTAAAACAGTTTCTATATAATCTATCGTACTATTAAAAGATTTTATTATACTCATTTGATTTCCCCTTTCTAGATATAGTTTAACAATTTTTAGATTGTACTACCCTATAATGTAGGTACAAATTTTAAAGGATATTTTTTATTTAAATGAAAAAGAGCTGTTCGCTCTTTTCATTCTATTTTACTATTTTAACTTTTAGACTTCTTAAATATGATTTTTCTTCTTCGGTAATTCTTCTGCTTTCTATTGCCTTTTGAATGGCCTTATTATGAGTCCAATCATCAAGTTTTTTATTTTCTATAAACTTTATAGCATACTTTTGTTGTTTAGCAAGGGCAGTTGCAAAATACCAAGCAATCATCATATTCACATAATATTCTTCAGAACTAACTTTTGAAACAATTTCCAAATGTTCTTCTTTAAAATTTTCATCCAAATAATTTGAAAGCAAAAGACCTATCCCATATCTTATAACATAAGTGTTTTCATCTTTTATCCAATCTAAAATATATTTATATGTTTCATTTGGATATTTTTTAAAAACTTTCGGAGAAAACAAGTCACAAGTTGCCCAATTGTCAATGAATGGAATAAATTTTTCTGTATATTCCATAGCTAAATCAAAATCTTTTATTTGCTCAATCAAACATCCATGTAAATTATTTTCTTCATAGTATTTATGCGGAAGATTATTTAAAAATTTAAAAGTTCGTTTTTCATCTTCTTTAAATAATTTTTTTGCATAATTTCTTAAATCTGGCGTTCTAACTCCGATTATTAAGTCTTTATCTACTGTTGGAATAAGTTTTGCATTAAAATTTTTATATTCAATATCTTGAAAAGAAAATAAATCATTTAATATTTTATCCATATATTTTCCTTTAAATTTATTTTATTTTTAATTCCTCAAATAACTCTTCGTCTGATTTATAAGTTTCGTGCATTGGTGAAGGCATGGCATTTTCAAATTTATATCCCATGAATAAAAGTAACTCTACTTTGTTTTGTTCCGGAATATCAAATTTTTCCTTAACTATTTCAGATTTAAATGCTTTGATAATAACTGAACCTAATCCTAAATCTTCAGCTTCAAGAACCATATGTGTTGCAACAATTGCAGAATCAACAACTCCACTTGGAATTCCGTCTTCATATTTCCAACATTCATCCGAATTATATGTTATAACAAACATAAGTTGTGAATTATATTCACAAGGAGATGACTCATTTAAAAGTTTTAATTTTTCATCATCAGTACAATAGTATATTTTTATCGGTTGGCTATTTTTTGCAGTTGGTGCAATTTTTCCAGCTTCTAAAATTTTTAAAATCTTTTCTTTTTCAACCTTTTTGCTTGAAAAATCTCTTACTGAATATCTCTTTTTTGCCAATTCTAAAAAATCCATAACTACCTCCTTTATAGATTTGCAACTTTGAAAAGTTTCCCATCTATTTCAACTTTTCTAAGTCTTTTTTCAAAATCAATTCTTTTAATCCAAACTTCCCTTTCACAACCTAGACATTTCAATTTTATTTCAATTCCCGTTTTTAAAATCTCCCATCTATTTGTTCCACAAGGATGTTCTTTTTTTAAAACTACAATGTCCGATACTTTGTATTTATACAATTTTATCACCCTTTTCAAGTTTCAAAAATTCAATATTTTTTTCTTTAAATTTTTTATACAATTCTTCTCTTAAATTTTTTTCGTTTTGCCATTGCGTAGAGTGTTTACTCCAAATTGCAATAGCAATCTTTACATAATATTTTTCAGTTTCAGTAACTCCAAAAAATACTGGATCTTTAATTACACTTTTATATTTTTTTGAAAATTCTGGCGAAAAATCATTTATGATTTTCTTAACTTTTTCAACATCTACATCAGTTGGAAAACAAAAAGTAACAACAGATCTTTGATTATTTTTACTAAAGTTCGTAACAGTTGTTATACTGCCATTTGATATTATATTTATACTTCCGTCATAACCTTGAATCTGTGTATTTCTCATATTTATAGCCATAATATTACCAGAAATTCCATTAATATTAACATCATCCCCAATATTATATTGATCATCTAGTAGAATAAAAACTCCACTGAATAAATCTTTAATAATACTTTGAACTCCAAAAGCTATAATAATACCACCAACACCAGCAGTAGCTATTAAAGATAAAGTATTTACATCAAAAATACTAAGTATTATAACCACAGCGATAAAATAAATAATATATTTTAAAACACTTGACAAAATAGAAACTATAGAATTAACTTTTTTAGAATTTCTGAAATCATTTGATTTATATGTTTTAACTAAATTTGTCAAAGCTTTTGTAAAAATATAAATTATAATTTTAGCAATCAAAAAAACTATTACTGATAAAATTATTTTTATAATTAAACTTCTAAGCGAATCTGAATAAATCAAATTCTCAAAAAAATTATTCATTAATATTTATCTCCGTTACAACATTTCCTCTATCTTGTGTCTTTTCAAAAAGCCAAAGGTAATCAACGTTTTTACCAGTTTCTTTTAATGATTTCACTGTTTCCAATTCGCTTGGATCAAGTAAAATTGCAAGACCACAAGAACGACTTACTTCCCTTGGTGTTGGAATTGTTTTAAATTTTTTATCTAAATTTTTAAGTTCTTTTTCTAATTGCATTGTATGATTAACTGAATTAAAAGTCAATAATAAATATTTTTCGTCCAAAAAAATCCCTCCTATTTTATTTTTTTGTATTTATCTTTTTGAATCAAATATACTGAATCTTCACTTTGAATAGAATCTATTATCTCAGCTGAAAATTCTTTCTTTTTTAAACTAGACTTATCAACTAATACATACCCATTATTTTTGACTAAAAGAATTTCTTTACTTAAAATATAAGATTTTACATAGTCATTACCAATTTCAACAGTTTTTTCTAGTGTCAAATCCTTAGCATTAAAAACTTTTAAATCATCAGAAAATAAATAAATCTTTCCAGAATGATAGATAACATTTTTTAAATTTTTTATATAGTATTGACTCTTTATAATATTTTTTTCAAAAAGGTATAATTTTTCATTTGTAGCAACAAAAAGTTTATCATCTGAATCATTTACAAATCCAAATTCTATTATAAATTCATTAAAAAATGTAAAATCGCAAACAGTTGACTTATCTTTTGAATTCAAAATATGAAATCTAGATTTAATTGAATTTTCCGATTTTACATAATCTGTATATGCAAAATTATTTTTACTTTTTGAAAATTTTATATATCCAGGATTTTGCACATCATCATTTGTATACAATTCACTTAAATTCTCATCATAAATTTTAAAACTCGTATTATTGATTAGAATAATTTTATTATTTTCAATAAAAAAGTCCTCAATTTCATTATCCAATGAAACACGTTTAATCTCATCAAAGTTCTTACTATACATAATTATTTCATTACTCATCAATGAATAGATAACATCATTAGAAACTCTAATTTTACCATTATTCTCAATATCTTTTTCTAATTTAAGTTTTCCATTTTTATTAAATCTTGAAAATTTATTTTTTTCGAAGATATACATTTCATCTTTAATAAATTCAATTTTACTATATGGTTTTGAAAAATCATAAGTTACTTCTTTATTAGAATTACCTGAGAATTTTAAACTTAAAAATATAATAAATATAATTACTGCAATGGTAAAAATTCCCATTGCAATTTTATTCTTATATTTTGAAATAATTTCCATACTTTCTCCTAAAGTCCTAATTTATCTTGTTTTCTTCTAAGTTTAGTTATAATATGGTCTTCATCCAATTCAACCATATCAAGAGTAATAAGCTCATCTTTCTTAACATCAACTTTTAACTTAGTTTTTTTAGTAATCATAGCAATTGGCAAAAGATTTCTATTTTTTTGATCTGCATGGCTTGTTATTTTACCAAAAACGGATTTTCCACCAATTCCCTCTAAAATTTCTCCTGCTTTCAAATCTCTTTTTGCAACTGTAATTGTATCTGAAACTTGTCCACAAGCTGGAACAATAGTTGATTCTTTTTCAACAATTGCATTATATATAGTAATTGGAGTTTCGAGACTTGTTAAATGATAAGGTCTGTATATAGCATAATTTGGGCCATCACCCATTTTTAAATACTTCATTAAATCATGAACTTCGTCACTATCACTTGTTACGATAGCATAAACTCCTGGTGCTACTCCAAAAGCAAAATCCACAGTCTTATAATTATTTAAAATTCCTCCTTGCTCTTTAAGAGAAAAAATTTTAGCTAATTCTGCAGGTGTAGCATTTGGTCCGTGACAGCCGATAACATCAGGGATAAATCCTAAGGCGTTCGCAGCACTTGTAAGTTCAATCATAGTATTAGTTCCATCAATAAAGCCTGCAAGCATTTTTGGATAAAGTCCCTTTGAAATCGCCTCTTCTCTGACTTCATCTTCTGTAATATAATGATTAAGCGGATTATTCTTTCCCTTTCCAACTGCAAGAAGTTTAAAACCTGCACCTAAAGCAAAATCTGCCAGTTCCATTATTGCACCTGGTTCATCTCCAGCAGATCCAGTATAAATAACATTTTTCTTTTTTGCTAAATTGAATAAATACGGTCCAATAACTGCATCACATTCAACATTCAACATAATTGTATGTTTTCTATTTTCAATTGCATCCATTGCTAAAATCGCACCAAAAGGAGGATTCCCAGTTGCATCAACAACTCCTTTTATATCTTGTAATTTGCAAGCAATAGTATAATCATCAGAAACGACATACATACCATTTTTTATAGAATTTTCAATTATTTTTATATTATCACTTGTAGTAATATCTGACTTTCTAACGCCGGAAGAAATAAGAGCTTCCATAGCTTTTTCTGGTTTTTCATCTATTACAACAGAACTTGTAAGACCTTTAATTCTAGAAAGTTGATTAACAAGTCCTTTTCCCATTTTCCCAGCTCCAATAAGCGCAAACTTAACTTCTTTATTTGCATTATATAGATTGTTAAGTTTGTTTTTCATTCTAAACATAAAGTCCTCCATATCAATATTAATTTTATCATTCTTATTTTACTACAACATATAAATTTTATCAAATTTTTTTATATGAATAATGCCCTTTACTATAAGCTAATTTTAGTGTAAAATTATAGTAGTGTATTTTGGTTTAAAATAAATTTAAAAAATATAATTATCTAGAACTTATTCTGATAATATATAAAGTAAAATAGATAGGAGATTTTTAGGGGATTTTTATGAAGTATTTTAGAAAAACTCTTGCCATTGATTTTGGAACATCAAAGGTAGTAACTTTCGTTGAAAATAAAGGTATCGTAGTGAATGAGCCATCTGTGGTTACTATGGATACTTATAAAAATAAAATTTTAAATTATGGAGAAACTGCAAAAAAATTATTAGGACGTATTCCAGGAAATGTAGTTGCAAAAAGGCCAGTAATTGCAGGAAATATTGTAGATTTTAATGCAACAGAAGCTATTATAAAAAGAGCAATAAAAAAATCTGTTGGAAAAAACTTTTTTAGACCTAATGTTTTAGTCTGTATTGCCAGTGAATTGACTCAAGTACAAAAAAGAGCAATAACTCAAGCTGTAAAACTTGCAGGTGCTAATAATGTTGTCCTTTTAGAAGAAACAATAACTGCCGCAATAGGTTGTGGTGTAAATATAAACGATCCATCAGGTACTATGGTTGTTGATATCGGAGCAGGAAAAACAGATATTTCTATTATTTCTAATGGTGAAATAATCATTGCAAAAAGTTTAAATGTAGGCGGAAATACAATTGATCAAGCAATCGCAGACTTCATTCGTACAAGATATAATATGTTAATAGGAGAAAATACTGCAGAAATTATTAAATTATCAGCTGCAAGAGCCTATCCTACAAATGACGGTTCAATGTATGAAATTAAAGGAAGAAATGTTATGAATGGTCTTCCAATGCATATTTTTGTAAATGATTCAGATATTGCACATGCGATTGGAATGACATTAAATAAAATTTTAAATGCTATAACAGAAACTTTGGAAAAAACTCCTCCTGAATTAATTGCAGATATTTCTGAAAAAGGATTAATTCTTACTGGAGGTACATCTCAAATTCCTGGTCTTGTTGAATTGATAACAGATAGAACTCGTTTAGAAGTTTTAAACCCAGAAAATCCTGAATTAATGGTAATAAAAGGTGCAGGAAGATTTTTGAAGAATGTTGATTTTTCAAATGATGAAATAGAATATTTAGACGAATTAAAACGACATGTTTTAGAACAAAAAGAACAATTAAGAAAGAGATAATATGCAAAGATATAATGATTTAAGTTCTTATCTAAAGAAAAAATTCGGCTCAAGACTTTTAAAACTCTCCATCGATGGAGGGTTTTCTTGTCCAAATAGAAAAAATGGAAAAAGCGGTTGTAAATTCTGCTCAGAAACTGGAAGTGGAGAATTTACAACTAAAAGAAAATCAATAACTGAACAATTAAATGCTCAAATCAATTTTTTAAAAGAAAAAGATAAAAGCAACGGTTATATTGCCTACTTTCAAAGTTATACAAATACATTTTTACCTGTAGAAGAACTAAGGAAAATGTACTATGAGGCAATAAATTTTCCAAATGTCAAAGTACTATCCATAGCTACAAGAGCCGATTGTTTTAATGAAGAAATTTATAATTTACTTTCAGAACTTAACAAAAAAATTGAAGTCTGGATTGAACTTGGACTACAAACTTCAAACGAAAATACTCGAAATAATATGAATATTGGATACAGTACAAAAACATTTGAAAATTGTGTGAAAAGATTAAAGGAATTAAATATAAAAACTATTTTTCATATAATTTTTGGCCTTCCAAATGAAACAGAAAAAGATTATAAAAATACCATTGATTATGTGAATAACAAAAAACCTTGGGGAATTAAAATTCACAGCCTTTATATTCAGAACGATTGTGAACTATATGATGATTATCTAAAAAATAGCTTCAAAGTTATAACTTGGGATGAATATATAGATGCTTTAATTATGGCAATAGAAAATTTAGACAAGGACATAATTATTCATAGGCTCACAGGAGATGGCGACAAAGAAAAACTTATTGCTCCCCTATGGTCAAAAGATAAAATTAAAACAATTGGAGAAGTTAGCAAAATCCTAAAACAAAAAAATTCATATCAAGGAATAAATTTCAAATCTTAAAGTTATGTTTAATTAAGCATAACTTTTTTATTCTAATAATAAAATTTTGATTATACTTTTAGTGTGATTGTAATTTATTATTTCCTTTATTTACAAATCTTTTATTTTATTATATAATGAGTTTAATGATTATAATAATATATTTATTAACTATGATAAAAAATAGTCATTGTGCATTTATAGTCATAAAACATATAAGGAGGATTTACTATGAAAAATTGTTTAAAAAAATTATTGATTTTATTCTTGGCCTTAGGCGTTTTAGCTTCTTGTTCTAAAAAGCAAGAAGAAAAAACAAGTGAGAAGAAAACAGAACAAACAGAGAAAAAAGAAGAAAAATCTTCATCTAAAAAAGTAACTAAAAATACTATATTTGTTGATGAAGATTATGTTAAAGATGTTCTTGATGGGAAAAATGAAGATTCTAAAAAATTTATAATTGCTGAAGTCTCTTGGGGTGAAACAAAAGATAGTCCAGATTATTTACAAAATCATATCAAAGGTGCAATACATATCAATACTGATACAGTAGAAAAAGAACCTGTATGGAATTTAAGAAGCCCAGAAGAACTTGAAAAAAGTTTATTAAATTATGGAATAGATAAAGATACTGTCGTTATTTTGTATGGACAAAATACAGGTTGTGCTAGAGTTGCCACAGCTTATCTATACGCAGGAGTTGAAAATGTAAAAATTTTAAATGGTGGTTTAAAAAGCTGGATGAGTAAAAATTATCCTGTAGAACAAGAAGAAACTAAACCTACTCCTGTAACTGATTTTAAAACTAAAATTCCAGCTCATCCTGAATACATTACTTCAATAGAAACTGTTAAAGAAAAACTTGGCAAGGATGATAACTTCCAATTAATTTCAATTAGAAGTGAAAATGAATGGTTAGGAAAAGAAAGTGGTTATACTTATATTCCTAGAGCAGGAGAACCAAAAGGAGCTTTATGGGGAAAAGCAGGACATGATAAACAATCAATGGATGCTTACACTGATAAAGATGGAAAATATAAAAATTTTTCTGAGATAAAGAAAATGTGGGAAGAACAAGGAATTTCAACAGACAAACAATTAGCTTTCTACTGTGGAACTGGTTGGAGAGGTTCTGTAGCATTCTTACTCGCTCATGAAAACGGATTAAATGCAAGTTTATATGATGGCGGTTGGAATCAATGGCAAATGGATGATGAACTTCCAGTTCAAATTGGGGATCCTAAATCAAAAGATGTAGAATATAAAAAAGTTGGCGACTTACCAAAAGATAAAGCGAGTAAAGACCCTTCTTGCAAAGATTAATACTAAATAAAAACAAAGGAGCTTTTTAAAAGCTCCTTTAACATTTCTCTATTAAATTAATTTGCCGTAAAAATGTTGAAAATCTAATACAATCTAAACAATTTCATACCCCATTCATCAATTCCGTTTTCTCTAAAACCTAATTTTTTCCAAAATCTAATTGAATTTTCTTTCATTGAATTTAAAACATAGTGATTTGCCCCAAGTGGCTTTGTATATCTTTCTAATTTCTTAAAACATTCCAAACCTTTGGATTTATTTCTAAATTCAGGATATATCCAAAAATCAAGTATAAAACAATCTCAAAAATATTTTCCATCTTCATTGGTATAAATCGTAAATTGAACTGCTCCTATTTCTATATCATTTTCAAAAAAGTATGCAATATAATGTCTATCCTTATCAACAATCATACGATTTTCTAAAAAATCTCTATACTCTCTACTTAAAAAATATTCTATTTCTTCCTTATCTGTAATTATTTCATCTTCAATTAAATACTTAATATGTTTTTCCTGTAACAACTTGTCAAGGACTTTTTAATCAAAATCATCTTTTTTTCATTCGATTTTCTCCGAAACTCCCTCAACATTATTCTTGTCAGCTTATCTTGCATTGTTTCAGTCGCATTTTCATTGAAGTGGACAACAACCTCATAGGTGGTCTTTCCAATTTTTTTCTTTGTACTAATGCCTTTTCTATCTCTATTTTTCAGCTCCTCCATAAATTCTCCTTTCCGTTTTTTTTAATTTTTGACAACAAAAAAGGAAATATCGGCTATTTGCTTTTACTTCCTCTTCAATAGTTTTATTTAATTGTTTCGCTTCTACAAACCGAGATTTTAATATATGAGTATAAAGATCTTATATTTTAATAATTACTCTAATTAAACCAGTGGATTAAATGTCTAATATTTCTAAAATCTCTCCATTTTTATATTTTAACTCTATTTTTTCAATCAGTTCTTTTCCTAAATGTTTACTAAAGGTGCTTAGTTCTGAAGAAATCTCAAAAATAATATCATGTTCAACATTATCTGGAATAAAATCTGAATTATAACTATCTTTATTTGACCAATAATTCCAATTTACATCCGTTCTTTCATAATAAACATAATTTTGTTTTCTTGTAACATATACTCTTTTATTAGTTAATTTTCTTCCGTCTTCAGATTTGAAAAAATCAGAATATAATTTCATGCCTTCAAATTGCTTATATTCTCTGATTTTATTATTTGAAACGTTTAATTTTACTTCTTTATATTTCATAAATTACCTCCATATATTCAAAAATTGAACAAAAGTGAAAATCAAGGAACCCAAGGAAAACAAATTCCAATTTGTCAATTTCTCGTCTATCTCATTATATCACTTTTCTCATTTTTTGTCATTTATTCAACCTAAATATTCATTTTTCTAACTATTTTTTTTAATCCACTATAAAATAGTACAAGATTTTTAAGGTTTTTTTCTCTTTTGACTTATTTTATCCTTAAATAGTTCATAATCTTGACTCATTTCCTTCCGATTTACTAATTTTTGATTAAGACAATTTTCTTATAAAAAAAGATTGAAGGCTAGTCCTCAATCCCTTAATTCTCTTTAATAAATTTTATTATAAAAAATCCATTATGTTTTTGTTTTTCAGGTAATAATTTTATAAATTTTTCTGATTTACCTAAAAATTCAACTTCTTTTATTTTACTAAGAGAACTTTTGTAATTATTATTTAATAGTTTTATTTCGACAAACTGAGATTTAGATTTTAACCCTTACGAAAAATAAAACGGGCTATTCTCCTGAAGTATGTTCTATAATATTATAGTTTAATGCAAAGTGTAGCTATATAGTCATTTCCATAACGTGATAATCTATTTCTTTTGTCACAAGACTCATAAAAATCTATCATAGCGAGACCATTTTTAAGTTGTCCTCTAATCTGAGTTTCTAAGGTATGGCTAAATTCATATCCATATTCTGGATTTATGGTTATCTTGCCTTCCTCTTCAAGCTCTTTTGAATTAAAAGGTATTGAAAACTTTAAAAGTAATTCCTCATCGGGTTTGTCCCATACAATGTCAGCATCATACATGTATATCCAAGGATTCATAAATCCGACCATTAACAGTCCACCCTTTTTCAATACTCGAGAGGCTTCTTTATACATGTTTTCTAAATCTTCTATATATACATTTGAAACCGGATTAAAAATAATATCAAAAGTTTCATTTTCAAATGGAAATGGTTTTGTCATATCGCCTTGAACTGTATTGATTTTTAAGCCTTCTCTTTTAGCAACCATATCATCTCTTTGTAATTGTGATTTAGAAAAATCCATTATGGTTACATCATAACCTTTTATAGCAAAAACTGGTCCCTGCTGTCCACCACCACAAGCTAAACCTAATAGCTTTTTTCCATTTGCTTTTTCAAACCATTCTTTTGGAACTTTTTTTCCAACAGTTAATGCAACAGAAATAGGATTTTTTCTAACTTCTTCTAATTCTTCATGTGTCAATGGCTCAGTATAGTCATTTTTTACATTATTCCATCTATCTTCATTTAATTTTATATAATTGTTCATCTTATAATCTCCTCGTAATTTTATATTATTTCGATTTAAGTTGAATATCCGCACTTTCTTTTTGTCATTTTATTTAATTGTTTTAGCGCGACAAGTCTGAGTTTACCTACCCTTCAAATCAAGAGTCATCAGTTTGTAAACCTCAATAAATATCCATTAGGATCTTGAATCAGGAACTCCATTTGTATTTCTTCAATTCCGTTAACCCTATATACACTTCTAATCAGTTCTCTGTAAATCTCTAATTGTTTGCTTTTCACTAATTCATATAGTTTCTCAATATCATCAACTGATATTGAAAAATTTATTCCTCTTCCTAAAGGATAGATTAGTTCCCCTGTATTCCAGCCATCATCATGAATTTGTTCAAACATAAACTGACTATCTTGAAAAGACATAAAAACAAATTTCACTTCCGGTCGTTCGTACTCTATTTTAAATCCTAATTCTTCATAAAAATTTTTAGTCTGAACAATATCAAAAACTGATAATTCAGGAATCAAACTATTAAACTCCATATAAACTCCTCATAAAATTCTAATTTGCCAATTTTTCATTCATTTTATTATACCACTTTCCCCCCATATTTGTCATTCAATCAAGCTGAATATTCATTTTTCTAACTATATTTTTTAATCCACTATAAAATAGTACAAGATTTTTAAGGTTATTTCTCTTTTGACTTATTTTATCCTTAAATAGTTCATCATCTTGAATCATTTCCTTCCGCTTTACTAATTTTTGCTCAAGTCGATTTTCTTATAAAAAAAGATTGAAGACTAGTCCTCAATCCCTTAATTCTCTTTAACAAATTTTATTATAAAAAATCCATTATGTTTTTGTTTTTCAGGTAATAATTTTATAAATTTTTCTGATTTACCCAAAAATTCAACATCTTTTATTTTTAAATTTTTATGTTTTTCTAAAAAATATTTGACATTTTCTTCATTTTCACATTTTAAAACAGAGCAAGTGCTGTAAACTATCTCCCCTTTTTCTTTTAGATATTCTACCGAATTGTCAAAAATTTTTCTCTGCAATTCTATTATTTCATCAATACTTTCTTTGCTTCTAAATAATTTTATTTCAGACTTTCTGTCCATAACTCCAATTCCTGAACAAATCACATCACAGAGTATATAGTCAAATTGTTCTTTATATTCCTCTTTGCAAATTGAAGCGTCAAAATTAAATAATTTTACAGTCTTTACATTAAGTCTTTTACAATTTTCTTCTATCTTTTTTAATTTACTCTTTACAATATCATTTGCAAAAATTTCCCCTGTATTTTTCATCTGAAAAGCTAGATGACAAGTTTTTCCACCCGGTGCAGAACAAATATCTAAAACTTTTGAATTTTCTTTTGGAGCTAAAACTTCTCCCGTTAAAATACTTCCAACATCTTGAACTGTAAAATCTCCACTTTTAAAACTTTCTGTTTCCAATATATTAGTCGGATTTTCTACAAAATAAGTAAGTTTTGAAATTTCAGATTTTTTAAGCTTGTATCCGTCTTTTTCCAAGTCCTTAACAACTTTTTCTTCCGTCTTTTCAAAAGATGAAATTCTTATTGCAAAATGAGGTTTGGACATAGAATTTTCAAGAATTTTTATAGTTTCTTCCATGCCATAATCTCCAAGTAATATTTTTACAATATCCATATTTGCAGAGTATTTTATAGAGATAGCTTCCTCTTCATTCTCAACTTCAATCTTCATAAAATCTTCTTTATTTCTTAAAAAATTTCTTAAAGATCCATTAACAAAAGAAGAAAATTTTTTAAGTTTAAAAACTTTTGTAAGATTAACAGCCTCATTTATTATTGCAAATTCAGGAATTTTATCCATAAAAATAATCTGATAAATAGAAATTCTTAGAATATTCAATATATATGGATTGAACTTTTTTATCCTTAATTTACAGAGCTTTTTGATTATATAATCAAGATAAATTCTGTTTTCCAAAGTCCCATATACAATTTCTCTTAAAAATTTGCTATCTAAATCAGAAATATTTTTTGTGTTTTTATTTAATAAATTTGTTGAATTTGAATTTTCATCTTTGATTTCACAAAGAATTTCAACTGCAAGTTTTCTCATTATTTTAAAATTTCTCCAACTTTTATAGAATTGCCACGAAGATAGTCTTTAACTGAAACTCTCTTTTTACCTGAAAATTGAATTTCTAAAAGTTTTATACTTCCATCTAAAGTTTTAACAAAAATTGCATCATCCGAAATTTTAAAGATTGTCCCAACATTTTCATTCGGATTTTCTTTTGAAATTTCAGCTCTATGAATTTTTATATTTTCTCCCAAATATTCGCAAAATGTACTTGGCCAATTATAAAAGCCTCTTATTTTGTTAAAAATATTTCTTGAAGTATCGTTAAAGTCAAGTTTTCCCATTTCCTTTTTAATCATAGGAGCATAGGAAAAAACATCTCCCTGTTTAACCCTATTTTCATATTTGTTTTCAAAGTCATTAATAGTTTTAACAATCAAACTTGAACCAATTTTTGATAACCTTTCATAAAGTGTTTCAGCATTATCTAAATCAGAAATTTCAGTTTCTTCGATATCCAAAACATCTCCCGTATCAAGCCCAACACCTATTGACATAATACTAACACCTGTCTTTTCTAACCCATTTACAATAGCCCAATTTATCGGTGCAGAGCCTCTTAATTCAGGTAAAATTGAAGCGTGAATATTTAAAATTTTTCCTTGCATAAAGTCGATTAATCTTTTATCAATTATCTGTCCAAATGCTACCACGACAATAAAATCAGGATTTATTTTTTTTACAATTTCAAAAAATTCATCACTTTTTACACTATCAGGAGTTATAACTTCAAGACCAAGTTCCAATGCTCTTTGCTTTACGGGAGTTGGTAATAATTTTTTTCTGTTTCTAAGTTTGTCTTTTTGAGAAACAACTAAAGAAACTTCAAAATTTTCATTCAAAGTTTCTAAAGGTGGGACTGCGAAATCCGGAGTTCCCATAAAAATTATTTTTTTCATTATTCTGCCTCACCATAATACAATTTTTCATACATTTCAGCTTCTTCTCCTTCTAAAGCTAAATCTGTAAATAAAATTCCATTTAAGTGATCTATTTCGTGACAAATGCAAACGGCTAAAAGTCCTGTTGCATCTATAATTTGTTCATTTCCATCAATATCTGTATATTTGAATTTTACTTTTTCAGGTCTTTTTACAAAACCTCTCACATCAGGAATTGAAAGACAGCCTTCAGGTCCAACTTGTTCTCCAGAACTTTCTAAAATTTCAGGATTTACCATTTTAAGTAATCCATGTTCATCTCCGACATCTATTGTTACAAGTCTTTTTAAAATTCCAATTTGAGGACATGCAAGTCCAACTCCGTCTGAATTATACATTGTTTCTGCCATATCTTCAAACAGATCTTTTATTTTATCGTCAATAACTTCAACTTTCCTTGCCTTTTTTCTAAGAACAGGATCGTCGTCAATTCTAACATTTCTTAATGCCATTTTTCCTCCTTAATCTATCGTCAAAATTAATTTCCCATTTTTTTCAGTATTAAATGAATACTTTTTATTAAAAATTAATTCTGTTAAAAATTGTCTAAAGACCTCATAGTCTTCTAGAACTTTTATAGTCAAATTATATCTATACACCATATTTACCCATTTTATCGCATCTGGATTGGGTCCTAGAATAATTATATTTTTTAAATTTATTTCTTTTTTAAATTTATCAAAAATTAAATCTCTTATCTTCTTTAATTCTTCCATACAATTTTCAACACTTTTACTTCTAAATTGAAAATTCACAATATGAGCCTTTGGCGGATACAGAAAACTTCTTCTAAAATTAATTTCCTCTTTAAAAAACTCTTCATAATTATGATCAGAAGAATTAACAATACTGTAATGACTTGGTTTATATGTTTGAATTATTACTTTTCCTTCTTTTTCTCCACGACCAGAACGACCTGCAACCTGTGTCAAAAGCTGAAAAGTTTTTTCAGCAGATCTAAATGATGGTATATTCAAACTTATATCTGCAAGTACAACTCCTACCAAAGTTACATTTGGAAAGTCGAGTCCTTTTGAAATCATCTGAGTACCGATTAAAATATCAATTTCTTTATTCTTCATCTTTCGATAAACTTCTTCATAGACTCCTTTTTCCTTTGAAGTATCTGCATCTATTCTACAAACTTTAGCATCTTTAAAAGCATTTTTGATATATTCTTCCAATGCTTCAGTTCCAAAACCAAATTCTTTTATGGATTGTTTAAAACAATTTGGACATATTTTTGGCTTTGGTTTAGTTCTTCCACACATATGACAAATGCAAATATCTTTTCTATTATCTTTATGATAAGTCATAGAAATATCACAATAATCGCATTTTTGAACATAACCACAACTTCTACAAAAAACAAAAGAACTTCTTCCACGTTTATTTAAAAATAAAATTACCTGTTCTTTTCTATCCAAAGTTTTTTGAATTGCTTCATAAAGACTGTTGCTTAAAATACTTTTATTTCCAAGTAAAAGTTCTTCACGCATATCAACAATTTCAACTTCAGGTAAAGAATTTTTTGTAGCTCTGTTTTTTAATTCTAAAAGTTTAATATCTTTACTATCTGTTCTTGCATAGATATTTACAGACGGAGTTGCAGAACCTAAAACAAGTTTTGCTCCTGACAATCCGACTAAATATTCTGCCACTTCGTGAGTATAATATTTTGGATTTTGGTCACTAATATAACTAGATTCATGCTCTTCATCAATTATTACAAGTCCCAAGTTTTTTATAGGAGAAAAAATTGCAGATCTAGCTCCAACTACAATTTTTATATCCTTGTCTTGAATTTGTTTCCATTGATTTAATTTTTCAATCATTGTAAGTCTGGAATGAATAATTGCAATATCATTTCCAAAACGCCCTGAAAATCTTTCTATGGTCTGTGGTGTAAGACTAATTTCAGGAACTAAAATTATACTGCTTTTTCTATGTTCTAACATCTTTTCAACAAGTTGCAAGTATATTTCAGTCTTTCCACTTCCTGTTATTCCGTGAATTAAAAATTTATTGTTTTCGGAATTTAAAATACTATCTAAAACTTCCTGTTGTTCTTTATTTAGCTTTAATTTTTCATAATTCTTTATTCCTTCAATGGAATTTGTATAAATTTTATTCTCAGTTAAAAAAAGTGCTTCCATTGAAACTAAAGAATCTATTACAGTTTTTGTAAAATTATTTTCTCTTAATTCTTTAACACTTACAAAATCTTTTCCCTTTAAAAAATTTAAAAGTTCTGATTGTTTTACTGCATTTTTTCTAATTTTTGAAAAATCAAAATCTTCATTTAGTTTAACAAATTTTTCTAAAAATTTATTTTCTGAGTTGTTATATTTATACTTTTTTACTAAAATTTCGTTTTCAATTAGATAATTTACTCTATTATCATCATTATAAAATTCTCTAATTTCCAAAATATTTTTTCTCTTTGAAAAAAATTCAGCCTCAACAGCAGAAAGCTCATTGGATTTTTCTTTATTTAAAACAAAAAATTCTTCAATTTTACTCCAATCTCCGGGAGGCAAAACACAATTTAGACAGTAAGAAAGATTTGTAATATATTTTTCACTCATAAACTTTGCAAGTTTAATCTGCGTTTTACTTACAATTTCTTTTTCATCTATAACCATATTAATTTCTTTGAACTTTATATCTGTTTCAACATCTTTTTCATCTAAAATATTTATAACAAGACCAACCGTTCCCTTATTTCCTTTACCAAAAGGAACAATTACTCTCTTACCTACTGAAATTTCTTCTTCAATATTTTTAGGGATTTTATAAGTAAAAATATTTTCAGCTCTTGATAGTAAAAAAGACTTAACAACAACTTCTGCTAACATATTTTCTCCAAAATAGCATCTAAAATTTTATCTGCAATTTCTCTCTTAGTTAAAACTTCTGTTTCAATTTCACTATCTTTCGTGATGATATTAACTTTATTAAAATCAGAACCAAAGCCCCTATCTTTTAATGAAACGTCATTTGCAACAATCATATCCAAATTTTTATTATTCATCTTTGAAATTGCATAATCTTTAACTGAATTTGTTTCAGCTGCAAAGCCTACAACAAATTGTGATTTTTTATATTCTGAAATACTTTTTAAAATATCAATATTATTTTCAAGCTCAATATTTTCAAAATTTTCAGTCTTTTTAATTTTAAAATCTTTTTTGTTTTTAACTTTAAAATCAACAGGTGCAGCAGGCATAATTAAAATATCTGCTTCATCAAAATTTTCTTTTATTGAGTTATACATATCTTCATTGGTTTTTACATCAATGTATTCAATTCCAAATTTTCTGTAATCACTATTAACTTTTCCGCATACTACTTTTACATCAGCTCCACGTCTTCTAGCACATAGTGCCAATTCATTTCCCATTTTTCCACTACTATAATTTGAAATGTATCTAACCGGATCAATATCTTCAATTGTAGCACCATTTCCTATTAATACCTTTTTACCAAACAAATCTTTTTTTACAAAATAGCTCTCAATTTCTTCAAAAATTCTTTCTGTTGTAGGAAATTTTCCTTTTCCATAATCACCACAAGCAAGACGACCATAATCTGGACTTACAACTATATGTCTTTCTTTTAAAGTTTCAATATTTTTTTGAGTTACAGGATTTTCGTACATATTAACATTCATAGATGGCACTAAAATCATTTTTTTAGTATGTGCAAGTACAATATTTGTAATCAAATTATCTGCAATTCCATGAACAATTTTAGCCATAGTATTTGCAGTAAGTGGAGCAATAACAAAACAATCTGCATTTTTTGCAAGTTTTATATGCTTAACCTCACTATCCATATCTCTTTCAAAGACATCACTATGAACCTTATTTTGACTTATTGTTTCAAAAATCAAAGGATTAATAAGTTTAGTTGCGTTTTCAGTCATAACAACATTAACTTCATATCCTGCCTTAACTAACATACTTACTAAGTCTAAAGACTTGTAAATTGCAATTCCAGAAGTTACTCCAACTAAAATATTTTTTTTCATCTTAATCTTCCTTTTCTTTTTTAGTTACCTTTTGAGCTACTATTTCTTGAAGTGCTTGAGTAATTGGTTTTTGTGCATCTGTTTCCATTAAATTTTTAGATCCGTTTACAATTCTTCTAGCTCTTTTACTTGTCATTACAACTAGAGCATATCTACTCTTATCAATTTTTTCTAATTCTTTAAATGATGGATTTATCATCTTTCATTCCTCCTATTTCTTAATCTTTAATCTTTCGGCTTCAATAATAGCCTTCATTTTATCTACACTTTCATCTATAAAATCATTCACTATGGAATAATTATATTCATTTAAAAATTCAACTTCTTTTTTTGCATTATTCATTCTTAAATTTATAGTTTCTTCATCTTCCGTTCCACGTTCTACAAGTCTTCTCTTTAATTCTTCAAAATCTGGTGGCAAAACAAAAACTAAAACTGCATCAGGATAGTTTTTCTTAACTTGTAGTGCTCCTTGAACATCAATCTCTAAAATTACTACATCTCCATTATCAATAGAATTTAAAACAAAATCCTTAGGAGTTCCATAATAATTTCCATGAACTCTTGCATACTCTAAAAGTTTTTCATCTGCTATCATCTTTTCAAACTCATCATTTGAAACGAAAAAATAATTTTTTCCATGTTCTTCATTAGGTCTTTTATTTCTACTCGTTGCAGAAATTGAATACTTAATATCTTTATTATCTCTTAATAAAATATCACAAATAGTACCTTTACCAACTCCTGACGGACCTGAAACAACCATCAAAAATCCCTTTTTCATATTACCTCCAAAACTACTCAACATTTTGAATTTGTTCTCTAAGTTTCTCTATAATAACCTTCATTTCAATAACATAAGTTGAAATTGCGTAATTATTTGATTTACTTGCTATAGTGTTGATTTCTCTGTTCATCTCTTGTAATAAAAATTCAATTTTCTTACCAACTTGATTTTCTAGATTTAAAAACTTCTTAAAATTTTGAATATGTGAATGAAGTCTTGTAATTTCTTCGCTTATATCAAGTTTATCAGTATAAAAAATTACTTCAAGATTTAATCTGTTTATTTCACTTTCAGATAATTCATCAGAAAATTCATTTAGTTTTAATTTTAATCTCTCAATTTGATTATTTAAAACATCTTCTTTTCTTTCTATAATATTTCCTAAATTATTTTCAAAAGTCAAAAGATTATCCAACAAGTCCTTATTCAGATTTTCTCCCTCAACAATTCTCATTGAAACAAGTTCATCGACTGCCTTTTCAATAGCTTCCAAAACATTCTTTTTCAAATATTCTTCATCAATCTCAGAAGTTTTAACATCAACTACATTTTCATTTCTAACAATATGCCCGATGCTTACAGAACTTTCTATCCCCAGATTTTTTGAAATATTTTTATAAGCCTCAAAATAAGCAGAAGCTAAATCATAATTAACATCCAAAGCAGAGTTACTTTCAGAAAACTTTTGTTTCCCTCTTATAAAAATATCAACTCGTCCTCTTGACAATTTTTTTCTTACAACTTTTTTTATATCTTCTTCACAAAAATTTAAAAAATATGGTAATTTAACTTGAATATCTAAAAATTTATGATTTACAGCTTTCATCTCAAAAGATAAATCATAATTTTCATCAACGAACTCACTTCTACCATAACCGGTCATTGATTTTAACATCTTTTTCTCCTTAAAAATTTATATTATTTTTATATTAATAAATTATAAATCGAGTAAAAATATTTTACAATACTTTATTACGAAAATTTAATAATTAATTTTAATCTCTAAAATTTGACATGATATAAAAATATGGGTATACTATATTTGACAATATGGGGATGAACTGGCTTCGACGGGGAAGTTGCAGTATCATAAGCGAATTGTTGTATCCAATCAACATAAAAAGTGGTAAATTAAATATAAACGCAGAAAATAATAATTTTGCATTAGCTGCCTAGTCAGCTATTTGGAGTCTATTCTTTCCCCACAAAAGTCTAAACTCTATCATTAAATTCGTGGGCAACCTTTACAAAAGTTCTTAGATTTGTAATTGAATTTATAAGATACCTCTAACTGATTTTGTTAGTTTATAGGTTATTGGGAAATTTAAAATTGACTGTATTCGGAGAAAGTGATATGAATGCTTTTTCGGACGTGGGTTCGACACCCACCATCTCCACCAAACATTAGTTCTTGTTATATAAGTTTATAAAATGGCTTATTTTCAAGAACTTTTTTATTGAGTTTTTATATAAGATTATATAACTTTATATATTTTGTTAAAAATAGGCAAACAATAGGCAAACAAATATAAAACTATTGTCATATTTTTTATTGAATAATTATTCAAAATTTATGAATAAATATAAAAAATAGGAAGCAACAAGCCTCCCTTATTTTATTCTATAACACCATCTTTACTAGTAACTTTATCCTTTATCAACGCTCCACGTTCGTTAAAAGCATATTCTTTACCTTCAATGTTTAAGGTGCATAGTCCAAGTAGTTTAAAGTTATTACGGACAATAAAAAAGACAAATGATCAAACTTGTCTAATTTTACAATTATCAATTTAAAAATGTACTAAAAAAGTCACCTTTTAAAGTGCCTTTGTAGTTAAATTAAAGCTGTATATAGTCCAATAAAAAAAGGTACTATATTAGTAAATAATACCTTTTTAAACATACATATATATATTGTAAATACAAGCACTCACTGTCGCTCCGTTGTCATAATCACGTTGCACGTCTTCTTTAAATTCTTGTGTTTTTATATATTTATTTAATCTTTCAACAAATTCTGCATTTGCATTTTTAAATTCATTTTTTAAATTTTCTAAAACAGCTTTTTTATATTTATCTAAATCAACGTTATTTTTTGTCGTTGTCATTGATAATATTTTGAATTTATCCATAATTACCTCCTAAATTTTACTTTATCTTCCATATTTGAATCTTTTAAATATTCTTTTACTGTAATAGGACTTGTGATAGGTCCAACTACATATTCAAAACTAAGTTTTGTATTGGGATTATTTAAAATTTCTCTAATTTTATCTTCATAACCATCAGGAATATTATTTGTCATTTCTTTTCCTCTAAGAAAATATATACTAGTAGATGATATTTCTACCCCTCCACCTAAATCTTCAGAATAAAGATAAACATTGGTCATTCCATATCTTCCATCTTCAAGCAAAAAAACAACTGAGCCTGTAGGATAATATCCTAATATTTTTTTAAATTTTAACATATTTTTATTTTCTCCTTTTTAATTATGCTAAATTACTAACAGTACTTACTAGTATATATTATTTAAATCAAAATATCCCAATTCATATGCATCTTTTTCTTCTTTCAGACATCTTTTTATAATTTCTATCTCATAATCTTCTGAAATAGTCATATTTGGTAAATTATCATCGAATTTATCTCTATATAGTTCTCTTAACTCTTCAATATTATTCATAAATACTCTCTTTCTTTGATATAATCATTTTATTTAATGTAGAATATATTAACAACTATATTATACCATTTTAAATTAATTATGAAAGCTCTTATATTTAAATATAATAGTTGCCTTTATTTACATTTAAGTTTATAATATAGAAAAGGAAAACTTTTATTTGTTAAAGGAGATTTTATTATGAAAAAAATTGTTACTATGCTATTGTTGTGTATTGTGTTAGTTAGTTGTGCACAAAAAAAAGAAGAAAAGAACACAACAGAAACTAATAAAACTGAAGTAAAAAAAGAAGAAAAAGATAATTCCGAACTAAAAATATTACAAAATAAATTCAACAACTTAGAAAAAGAGAGCAATGAATTAAAAGAAAAATTAACTAAACAAGAAGAACAACAAAAAGAAATAGAAAGTGTTTCTAATATAATTCAATATCTACAAAAATTCAATGAAAAATATCCAGAGTTTGCAATTGCTACATATGATAAGAGTAAGAATACTGTTAATATTCGATTGATACTACAGGCTGCTTGTGATGTATCTGGATTAATTGACCATAAAAATAATGGTACTATTACCAAACCTATGCTCGAAGGATGGCAAAATGAAATAGTTGATATAGCTTTATTAGTATCTAATAACCTTGATAAAAGTATAAAAGTAAATTTCCTTCATCCAACGGAAATTAAAAAAACAATAGTTGAAGTGAAAGCTGGAAAAGTTATTAAGGATATAATGAAATAATTTATTAAGGAGATTTTATTATGAAAAAAATTGTTTTTATGCTATTAATGAGCATTATGTTAGTTAGTTGTTCTGGTAAAAATAATGAAGATAATAATGCGATTAAAGAATTGCAAGAACAAAAAAACTCTTTAGAAAAGAAAAACAATGAATTACAAGAAAAAAATGATTCTCTGGAAAAAGAAAATAAAGAATTAAAAGAAAAAATAAAAAGTTCTGAAAATAACAATCTTAAAAGTGAATCTGTTGCAAAAATTAAAAAGTATTTACAAGAATTCAATAATTCTAATAAACATTTTGCTAAGACCACATTAGATGAAAAGAACAATACAGTTAATATTGAATTAGTTGAACAAGCTGCTTCAGATGTATCAGGAATGATTGATTCTAAAAATAATGGCAGAGCTAATGATAATATTCGAGATTTATGGGAAAGAGAAGTTACAGGAACTGCATTGACAATTTCAAAAAATGTAAACGAAGAAATTACAGTAAAAATTTTACAGCCAACAGATAAAAGTAAAAGTATAGTTGAAGTAAAAGCTGGAAAAGTAATTAAGGATATAATGAAGTAATATCAAAATATTAAATATATTTTTTATCAATTTGATTTTTATTTTATATAAGACTATAATAGAGCTAAGTAAATTTTATATTTACAAAAACAAAAAAGGAGAATTTATATGGAAAAAAATTGTAGCAATGCTATTAATGAGCATTATGTTAGTTAGTTGTTCTGGAAAGAATGACACAGCAAAACAGGTAGAAAATGGAGCTAAAGAAAGAATTTCAGAGTTAGAAAAAGAAAATAAAGAACTACAAGAAAGAGTTAAAAAGGCAGAAGCAGAACTAGTTGAAATGCAATCAAAAAGAAGTATTGAAAAATATCTTGATGATTTCAATAAAACTATAAAAGATTTTGGTAAAGCTATATATGAAAGTGATAAGAAAACAATTAGAATTAAGCTTGATAATCCAGCAGCAACAGATATTAATGGTGCACTTGAAAATCTAAAAGATGGAAAAGTTACTGATAAAGATCGTGAAAACTGGAAAAAATACGTTCTTGACCCTGCAGTTGAAATTTCAAAAAAAGTTGGAGGAGAAATAACTGTAATAGTAAAAGCACCAATCAAAGATAATGTTATTCTTGAAGTAAAAGGTGGACAAGTAACTAAGAACGAAATGAAATAATATTTGATATTGGATTTTTAAATAAAATATACTTATAAAAGGAGCTTAATGCTCCTTTTTGTGTGTTTAAATTTGAATTTTACTACAAATTGATGAAATAAATTTTATAACTTAATCTATATAAACTCAATTTTGTTGAAATTATTATTAATTTTTGGAAAAAATTTTTATAGGTTCTAAATCAATATAATATATTTATTTTGGCATAAAATAAGTTCAAAATTATGTTTTAATTTCTTACAATAAATCGATACATCCATAAGTAAAATTAATTGACCTTTTAGCAATTTTTTGTTAAAATTGTATTTGATAACATTTAAAAAAGGAGGATAATATGATTTATACAGGATTACTTTTTGGTTTTCTTTTTGGCTTTTTATTAAAGAGATCAAGATTTTGTCCAACAGGAACTATTCGGGATATATATCTTGAAAAGAGATATTATAACCTAGTTTTGCTCTTAGCAATTATTTTTACTAATGCTTTGATTTATCATATACTACGTTATTTTGATCTTGTTCCCATGACATATTTTGTAGATTTTCCAGTTATTGGAATCGCACTTGGTAGCTTTATATTCGGCTTTGGTGCAATTATGTGTAATGGTTGTTTAACAAGTACTCTTATAAAAAGCGGTGATGGTAGAGTTATAGGATTAATTTCTCTTTTAACCTTCACAATAACATCATATATTGCTGTAAAAGGACCATTAAAGCCACTTTCCACTTCTCTTGAAAATGGAAAATTGACTTTGCCTGATAGTTTCTTAGAAAAGTTGCCTTTTTCACCAATTATATTATGTGCAATTATAGTTTTAGTATTATACTTCCTAATGTTCAGACATTATAAATCACATAAATTAAAATTTAAGTTGCCTAGTAGATATACAGGTCTTCGCCATGTATTTTGTGAAAAAATGTGGTCAAAAGAACTTACTGTTGTTCTAATAGGACTTTTAATGGGATTAGCTTTCTATTTTAGTAGCCTTACAGGACGTGTTGGTAGTTTTGGGATTTCAACTCCAATTTTAACTTGGGCAGATAAAATTTGTCCAATTGAAACTGCAGGCATAGGATGAGGTGTCGATGGCCAAGGTCTTGGCTGGGGAAGTATGTTTGTTTTAGGAATTATACTCGGCTCTTTCTTTACATCTTTTATTAGTAAAGAATTTTCAATCATTATGCCTAATAAAAAAACAGTACTATACACAATCATAGGTAGTGCTTTAATGGCACTTGGAGCTATTTGGGGACAAGGTTGTATCATCTCAAACGGATTTGTTTTCACTGCTCAATTATCTATGAAAGGCTGGTTTGCATTTGTGTTTTTAATGATAGGAATATGGATAAGTGCAAGAATATTTTTAGTTACAAAACAAAGGAGTTAAGATGGACGTAATAAAAGTAAATACACATGGACTTGATTGACCTCTTCCACTTATAGAGCTTAAAAAAGCTTTAGGTGATGCTCAGGTTGGGCAAATTATTGAATTGGAATTTACATGTCCGGAAGCTGTTGGAACTTTACCTTTATATTGTCAAGAACATAATCATGAAATTTTATCTTTTGATAAACTTGACAGAGAAGGTTGGGTAATAGTTTTAAAGAAATAGAAAAATAGAATGGTTTTTGCCATTCTATTTTTTATATTTATGATATAATTTATCTTTAAAGTCTATAAATAGTGTTTTGTAATTATCGTAATACACCATTCCAAGTCCTGTTCCCTTTGCTTTTCTAATATGTTTTTTTTCTGTGTAATCT
This sequence comes from Parvimonas sp. D2, assembly GCF_035282635.1. Classification (NCBI taxonomy): domain Bacteria; kingdom Bacillati; phylum Bacillota; class Tissierellia; order Tissierellales; family Peptoniphilaceae; genus Parvimonas; species Parvimonas sp. D2. The sequence goes on from NZ_JAYKBO010000001.1 coordinate 492,310, forward strand.
ACATTTGCATATCCTTCATTTTTAAAATAACTGTAATATCCTGCTAAAAATCCTGCAATTTTATAGTCATCTTCTGTTAAGTTTGTACCTCTTAAGATTACATGGCTTCCCGGAACATCTTGTGCATGAAAAAATATATCATTTTTATTTGCAAATTTTAATGTTAAATTTTCATTTTGTAAATTATTCTTTCCAACATAAATCAATGCTCCAGAGTCTGTTTCAAAGATATAAGGCTTTGACTTTTCAAGTTTTTGTTTATTTTTTTTACTTTTTCTAATATAACCCAAAGAAATAAGTTCCTCTTCAATTTCAGAAAGCTCGTTTAATTCTGTTATAATTTCAATAGTTTCCAAAATTTGTTTTATATACTTCATTTCTTCTTCAATTTTTTGCAATTCAGCCTTTATTATTTCGTCAGCAGTTTTTAATTTTTTATATTTTTTGTAATATGCTTCAATATTTTCTCTTGGAGATTTCCTTTCATCAAGTGAAATTTCAACCTCCTTCATATTATCATAAATATTTTCTACTGAGACTTTTTTCATTCCCTTTTCTATCTTATAGATATTTATGGAAAGTAAATCAGCAAAAATTTTAAAATCCTCTTTACTTTGATTATTCAAAAGTTCATCATTCATCGCTAAATACTTATTTGTGAGCCTATTTAATTTTGTATTCAAAATCTTTTTAAATCCTGATGCCTTTTGATTTATCCTATCTCTTAGAGAGTTGTTATGATAAAAACTTTCGACTAATTTTGATAAGCTATCGACACTTTCTTTTTTTTCATACAAATTTAAGTCAAAACAATAAAAATCTTTATTGTTATTCATTTCATCTTTAATAAAAATTGGATAATAGTTTTTATCTTTAATATTTTCAACTATTTTAACAAAATTTTCGTCAATCCTTTTAATATCTTCATCATTTAGATTAGCAGAATTAACAGCCGAATCAACATTTGAATTATTTAATAATTCATAGGAAATAATCGGAGAAAAGCCCAAATAATTTGTATAAAAGAACTTTTTCATTGAAATTGGTTCTGAATTTTTTAAAATTTCAGAAGGCAATTTATAATTTTCATCTAAAATATTCTCTTTTTCGTCTTTTACAAAAAAGTAATCCTTATTTGGAAAAACTTCTCTTATACTACTTTGTCTGGAGTCAATATGCTTAATTGCATCAATAATTTTATTGCTCTCTTTATCAACAAGAATTATATTTGAATGTTTTCCCATTATTTCAATGATTAAAAGTTTTTTACTAAGTTCTTTTAATTCATTTAAATTTTCAATTTCAAAGCAAACAACCCTATCCATTTTATGTTGATATATATTTTTAATAGTACCTCCAACTAAATGTTTTCTAAGTAACATACAAAAATTATATGCAGTTATCGGATTCTTTTTGCTTTTTTCACTCAAATGAATTCTTGAAAGATTATTCGCACAAGAAAGTAATAATTTATAATTCTCCTTGTTGTAAATCTGTAAATTTATCTCATTTTTATCCGGTTGATTTATTTTATTTATTTTTCCATTTAATAAAAGCGGATATATTTCATCAACAACCGCTTTTGTAAAAATTCCATCAAAACTCATTTTTCTTCCCTTTATTTCTAATTAAAAATCCAAATATTCAAGAAATATCTTGATGCTATTACAAGTCCAAAAAATACTGTTATGAAAGCCATAACTATATAATCCGTTCTTGAATATTTTAGAACATTCATTCTAGTTCTTCCTTCTCCCCCTCTATAACATCTAGCTTCCATTGCAACAGCTAATTCATCTGCACGTTTTAGTGCATTTACAAAAAGTGGAACAAGCAAAGGAATCAAACTTTTTGCTCTTGATATAATACTTCCAGTTTCAAAATCTGCACCTCTTGCAGTTTGAGCCTTAGTAATTTTATCCATTTCATCTAAAATTGTTGGTATAAATCTTAGGGCGATTGTCATCATCATAGCTACAGAATGAGCAGGAAACTTGATTTTTTCAAAAGGTTTCATAACATATTCCAAAGCATCGGTAAGCACAATAGGACTTGTTGTTAGAGTTAAAAGACTTGTACCTATAACTAAAAGAGTTATTCTAACACTCATAAATGCACTTAGTTTAATACCTTCTTTAGTTATATTTATAATCCATATTCTAAATAAGACCTCTCCTGGTGTTAAAATTAAATTCAAAATCACAGTAAATAAAACAATATAAAAAATTCCTTTTAATCCCTTTAAAACCATTAAAATCGGTAATTTTGCAATTTTTATAATTGAAAACAAAAAAATTGCAAGTGGTATAAAAACCAGAAAACTCTTTATAAAAAATATGGAAAGTATAAACATAAAAATAAAATATAATTTAAGTCTAGGATCTAGTCTGTGAATAATACTGTCTCCCGGAAAAAATCTACCTATAGATATATTTTTTACCATTAATTTTTCCTCAATTCTCTTTTAATTTCGTTAAAAGCTTCATCAACTGTTAGAATATTTTTGTTAAAATGGTGTCCTTTTTTTCTTAGAATATCCATAAGTTCCGTAATTTGCGGAACATTAAGTCCAACCTTCTTTAAATCATCAACATCGCTAAAAGCTTCTTTTGTACTTTTGTCTAAGTGGATATGTCCATTTTTCATTATAATAATTCTATTTACTAGTTTTGCAACATCTTCCATGCTGTGAGAAATCAAAACTATTGTAATATTATTCTTCTCATAAAGCCTTTTAATTTGAAAAAATAGTTCGTCCCTTCCCTTAGGGTCAAGTCCTGCAGTAGGTTCATCTAAAATCAAAATATCAGGTTTCATAGCTAAAATTCCTGCTATAGCAACTCTTCTTTTTTGCCCGCCAGAAATTTCAAAAGGAGATTTATCCTTTTTTGCTTCATAATCAAGTCCTACAATCTCCATTGCTTCTTTTACTCTCTCTGTAACTTCTTCTTCACTAAGTCCCATGTTCTTAGGTCCAAAAGCAATATCTTTTTCAATTGTTTCTTCAAAAAGTTGATATTCAGGATATTGAAAAACCAATCCAATTTTATATCTTAAGCCACTCTTAGCAAGTTCCTTATCTTTAGTGTTCATATCTCCAATAAAAACATCACCACTTGTAGGCTTTAGAATTCCATTAAAATGTTGAATTAATGTTGATTTTCCACTTCCTGTATGCCCTATAATACCAACAAATTCTCCCTTTTTTATAGTTAAATCTATATTATCTAAAGCAAGTTTTTCAAAAGGAGTTTTTTCTCCATAGACAAAACTTACATTTTTAAAATTTATATCCATTATTTTAATTTTCTCTCCAAAAATTCTATCATTTCATCATTTGTTAAAATATCAGAAGGAATTTCTACCCCGTCATTCTTTAAAAGATATGCAAGTTCTGTAACCTGCGGAATAGAAAGTCCCAATTCTCGTAAAGTTTCAACATTTGAAAAAACTTTTTTAGGACTGTCATCAAATTCAATCTTTCCCTCGTTTAAAACAATAACTCTATCAGCAAGAACAGCTTCTTCCATATAATGAGTTATATATAAAATGGTCTTATTTTCTTCTTTGTTTAATTTCAAAATAGTATCAATAATATCTTTTCTTCCGATAGGATCAAGCATTGCTGTAGATTCATCGAAAATTATTACATCTGGTTTCATGGCTAAAATTCCTGCAATTGCAACTCTCTGTTTTTGTCCACCAGAAAGCATATGTGGAGAATGCTTCTTATACTCCTGCATCTCAACAATTTCTAAAGCTTCATCAACTCTTTCTCTTATTTCAGCTGAAGGCACTCCTAAATTTTCAGGTCCAAAAGCTACATCTTCCTCTACAACTGTTGCAACAAGTTGATTATCAGGATTTTGAAAAACCATGGCACATTTTTGTCTAATATCCCAAATTTTATTCTCATCTTTTGTATTAATCCCAAAAATTTCAATTTCTCCATCTGTTGGAGTAATCTGAGCATTTAAAAGTTTTGCTAAAGTAGATTTTCCGCTTCCGTTATGTCCCAAAATAGAAATTAATTCCCCCTTATTCACAGAAAAACTAACTCCATCCAAAGCAATACTTTTCTTATCATCCTCACCAGTATATTCATATCTTAAATCTTTTATATCAATTATTTTTTCATTCAAAATTTATCACCTACTAACAATTTATGATAACATAAACAATACATTTTTTCAATAATAACAAGTATTGAATACCCAAAAATCAGCAAAAAAGACAACTTTTATAAAGTTGCCTTTAAAATATTCTATACTATTTCTAAATCATTTCTATCTTTTAACATATATAACTTTAATGGACTTAAACTTGCTAGCCAATATAAAAGTCCTCCAAAAATTGCAGTAAATCCACTACCTGTTGTAATTAAGAACAGATTGCTTTTAATTGCTCCCGTCATTGGATTATATACAAATAACATTGCTAATGCAAAAGTTATTATTACAATTCCAAGACCTACTAAGTTAAAACCATTTGTAAATTTATAGGAATCATGTCCTCTAATAAAAAACGCAGATTTTAAAGATAGCATTCTTTTTCTAACTATTAAATAATCTACAACAATCATCCCTATTATTGGACCTTAAATATATGCCGCTAATGAAATAAATGAACCAAAATACTCTTCGACTCCACCCCAAATAGTCAATCCACTAACATAAATCATAGCTATAATTACTAATTTTTTGTAGCTTAATTTAGGCATACCGCTCTTTATTATCATACAATTAACATAGGAACCAGTTCCCTGTGTTCCAATATTTGCAAAGGCAACTAAAAGCAAACTCAATAATGCAAATCCCGGAGTTGCCAATGTTGATAACATTTTTGTAGGATCACTTTCATATACACCAGTTCTTACAAACATTGCCAATGCCATAACACCTCCTGTCGCTACGAAAAATGGTGCTACAGCTCCATAGGATAAACTTGTTGCCCAATATCCACTTTTTTCAGATTTTGCAAGTCTAGGAAGTACTAGAGCCTGTGTTGACCAAGAAAATGCAAAAGCAATATTTCCTTCTCCAGATAACATAAAGTTTTGTAATTTTGTAGTTCCTTCAGCTAAGATAGGTTTAACTTTTAGAATATCAGAAATTGGAACTGCAAAAAGACAAATTGCAACTATTATAACTCCAACCACAAGCAAAGCCATAACTAAAAATCTGTTTGTCCACTTAATAACCTCAGGTCCTCCAAGTGCAATTAAAGTTCCAAGCACAACACATACTGTTCCAAGTAACGGTTTGAAAATTATAGGATTTAATTCAACTCCAAAACTTAATGCAAGATTAATCATAGATGAAGCAAAGAGATTTGCTGCAACTGCATACCAACCGAAGTTTGCAAAACTTATAACTGTTGATAAAATTGCAACTCCTTTTTCTCCCAAAACACTTCTCAACCATATCCACAAATCTATTCCATAACGCACGGCAAATAACACAGGCAAACATTCTATCATTACAAATATTAGATTGAAACAAAAAATATTTATAATCATCTGTTTAAATCCTAAAAATTGTGCAACATAGGCTCCTTGTGTATAACACCAAGTTGCTATTGCAAAACCACTTGTGGTTAAAAACAAATCTAAGAAAGAATACTTCCTTTCGTAATTCATCATAGGGACAACACCTGTTACCGTCTCCTGTTGAATATAATTTAATTTCCCACTCATTATTCAATTACTCCTATCATACATAATATAACTAAAAATATAGAAATTATTACAATTCCACAAATAAGAAGCCAATCTATTTTAGTGATTTTTTTAGGAAATTCATAATCTTCTTTAGACATTATATCCAATCTTTTTTCTGTTTCTTCGTAAATAATTTTTTCAATAGACAGATTATTCATTACTATCTCCTCGTTCATATAATTTCAAAGCATAATCAGCATATTCTTTAGTATGATTATACCAAATATATAAATATTCCCCAATGCTCTTCCCTTGAATTTCTTGATTAATTGCCCATAAAAACCAATAAAACGAACTTACTGCAACATAAGCAATATAATGTCTTAATTCTTCATCCGTAGGATTTCCATCAAAATATTCTTTTATTATATCAACTGCTTCATCAAAAGAGTATGTTGAGCAAGTTATAAAACAACCAATATCTCCTGCAGGATCTGACATTGAAGAATATTCCCAGTCTATCAAATACATTTCATCTCTGTTATCCAATAAAAAATTCAAATCATAACTGTCACAATGGCAAATGCACTCTTTTATATCATCTTTTTCTAAAAATGTTTTTAATCTATAAACTTTATCGTTCATTAAATTCATATCTTCAAAATCATCACGATGTGAATTTTTTATTTTAATTTTAAAATTTTCAATTTCCTCAAAAATATTGAATTTAAAATCTGTTTTTTTGCCACTTGTATGAAGTTTTTTAAGCATAGAGATAGCTCTTTTTACATTCTTTTTATCAGCATAATCGAGAATTTTTACATCTTCGATAAATTTTGAAATTTTCCAACCACTATCAGCATCCATATAGATGTAAGTATCATCTAAACCCAATTCTTTTGCAATTTTCATTGAGTCAAACTCACTTTTTCTATTTATGATTAATTCAGTTCCGGGGCCTGGATGTCTATATACATAGGACTTTCCCTTACAACTGAATTTAAAAGAAGTATTTGTCATTCCCATTTTTATAGGTTTAATATCCTTTATTTCTTCTTCATTACATTTTAGAACAGAGCAAATATTTTGGAAAATTTTAGAGTCAGAATTAGTAACATATTTTTCGTCAAAAAATCTTAACTCCTCCAAAGAATCAAATTCTTTTATATCTTCTACATCATATTTTCTAATATACATATTATCCAATTCTTTTATATGACGCATATAAAAAGTTTCCCATAAATTTTCTCTAACTATGGGCTCATGATATTCAGCTTTTAAAAGTTTTACAAATTTATCACTAAATTCTCTATCGAAAAATACATGACCAAGCATTATCCAATCGTCTTTTCCCCCAATTGTTATTCCTGTAATTCTTCCCTTTTTATCACATTCTGCAAAGTATTCATCACTTTCTCCATCTTGGTAAACTGCAGAGTAGTATGCTCTATAAACATATTTTTCAAAAGGATTTTTTGGAAAATAATTATCTGAAGAACAGATATAAGTATTTTTTAGTCTTTCTGTAACCAAAATTAGTGATGAAGTATTGTTAAATCTGTAATAATCTTCATTAACAACAATATCTACACCAAATTTTTCAGCTAGGTAAAACATTTTTTCCTTCATATATCCTACAACTAAAGTTATATCTTCTATTCCTGCCTCTTTTAGTTGTAAAATTTCTCTTTCAATTAGTTTTTCCCCTTTTACATTTAAAAGACCTTTTGGACTCTCATAACAAAGCGGTGCAAATCTTGAACTCATTCCTGCAGCCATAATTATAGCATTATCAACTTTATAAGGCTCTAATGCAACAAATCCTTTAGCTGTAATTTTTAAATTTTCATCTATAAATTCATTATTTTTTAATTTTTTCAAAGTCTCATTAACTTTTCCTAAAGAAAAATTTGTAATATCTGAAATCTCTCTTTGCGTATATTTTTTATCTTGATTTTTAAATAGTAAATTTAAAATATCAAATTGTTGTATTGATAACATAAGTTCCTCCTTAAATACCTTGTTCAATTATTATATCATATTATATAAAAATGAACAAGAAAAAAGTTCTAAAATATAATATTCTAGAACTTTCGAAGTATTGTTTTTTTGTTATTTTTTTGAATTAAATTTATATTTTCTAACTGTGAATTTGCTTTTTATTCCATCAATTGTAATGAATAAAATTTTGTCCTTTGTAACATACATAATAATAAAATAATATAGTACACAAGATACAATTATTGCAAATACTCTAATAAGAAATTGTACATTCAATGTCAATGAATATTTTAAAATATGATTTATTCCATAAGTTATTGCAAAAAACGGAATGGAGCATAGCACATATTTTACATAAGATTTTAATATCCCATTTATAGAAATAATATTTCTCTTTGTTATAAAGTAAACTTGAATAATCAATACTACAATTTCTGAAAATAAAGTTGTATAAACAAAATATTCAGGTTGAACAACTTTTAATCTAAATAAAACTATATTTAAAACCAAGTTCATAAATCCACCTATAAAATAGAAGGCAGTTATATTCTTTTCATATCCCCTTACAAATAAAACTTGATTTGCAAGAAGTTGATCCAATGCCCACATAACTATTCTAAGCGAAAACAGTTTTAAAATAAACCCAGCTTCTAAATATTTTTCTCCTGCATATATCAGCATTACTTCATTAGATACACAACTTAATCCAATACCCATAGGAATTACCAAGAATAAAAAGGTCTTTGCAACTTGATTTAATAACTCTGTATAATTTTTTTCATCACTATTCCCATGATAATATGAAAGCCTTGGAATACTTACTACTATTATAGAATAAACTACACTTGTAATAAGTTGGGCTATTGACAACGCAAAGGTATAGTAGGAAACTGAAATTTTTGCATCTAATAATGAAAGCACAGCTCTATCCAACGCAGTATATAACATATATGAATTAGCTAAAAGCAACATTCCAATTAAAGGCTTTATATGGATAAGAATATCTTTTAATTCAATTTTTACAAATTTCACTTTTCTTTTTATATAGTAAAAACTTATTAAATAATTTATAAGATTTGTAATTGATAAGATAAAAGCATAATTAACTATATCATCTGCTTTTCGTACAAATGCAAAAATTGAAACCAGCATAAGTACACGGATAAATAATGTTTTAAAGAGTATAAATCCGTAGTTTTCAAAAGCCTCATTCATCCATTCTATAGTTACAAATTGCGTAAAAATTTGAATACTAAGTGCAATATACAACATATACATATTGGAATTTACATTCACAAGCATATATATTATATACAAAATTCCAATGCTTAAAGAACTTATTACATTTATAGAAAAAAGAACAGTAAAATTTTTACTTATTTCTTTCATATTATTTTTAACTCTACTTATCGAACGAATCCCATAACTGTATATTCCAAATGCAGCAAATGGAATAAACAAATTTAGTATGGAATTTGCAGCATTAAATTCCCCATAAGCCTCCTTGCTCAAAATTCTGGCAAGGTATGGACCTGTAATCAGAGGAAACAGAATATTAAAAACTCTAACTAAAATACTCGCTAAAGCATTAACTTTTATATTTTTTGCCATATTTAAAATTATTCTCCCTATTTTATTCTATAAGCATCTAATAGATGTGATTTATATTCAATTTCTGCATCAGAAGGTTTTTGCATATAATCTCCATAAAATTGAGTTAAAATCTTATCATAATTCTTAGGAGCTGGTACCATCATATCTTCAAAAGGTAATTCTATCAACTCCTCATAAGTTCCCGTTTCAAAAACTTCTTTCATTCCTGTTTTATCGACTCCTACCGCTGCTTCATAAATCCCATTTTCATCAGAATATCTTTCTACAAGTTTTTGAATTTTCTTTGTAAAAAATCTCGGATTTACAAATGCCAACAAATGCCAAAAGACAACTCTACAAAAATCTTTTATTTTACTATCTTTATGAATTATATATTTTTTCTTTATGAAACAAATATGTTTCAAAGTTACCATCAAATGAGCTTTTTTCACAAAATTTAAGTCATTAAATCTATCAATCGGAAATACATCAACAAAAACATTGCTGTCTTTTCTATTTCTCTTTACACTATCTTCCAACAGAGTGTGCTTATCTATAACTACAAGAAAATTTTGGAAATACCAATCACTGTTGTCCTTGGATAAAATTGTATATCTTTCATTATTTTCTTCAAGAATAGCTTTTTGTAATCGCTCATAGTCTTTTCTATATAAAGATATATCAATATCGTCATCCCAAGGAATAAATCCTTTATGTCTAACTGCTCCAAGTAATGTTCCATAGTTTACAAAATATTTTATATTATATTTTTTACAAATATAGTCAATGAACTTTAAAATATCCAATTCATATTTTTTTAGTTCATCAACTGTAAGTCTCTCTTTCATCTTAATCTCCTAATCTATATAATAAGCCTTAATTTCATGAGGATATACTCTCTTTTCAACAGGTGGAAATTCCATATATTCTCCATAGTATTTTTTTAAAATTTCATCATATTTTTTTGGAGCAAAAAATCTACTATTTTCAAACTCTAACTCGATTAATTCATCAAAAGGGTTATAGTCGAAAACATCATCATACTTCCATTTTGAGCAACCTATAAGCCCTAAATATTTTCCGCTATCTTTAACATTCGCTTCAACAATTTTCTTGATTTTCTTAGCAAAATATCTAGGTGAAACTGGTTTTAAAACTGTCCAAAAAAATCTCCTAATAAAATCCTTTAATTTACTATCACCATATTGAATATTTTCTTTTTTCGAAAAAGATAGAAGCTTAAAACTTTCTAACTTATATGTCTTTTCAACTATACTTAAATCATCGAAGAAATCCATAGGAAAAATATCAATAAAAATTCCTGAATCATAAGTCTTATAATTTCTTTCATCTTCAATTTTAGTCTTTGAATTTACAACTTTAATAAAGTTATTATAATATTTGTCATTTAGTTCCAAAGATAAAATTTTATAAATTCCATCATCTTTTGAAAATAAATCTATAAACTTTTCATAGTCTTTTCTAAACATACAAATATCTATATCGTCATCCCAAGGAATAAATCCTTTATGTCTTACTGCCCCAATCAACGTTCCATAATTTATAAAATATTTTATATCATTTTTAACACAAAAATCGTGAATATATTGTAAAATTTCAAGTTCTATTGATTTTATTTCATCCATAGAAAGATATTTGATTTCCATTAAGCATTTACTCCTTTTTTCTTCAAGTCTTTTAAAAGTAAAAATCTATATAATTTAACATTTAATTTTAACATTATTACTGCAATTCTTCTACCTTTTCTAAAATTCTTATTTTTAAAAATCTTCCAAAAATTCTTCTTTAAAAATCCTAAAACTTCTCTATATTCTGAAATATTTTTATAATTATTACTTAATAACATTTTATCAAAAACCATAAAATGAGCATATGAAAGTCTGAAAAAAGCAAATTCAGAAAGAGAAGGAACTTCCTTATTTATATAGTCATAAAAATTAGAATAAATTTCTATGCAATTCATATTTTTTACAGTATATGGTTTTGTTGTAATACTATTTTCTCTATGAAAATAATAATAATATGCCTTTGTAGTTACAACATATTTCTTTGCATATTTTACAAGCTCAAACTGATAAAAAGCATCCTCATAAATTTTTCCAACAGGAAAAGAGATTTTACTAGCAATTTCATAAGAGATAAGTTTATTACAAATAGTTCCTGGAATTTTTTCTCCAATGAAATACTCTTTTAAAAATCTATCTTTTTCACAACTAAAATACAAATCTTCCTTACATTGTGGTGATTGATTATCAGAATAAACATTATATACTCCACAAATAGATACATCTGCATTTTCGTATTTTATATTTTTATAAAGCTCTTCAACCATATTTTCTGAAATATAATCATCAGAATCTATAAATAATACATATTTACCTGTCGCAAATTTCATTCCATGATTTCTAGCGCTTGACAAACCACCATTTTCTTTTGTATAGAGTTTTGCTCTATTTTCATTTTCAACAAATTCTTTACAAATTTTTTCGCTATTATCAGTTGCTCCATCATTTACTATTATAATCTCTATATTTTTATATGTTTGATTGGCAATTGACTCCAAACATTTTTTTACATATTTTTCTACATTATATACAGGTACAATAATACTTATCTTGTCCATAATTCTCCCTTATATTATAATAATACAAATAGTATACTATAAATCCTTAAAATTTACAATTTTTCACAAAAAACAAAGGAGATATAAATCCCCTTATGATTTTACTTATCTTTTAATTTTGCAAACAAAATTCTTCTTGCTGTATTGTCATCGGGTGTCTTACAAGTTACAAGCATTAGAATTTTTGTGTTTTCATCAATTTTATCAACCTCTGACTTTGGAATATGTTTAGACAATTCTTTTTTCATTGCTTCTACATCTTCATTTCTCTCAGAACTTTGTTCATACAGTGAAGTATCAGGATCTACAAGATCAATTCCAAGTACCTCATATTCTAGTTTTCCTTTTTCTGTATAAAGATAAAATGTCTTATGATTTTCTAAAAATGATTTATCTTCAAATTTTCTCAACTCATAAAATTTTGTCTTATCCCAAATATTATGTCCAAATATATAACTAATTCTATCTGAAAAATCAGGCTTATTATATACATCTAAAAATAATGTTCCAGTAACGGGATAAGTTTTTTTATTAAAATCTCTCCATAGATAGTAATCATTGTCTTTCCCCTGAACAACTGGCTCATCTATATTAGTATCAGGAACTTCTAGCCAACCTATTGAATCAGAATTTAGTTTTTTTAATTCTTCTAAGTTTACCTCTTTTTTAGTCTCTTTTTCTTCACCGTTAAAAACAGACTCTTTTAAATCTCTTAAATCTTTCCCAGCTTTATATGAACCATAATAATCTTTGATTATATTTCCAGCAGAATATATAAAAACACCTAAACATATTACAAAAAGTATATTCCAAAACCATTTTTTAGCTTTGCTCTGTTTTTTCTTTACTTTTTTTACATCTATATCTTCTTTTTTCATATATTAAATCCTTTCATAAGTGTAAAAAGTTAATGTTGGATTTTGACTTTCTCCTTTAATTTTTTCAGTAACTTTCCAAATAGTTTCGTCAATTTTAGGAAAATGACTATCCGCTTCTATTATTTCTTTTTCTTCATATTTTGTAATATACATTCTTGAACAAAAATCAATTAATTGTTTATAAATACTCATTCCCCCACAAACAAAAAATTTTTCTTTCGGATTTTCTTTTACAAATTCAATCAAATCTTTTATATTTTTAAAAGTATTTACTCCTTCAAAAGAAAAATTACTATTTGTCAAAACAATATTTTTTCTTTTTGGAAGCGGTTTAATTTTAAAACCTTCAAAGGTTTTTCTCCCACAAATTATTGAATTGCCACAAGTTTTTTCTTTAAAAAAATTCATATCTTCTTTTAGAAAATACAATAAATTATTATCCTTGCCTATTGCATTAGTTTTTTCAGTAATTGCAACTATTAAATATAAATTATCTAATACCATATTTTTATCCTTTTTATTTTTTATTAAATCACAACTCCTTTTAATAACTATTTTCCGTTGTTGCGATGAAATTATTATATCATAATCGCTTTTTAATAATTAAATTAATGTAATTATGATGAAATAATTACAGATTTATCATAAGGCATAAATCTGTAATTATTATATCACAATTCTATATTTTAATCTAATTTTTGTTATTAAGATGTGATATTTATACCCTTAAAAATAAATTATTTTACAAAAAAATTGGAGATATTATCTCCAATTAGTTTTGAAAATGAATTAATTTTCCTTTTGGTTCTATTTCTTTTATCTCAATAAGTTTAAGTTTTACAACTTTTCCAGTTTTATATTTATCGATTATTACTTCACCAATCATTTCATACCATTTATCCTTTTCAGGATATTTTCCATCAGTAATATATTCAAATCCAATTACGCTATCATTATAACAACAACCTGGACCTTCTCGTAAAATTGCATAAATGACTTCTCCGGTATCTTTGTCTTCAAATCTAACATTTTGCCCAGAAATTCTAACTTTCTTGCCAACATATTCATCTTTATTTACATAAATATCATTTACAAGAGCTAAAAAAATTCCGTCAGAAATATTTATTATTCCATCTTTTGAATCAGCATCTCTTTTTTCATTTAATTGTTCTTTAGTAAGTTCATCCTTTTTCTCCGGTTGTTTGTATTCATCTTTTGAATTATCTTGATTTTGATATCTATCAATTTTATAATCGTCAGGATTTTGATTTTTATCAGTTTCAGTAGATTTTTTATCTTTATCTGTTCCTGCATTTTCAGGATCATCTTTTAAAGCACTTTTTAAATCATTTTTATTCTCTTTATTTTTTATAAAATTACTATTACCATCAGCCTTTGAACAAGAACAAAATAAAAGACAAGATAATATTAAACTTAATACTTTTTTATTCACTGATAAACCTCCTTACTATACAAGATAAAATAAATAAAACTAAATTGACTAAAACTACACTAGCTCCTGTTGGAGTTGAGTAGATATATGATAAAGTTATTCCAATAAACAATGCTATTACGGAAATTATAACTGATGAGATTACAACTACTTTATAGCTTTTAAAAATTCGCATAGAAGTCATTGCAGGAAATATAATTAAGCACGAAATAAGCATACTTCCCATAAATTTCATCCCAATAACTATAGTTACTGATATTAAAATTGTAACTAAAGTATTATATAGACTCACATTTACTCCGCTTGCCTTTGCAAAATCTTCATCAATAGTTATAGTATATATTTTATTATACAACAAAATATATGAAATTAAAACTATTATCCCTAAAACAAAGCTGATATACATATCACTTCTTTTCATAATCAATATACTTCCAAATAAGTAGTTACAGACATCCACATTTAATCCCTTAGTTACAGCAGTAAATGTTACACCTATAGAAACTGATACACAACTCAATAGAGCAATTGCTGTATCACTACTAATATTATATTTTTCTCCATACTTTAAAAGAATAATTCCCGCTATAATTACTATAGGCATTGAAAATTCTATTGGAGAAATGTCAAAAGAAAGAGCAATTGAAAGTGCTGCAAATGAAACATTAGAAAGTCCAACACCTATCATTGCATATCTTTTCAAGACTAGAGTTATTCCAAGTAATGCAGAGCTTATAGAAATCAAAAGTCCAACGAATATTGCTTTAACCATAAAGGGATAACTTAACATTTCTGAAATTAAACTAATCAAAATTTATTTCCCCCTTTTCATATTTTTCCCAAACATTTTCTATGACTTTATTTTCTTTTCCTAAAATTAAAGCTCTATTAGAATATTTAAAAGCTTCCTCATCATGACTTATCATAACAATAGTAAGTCCTTCTCTATTTAGTTTTTCTAAAATATCATACAACATTTTTCTAACATTAATATCTAAAGAATTTGTAGGTTCATCTAAAAATATTATCTTTTCAGATACACAAAGACATCTACAAAGCAACACTCTCTGTCTTTGCCCTATTGAAAGTGAACTTATGCTCTTATCTTTAATATCCCAAAGATTTAATTTTTTTAAATTTTCTTTAACAACTTCAGTATCTTTTGAATTATAGAAAAACTTAGAATAAACAGCTCTTGAAGATAAAACAAATTCCCATATTGTTGATGGGAATTCTTTTTTTAATAAAACTTCTTGAGACATATATCCACAAATTTTAAAATTTTTCTTTATTTCTCCTGAAGAGATATTTTTTAAACCTAAAATTCCTTTTAATAATGTAGATTTTCCTACTCCGTTTTTTCCTAAGATGAGGAAGAAATCTCCCTCATCAACGGAAAAACTTAAATCTTCAATTATTTTATTATTTTTGTAAAAAATATTTAAATTTTCACAAACTAACATTTTTTCTTTCATTAATTAAGTCCTTCTTTTAATGCCTCCACATTTTGTTTCATAAGATCTATATAAGTTATACCCTTATCGAACTCTTCTTTAGTTACAGTATGAATTGAATGTAAAAGTTTAACTTTTGCTCCTGAATCTTTTGCTACAGTTTCAGCCATTTCTCCTTTTCCCATTTCAATATGATAAACTACTGGGATTTTATTTTCTTTTACATAATCAACCATTTTCTTTATTTGTCCAGCACTTGCTGTTGATTCTACACTACAACCTGAGAATAAAGCTCTATATTCTAATCCTAAATCAGAAAATAAATATCTGAAAGGAAATCTATCAGCTATAACAACTTTTTTAATCTTTGCATTATCAACAACATCATGTAATTCTTTATCTACGCCTTCAAGTTGTTTAATGTAATTATTAGCATTTTCTTTATAGAATTCTGCATTATCTGGGTCTTTTTCAACCAATGCATCAGTTATTGTTTTAACCATTTGAATAGCATTTTTTGGTGAAGTCCAATAATGTGGATCCATTTCTTTTTCTGAATCATGATCATGATGTTCTTCATGTTCATCTTTTTCGTCTTTATCATTATGATTATGTTCTTTTTCATTTTTATGATTGTGCTTTTCTTCTTTTTCATGGTCGTGGTCATGATCTTTTTCATCATGATCTTCATCTTTATCATCATGGTCATGATCGTGATCATGTTCATGTTTCATTCCTTCAACTGTTTCTTCTTCAAGTTGTTTAATACCATCAACCAATTTTACTACTTTTTTATTTTGCATATCTATACTTTTTGTCAAAGTATCAACCCATTTATCATGTTCAGTTCCACCATAAATAAAAACATCTGAATTTTCAACTGTTTTTATGTCTTGTGGAGTAGGACTAAATGAATGAACGTCTACCGCTGGTTTTACTAGTAATTCTAAATCAACTTTATCTTTTGCAATGGCTCTTGCCATATCATATTCTGGAAAAATTGTAGTTACAACTTTTAATTTAGGTTTTTTTGTTTCTTCTTTTTCTTTTTTCTCAGTTTTTGCAGTACAACCTGTAATTAAAACTGCACCTGCTAATATTAATCCAAAAACTTTTTTTGAAATATTTTTCATATTGTACCCCCTATTTAAGAAATTTTAAAAATTAAAATTTCAAGCATAATTCTAATTCTTTTATATTGTATCACAAAAATAAAAAATTATCCATATAAATAAGAATAATTTTTATTTACATTTAGAAAAAATTTAAATTTTTAATAATGAAATTAAGTTTAAAGTAAATTTGTTTTTATCATAATAGAAAAAAAATACTAAAAGTGTTATAATAAGAATCGATATAATAAATAAGCTTAAGGGGGATTTATGAAAACTATATTTGAAAAGCAACATGTGAAATTTACTCGTAAAGATGGAAGTCTTTTAACAGTAAAAAAAGATGGAGTATCTTATGAAGATGCAAAGAAAGAAAAGAAAAGTTTTGATATTTCTTTTGATAAAATTTCATATATAATAGCACTTTCCTATTGTAATTCTAATTCAAATTATAATTTATTATTTGAAAAGAAAGATAAGTCAGCTCCGATTGATTTTACATCAGACACTACAATTATAAATGATTGTCATAATATTTTAGAAACTAAGTCTATACTTCTAGCTCATGCTGCATACAAACTTACAAAAGATTTTCCAAATAATCTTGATACTTTGGATATAGATTTAGCTCGTAGTTTGAAAGAAAAAGCTATTCGTATTTCTAATGGTGTTATCTCCGGAGCAAAGCATATCATAAATATTAATGAAATTCGTAGAGTACAATGTGCATCAAATGGTACAATTTCAAACCTTTTAATATACAAAAAGGAGAAAAAAACATTCTGGAATATTCCTGATATGAGAATTCCTTGTAATGAAATTACTTTACCTCTAATTGAGGCAATTGTTACAAGAAATACCGGAAATGGAATTGATTTTTCTTGGGGAAATGGCTTCGATCAAAAAAATAGTAACTATATAATAATGAGATATATGGATTCTAACTTTTTTATAAATAATGATGGTACTTTTGATACAGAATGGCAAAAACAAATATATAATAGAATTCGTATATTTGATCATGATCTTGAATATTTATTAAATAAATAGATTTCTATGGAGGTTTTTTATGAACAGAAATTTTAATGAATTCAATATTTCAATTCTTTCAGATTTTTATGAATACACTATGGCTCAAGGGTATTTTAATGAAAATTTGGATAATAAAATTACTTATTTTGATATTTTTTATAGAGAAAATCCGGATGGTGCAAGTTATGCAATCTTTTCCGGATTGGAACATTTAACTCAAATTCTTAATTCAATGAGATTTAATGATGAAGATATAGAATATTTTAAATCTTTAAATACTTTTGATGATAAATTTTTAAATTTTTTAAAAAATTTTAAATTTGAATGTGATATATGGTCTGTTCCTGAAGGAAGTGTAATCTTTCCTTATGAACCTATAATGACCGTTAGAGGTCCTGCAGTTCAAGCTCAATTAATAGAAACAATAGCTTTATTAATAATAAATCATGAAAGTTTAATAGCAACTAAATCCAATAGAATAAAAAGAGCTGCTAAAGGTAGAGCTGTTATGGAATTTGGAGCAAGACGCGCACAGGGAATTGATGCTTCTGTGTACGGAGCAAAAGCCTCATATATTGCAGGTGTAGATGGTACTTCTAATGTATTAACTGGAAAATTATTTGATATTCCAGTTCTTGGTACTATGGCTCACTCTTGGGTACAAATGTTTGATACTGAATTGGAAGCTTTTAAAGCATTTGCAAAATCTTTCCCAAATAATTGTGTCTTGCTTGTTGATACTTATAATACCTTACAATCAGGTATTCCAAATGCAATAAAAACTTTTGATGAAATTCTTAAACCTATGGGAATAAGACCAAAAGGAATTAGACTTGACAGTGGTGACTTAGCCTATCTTTCAAAACAAGCTAGAAAAATGTTAGATGATGCTGGATATGAAGATGCACAAATTGTAGTTTCAAACTCTCTAGACGAATATACTATTAGAGATTTATTACACCAAGGAGCTCAAATTGATTCATTTGGTATTGGTGAAAGACTTATAACTTCAAAAACTCATCCAGTTTTTGGTGGAGTTTATAAATTAGTAGCAATTGAAGAAGACGGAAAGATTATTCCAAAGATTAAAGTTTCAGAAAATGTTGATAAAATAACAACACCAGGGGTTAAAAATCTATATAGAATATATGATAAAAAGACAAAAAAAGCTGAAGCCGATTTAATTACTCTATTCGATGAAAAAATTGATGAAAGTAAACCAATTTCTATTTTTCATCCAATTTATACTTGGAAAACTACAACTTATGAAGATTATATCTTAAGACCAATGCTAAAACAAATTTTCAAAAATGGAGAGTTAATCTACAAACTTCCAAATATAAAAGAAATTAGAGAATATTGTGCAAGTGAAATTGAAAGTCTTTGGGATGAGTTTAAAAGATTTGATAATCCTCACATATATAAAGTCGATCTTTCAAAAGACTTATGGGAATTAAAAAATAATCTATTAAAAGAAACAATAAGAATATCAAAAAAAGCAAAAAAACAGAGTGAATAAATCACTCTGTTTTTCATTGTAAAAAAAATTTAAAATTCTTAATTGATGTAACACATCATTGAAATTATAATCTTCTTAATAATCTCTTAAATAGTTTTCTGTCTATTAAATATGATATTATTGCAGTTAATAAAATAATGCATATATTAGCTAAAATAACTGCAGGTACTTTATAATCCCATTTAATCATCTTTACAGTTACAAATATAAGTAATGCATATAATCCATAATTAATCAAAATTGAAACAAATACACTTATTCCACCAGAACCACCATTCATAGCTTCTTTTGGTGTTTTCCAATCAAAATATGGATTAATTAATCCCAAAATCATATTTAAACTTCCACTTGTAAATAAAGTTAAAGACATTCCAAGTATAACTGCAAGATATAAAATAGGATTAAAGATATATAAAATCATTGATAATAATATTACTATTATTGCAGAAATAAAGTGCAATACTTGACAAGCAATGATTCTTGACATTATATGCGTATTAATTCCTATTGGAGCAGTAGCTATTACCCAAAAAGCCTTTCCTTCTCTTGATACAGAACTTGTAGTAAGTGATGAAAGTCCACAGAAAAGTCCTAGAATAGCACCAATTCCAAATGCTATTGCTAATAAATATCCTATTGGTTGGTTAGATACTACAAAATTTACAGCAAATTTAAATTGAGATTTAAATTTAAGTCCATAATATACTGCTATACAAGACATAATAACTACCATTAAATCAATCATAACTACTTGCATAAAATATGTTGGAGTTGTTATGATTTGATTAAATTCTTTCTTTATTAATACAATAAGTTTATATTGTCTTGCATGTGCAACACCTTGTTTTTTTCTTTTTTCAATAACTGCTTTGCTTTCTTGTGAAACGACATTCACACTTCTCAAAATTTCAAGATAATTTCTCTCTGCAAAGAATTTTAATAAAAATGAAAGAATTATGCAAATAATTAATCCAATTCCTAAATTTACAACAGAAGTCATAATATCATTAGAAATAACTATTTTCTTAATCCAAACTACAAAGAAAAATATTGATGAAAGTTTTTTATCAAAATCTACAAGAATTTTTCCAAGATTAACTCCTAGTGCTGGATTTGATGCAGCTTGAGTAAAAATCATATACACAATAAATAATCCAATTGTAAATAATCCATAAATCAATTTTAAAAATCTGTTGAATATTTTACTAGTTCTAAGTAATTTACCAAAAATAAGTATTATAACCCCAGTTAATAAAATTGCCTCTAAATTAAGTAAAATCAATCCTAGAAAAGTAAAGATGTAAAAATCAATTCCCTTTCCAAGAGTATATCCAGTTACTCCAAATGCTATAACAAAAATCAAAAAGAATGATATGAAAAATGTTATTGCTAAAGAATAAATTCTTGATAAAAATATATCACTACCAGATACTGGCAAAGATAATAATATTTCAGTTTCATTATTCTTTTCAATGAATACAAAAGCTGTTGCCAATGATAAGAATAGTGTTATAACAAAAATTCCTACAGAAAAAGTAGTTATACTTGCACTACCTATTGCTGTTTGAAAATTACTAGCTAAGAATTTTCCAAGTTTAGGAGCTCCCCAGATAAACATTATAGCAAGAAATATTATGCCTGCAGCCCCTTGAAAACTGGCTGCTCTTTTTCCTTTTGTTTTTAAATTTTGTCTTATAGATAAAATTGCAAAAAAATCAATTGAAACAAAATATTTTATTAAAGTCCATAATTTAGATTGTTTCATCGTCAGTCAACTCCAAGAATATTCTTTCCAAATCTTCATTAGAATGATCTGCAGATTTCAATTCTGATAAACTTCCACAAAATGCAATTTTTCCTTTGTTAATAATAACTAATTTATCACAAATTTTTTCTGCAACTTCCATAACATGTGTTGAAAATATTACAGTATTTCCAGCATCAGCAAACTCTCTTAAAATGTTTTTTAAATTAAAAGAAGTTTTAACATCTAGTCCAACCATTGGTTCATCAAGAATTAAAACCTTAGGAGAAGTAATCAACGCTCCAATCAATACTAATTTTTGACGCATACCATGTGAATAACTATCTATTGTACTGTAAATTGCATCTCCTAACTCTAATTTCTTATTATACTCTTCAATTTTTTCTTTTCTGACTTCTTCATCTATACCATAAATATCAGCGATAAAATTCAAGTACTTTATTCCAGTCATTTTTGTATAAATATCTGGATTATCAGGAACATAACTAATCATTTCTTTTACCTTTATAGAGTTTTCAAGAGTATCAACTCCATTAACTGTAATTTTACCTTCTGTTTGTTCTAAAATTCCAACCAACATTTTTAGACTTGTACTCTTTCCAGCTCCATTAGGACCTAGAAATCCAAAAATTTCTCCCTCATCAATAGTAAAACTGATATTATCAACAGCTTTAACTCCTTTAGAAAAAATTTTTGTTACATTTTTGAACTGAATCATTTATAATACCTCCTTATCAAATATTAAAAAGTTTTAATTGTATCGATTAAAAACTTTTACCAGCTAATTTTATCACATTTTTAGATAAAAAATCAACATTAATCTTTTAACATTATTTTATTTTTATTAATTATTTTTTCCAAGAATTTCCTGTCTTATAATCTATTTCAATATCGGGTTGGACATTAAAACAATATACATTAAATTTAATCGCCTTTCCATTATCTTCAATGGAAATGGCCTCTAGCTGAACACCTCTTGCTACAAGTTCTTTATCTATAAAAATAGGAGTTACTCTATATCTTACATGATTATTTGTTTCCTTTACATAATCGGCTATCATATTTTCAAAAGGTAACATTCCTTTTGTATTCAAATATCTTGTTCCTGTTATTAAGTTTCTTTTATTTGCATTTTCCCCTGCAAGTTGAAACCCTATCAAATGGCAACGATTATATAAATTTCCACCATCTATTCCGTTATATTTAACAGATTTCCATCCTGTTGGCTTTACTGAGGAAATATTCTCTCTTTTTGAAGTTGGCATTAAGTCTTGACCAATTATTGAATCAGCAACTCCACATCTTTTTAAGGAATCAAGTTCTGAATATTTTTCAAAAGATTCAGCAACTAGTTCACTTTTATCAAAATTTGGCTCATTATTATTTATGACTACATAAGGCTTTCCGTTATATTCTGGAAGCTTGTTTATATCAAGTCCAACGATATTAGTATTCCTAGTATTTTTATTTTCAACATACCTATATGTAAAAAAAGCAATAAATAATGCAATAATAATAAGTAATAAAGTTCCAAAAATCTTAATATTTTTCTTATCAATTCTAATCTTATTATTCATCTTTATTCTCCTTTACAAATATTTTTCTAGTAATTTTTTCATGGCTTTTTCCTTTGAATTCTAAAACTTCTTTTTCCTTCCAACAATCTTGTTCAAACTCATCAAATGTTTCATCAAAAGGATAATCTCTATTCCAAAAATAGACTATTATTTCATCAACAAAAGGTAAAAATTTATCTAAAAATTCTCCTTCATATAAAAATACTGAGTCTCCATCAATCTCTATATTTTCATCGATAATTTCAAAATTAAATTCTATTTCTTTATATAAATCGTAGCTATATTCTGTTAAAAAAATTTTTGAATTTCCAATTAATTCAAAGAGATTTTTTCTTTGCAACTCATCTTGACTTTGTCTTTTACCAAAAAACCTAATGCCATTATTTTCATCTAAACAAACTACTAATTTCATTTATTTTTATTTTCACTCCTTAAATTTTTAAAAAAATCTTGCAAAATTTCTAAACATTCTTGTTCCAATACTCCTAGTTTTATAATTGACCTATGATTAAGTTCCTGCCTATCTAATACATTTTCGATTGAGCCACAAAAACCTCTTTTCACATCCATTACTCCAATAATTACTCTATTTATCCTACTATTTACAATAGCTCCTGCACACATGCAACAAGGTTCAAGAGTTACAAAAAGTTCAGTATCTTCAAGTCTAAAATCGCCCAGTTTTTGTCCCGCTTTATTGATAGCAATAATTTCTGCATGATAAACTCCACTTTTTCTACTCAAAACTTGATTATGTCCTCTAGCTATTACCTTATCATCTTTAACAATTACACAACCAACCGGTACTTCTCCCTTATCATAAGCCTTTTTTGCCTCTTTCAAAGCAAGACTCATAAAATACTCATCTCTATTCATAAAACTTATCCAAATCAAAAATTACAAAATTTTCTAATTTATCCAAATTTTCAATTACTGGATTTCCACCTTTCTTAAGTACTGCAAAAATTCTATTATTTTCAAAAAGAGAAATTAATTTTTTACAGTATTCTTTTAAATGTAATTCTTTATTCCCTATCTCATCAAAAACTAAAATATCATTATCTTTAAAATTTTCAATAAATTCATAACTTTTTTTCAAGAAAATCTCGTCAAAGAATTTCATTTCTTTTTCTCTTTCTCCAATAACAAATCTTTCTTCTGTTCCATATCTAAAAAGTTCAATTCGAAATTTATCAGTAATAACAAGCTCAGTCATAATTCCATCAATTTTAGAATTTTTGTAATATTTTTCTATAAAAGCATTTAAAAGTGTGCTTTTTCCAACTTTAATATTACCCGTTATCAAAATGTGATTTCTACCATTATCAACTTCTCGTAAACTCTCAACTAAAAAATCTAAATCTTTAAAATTTGTCATATAAAATCTCCATTAAATAAAGACCATTTGGACTTAAAGTTACTCCAGCCTTAGTCCTATCTTCACTATCTAAAATTTTTTCAAGTTCATCTTCCTCAATTAATCCTCTGCCAATGTCTACTAGAGTTCCTACCATTATTCTAACTTGATTTCTAATAAAACTTTGACCCTTAATCAAAAAAATTAAGTCATTATTTTCTTTATACATTTCAAAAGAATTAATCTCCCTAATAGGATTAGTATTACCTGTTCTTGGACCCATAAATGACTTAAAACTCTTTTTCCCAATAAAACATTCTTTTGCTCTTTGCATTTTCTCGATATCTAAAGGGTACGGAAAATTTGCCTTATAATTATAGTAAATAGGATCCATAACTTCATCTAAATTTAAAATATATTTATATGTTTTCATCTTTGCATCAAATCTTGAATGAAAATTTTCAGAAACCTCCTTAGAATCTAAGACTCTAATACCAATAGGTAAAAAATGATTTAAAGCAGTTTTAAAATTTAAAATTCCTACATTACTTTCAGTATGAAAATTGATTATATGTCTTAAAGAATGTACACCTCTATCAGTTCTTCCTGCTGAAATAATTTTAATATTTTCTCCGGTAATTTTCTTTAGGGCATTCTCTATCTCTCCCTGAACAGTTACAACATTTTCTTGCTTTTGAAATCCAAAAAACAAGCTTCCATCGTAACTAACTGTGAGCATAATATTTCTCATAAATATCTCCATTTTTATAATATTCTAGACTATTATTCTATCATAATATTTATAATATGTACAATTTTGAAAGTAAATCTTGTCAACATTAAATCGCTATAATTAATACTATTAAAAAAAAACTTTTACTATGAGTAAAAGTTCTCCTTACATTAATGGTGCAAACAGCCTTAACAGCGATTGCAATATTCTTGTTATTAATTTTCTTGATTTTATCCACTCTGGAGTAATCTCTATAGATTCTTTTAAAGTATTTTCAAAATCTTCCTTAACATCCTTTACTATAGGAGTTCCAAATGTCCAAACTGCACATTCAAAGTGAAGATAAAGACTCCTGTAATCTAAATTAATACTCCCTATTACAACAAATCCATCATCACAAAGGAAATTCTTCGCATGGATAAATCCCTTTTCAAATTCATATATTTTCACTCCGTTTTCTACAAGATTTTTATAAAAAGACCTAGTAAGTAAGTGAACATATTTTTTATCTGGTATATGTGGTGTTATAATTCTAACATCAACGCCTGTTTTTGCAGCACTTATTAAAGCTTTTTCCATTTCCCAAGTTATTATTAAATAGGGTGTCGTTATATAAATATATCTATTTGCTCGTCTAATCATATTAAGATACATATTTTCACTTGTAGATTCCATAACTGGTGTTTCAGAAAAAGGAATTACTACGCCAAGATCGTCCTTAATACTGGATTTTTTTTCAAGGTCACTTTTATCATACAAACTCAAAATATCAGTATTTTCTCCAGTTGAATAGTCCCAAAGAGAAATAAACATATTTATAAAAGAGGCTACAGCATGACCTTCAAGCTTTAAAACTGAATCTTTCCAATAACCATATTTTTCGTATAAATTTATATACTCATCAGCTATATTAATTCCACCAGTATAAGCAATTTTTCCATCAATAATAGTCATTTTTCTATGAGTCCTATTATTATGTTTTGGTAAAATAATACCTTTAACTTGATTAAATTCTACAACTTTTATTCCAGAATTTCTAATGTCAGCAAGTTTTTTATTTGAAATTGTAAAAATGCTACCTAAATCATCTACAATAATTTTAACTTCTACTCCATTTTTTACTTTTTGTTTTAGTATTCTTAAAACAGAATCTAAGAAAAAACCTTCTGAAATAATAAAATATTCCATAAAAATAAACTTTTCTGCTGATTTTAAATCATTTAAATACTCATCAAAACTCTCTTCTCCTGAAGAAAAATACTTTGTTTTAGTATTAAAAAAAATTGGACTCCCAGTCACACTATTTATATACTTAGCTTGTCTATAAACATTCATATCAGCCGCATTCAAATTTTCAATATCATAATCCTTTGAAAGATCCATTGAATCTTTAAACTTTATGGAAAAATTAAAAAGTCTTTTTTTAACAGACTTCAAAAGTCTTTTTTCTCCAAAAGTTAAATAAATTAATCCGCCTAAAAATGGAAGTACCACTACAATTAGTATCCAAGTTATTTTAAATGCTGGATTAATATTATCATTTATAATAATAAATGTGAAAATTATACCAAAAATCAAATTTGTTCCATACAAGTAAATAAAATATCTATTAAAATAGATTATAAACAATGTTAAAAGAGCTAGTTGAATTAAAACCATACAAAATATGAAAAAAATCCTACTAAAAATAAAATTAAAAAAACTTTTCATTATTTTCTCCTATGCAAAAACAGTGAAATTTCTATTTCCACATAACTCTTTATGTCATATGGGTGTTTGTTTATTCACTATAAATAAAAAGTACATTATTAAATGTACTTTCTTGGCGTTCTTGGCGGGAATCGAACCCACAACGGTCCCTTAGGAGGGGACTGTTATATCCGTTTAACTACAAGAACATAAGAAAAGAAGGCTATGAGCTTTCTTTTAATTTTTTAAATTCTTCTCTCTCCATCTTAGAAAAGATACAACCACAATAATCTTGCCTATACATTCCAAACATCAAAGAAAGTTCAACACTCCTTTTATATCCATTTCTCTTTTTAAAATCAGACGGAAGATGCTTTACTCCAACTTCTTCAGCAATTTTCTGTCCTATCTGATTTAAAATTTGTGAATTTTTATGAGGACTAATTGTGAGCGTTGTTGTAAAATAGTCAAAATTTTCAGATTTTGCTAATAATGCAGCTTCTTTTAATCGTAATTCATAACAATTATGGCAACGAACAGAACCCTCTTTCATTTTTTCCATTCCCTTTACAATTTTATAAAATCTATCAACATCATACTTACCAACAACCATATTTATAGGATATTTTCCATTAATTTTTTTAATCAATTTCCTTTGCTCTTCAACTCTAAAAAAATATTCTTCTTTAGGGTAAATATTTGGATTATAGTAAAAAATTGTAATTCTAAAATAATTAGACAAATATTCAAGACAATAACTACTACAAGGTCCACAACATGAATGTAGTAGAAGAGTTGGAACAATATTATTTTTTTCATTTTCTTTTATTATATTGTCTAATAATAATTGATAATTCTCTTTCATATTTGCCTCCTTATCATATAATTTTAACACAAATATGCTTTAAAATCAAATCTTGAGTAATTATATAATATAATAATATAATATAAATTTTTTATTCAATTTAAGCCAACTTTTGCACAAAAAAAGAATAATCTTTCGATTATTCTTATGGTTGCGGGAGCAGGATTTGAACCTACGACCTTCGGGTTATGAGCCCGACGAGCTACCAAACTGCTCCATCCCGCGATATAAAAACTAAACTGGTGCCGAGGACCGGAATCGAACCGGTACGATGAGTTAACATCGCAGGATTTTAAGTCCTGTGCGTCTGCCA